>NZ_JAHWXK010000001.1:2408333-2709375 GCF_023091155.1 Microbacterium sufflavum | reverse complement strand
GCGAGAAGACCTATGGCGACACCGCGCTCTGGTGGTGCGAACGCGCGGGCGAGGCCGCGCCTGCGGAACAGGATCAGCCCGCCACGGAGTCCCAGTCGCGATAGGGGTCCCAGCCGCTGACGTCGACCGGGAGGTCGTCGCAGAGCAGGTTCTCGTCCGCGCGCTCCCTCACGGTGCCGATCGCCCGGAACCCCGGCGGCAGGATCCCGTCCGGGAAGCTCGCCAGCAGCGCATGATCCTCCCCGCCCGCCAGCGCCCGCTCCGGGAAGTCACCGAGCTCGGCGCGCTCCAGCGCGATCGTCACCCCCGAGGCATCCGCCATCCGCCGCGCGTCGAGCGCCAGCCCGTCGGAGACGTCCATCATCGCGGTCGCCCCGGCCGCCGCGGCCACCACGCCCAGCCCGATCGGCGGCGACGGACGCAGCTGCGCAGCCACCGCCGCGCTCTCCCCTGGTCCGAGCAGGGACGGGTCGACCGGAATCGGCGCGTCCCCGTCGCGGAAGCGCCCGAACAAGATCGCGAGCCCATGCGCGGCATGACCGAGTTCGCCGGCGACCGCGACCACGTCACCGGGTCGCGCACCCGCCCGCGTGACGGGAGGGCGCCCTTCCAGGTCACCGAGAGCGGTCACCGCCACCGTCAGCACATCGGACACCGTCAGGTCGCCGCCCACCACCGCACACCCCGGCGCCAGGGCCGCGCACGCATCGCGGAATCCGTCGGCCAGCCGTTCCACGAACGACAACCGCAGATCGCGCGGCACCGCCAGGGCCACCAGCAGCGCGGTCGGACGCGCCCCCATCGCCGCGACGTCCGCGAGGTTCACGGCCGCGGCCTTCCAGCCGAGATCATGCCCGCTGGACCACGCCAGTCGGAAGTCGGGACCGTGCACCAGCGTGTCCGTCGTCGCGACGACCGAGCCCGACGGCGCCGCGATCACGGCCGCATCATCACCCGGCCCGAGGAGCGTGTGCGCTCCCGGGGTCGTGCGGCTCAGGATCGACCGCAGGATGCGTCCCTCCGAGAGCTCTGCCAGGCGCGGGTCGTCGGCATCGGGTCGGGAGTGCATGTCGTCAAAGGTAGCCTGGATGCATGCCCCGTTCTCGTCGTCTCGCCGCCGTCGCCGGGGCGATCGCCCTCGCCGCCGTCGTCACCGGATGCTCGACCACCGTCCACCTGGAACCCGCGGACGACGCCAACGATCCGGGCTGCGCCTCCGTCTCCGTGCTGCTCCCCGACAGCGTCGACGGGTTCGACCGGGTGTGGACCGACGCGCAGGCCACGGGCGCCTGGGGCGACCCCACGATCGTGCTGCGCTGCGGCGTGGAGCCCCCCGCGCCATCGGCGCTCGTCTGCACGACGCTCGGCGGCGTCGACTGGCTGGTGCTCGATCAGGAGGAGGAGCGGCAGCGCCTCGTCACCTACGGGCGCGAGCCCGCGGTGGAGGTCATCATCCGCCGCGGCGAGCAGATCGACTTCCAGTCGATCGTGAACACCCTCTCGTCGAGCATCCAGTCCGGCCTGTCGCCCGCGACCGCGCAGTGCACGGACCGCGTGGAGTTCCCCGCGGGCTGAGCGCCGCGGAGAACCCGGGTCAGCGGCGCAGACCCGCCTCCACCAGCTCCGTGATCAGGTCGCGGTAGCTCAGCCCGGAGGACACCCAGCACTTGGGGAACATCGAGATCGGCGTGAACCCGGGCATCGTGTTCAGCTCGTTCACCACGAGCTCGCCCGACGGCGTGAGGAACATGTCGACCCTGGCGAGGCCCCGGCCGTCCACCGCCTCGAACGCGCGGACCCCGGCCTCCTGCACCGCCGACACCTCCGCGTCGCTCAGCTCGGCCGGGCACACGACGTCGACCCCGTCGCCGCCGAGGTACTTGCCCTCGAAGTCGTAGAAGCCGCGCGACGTGAGGACGATCTCGCCCGGGAGCGAGGCACGGACACCCTCCGCCGCCTCCAGCACCGCGACCTCGATCTCGCGCCCGGTGATCCCCGACTCGATGAGGACCTTGTCGTCTTCCGCGAACGCCACAGCGAGAGCCGCGTCGAGCTCCTCCGGGGCGCTCACCTTCGACACCCCCACGCTCGAGCCCGCCCGTGCGGGCTTCACGAACACCGGGAGGCCCAGACCGGCCGCCTGCTCGCGTACCGACGACGGGTCGCCGTCCCACGCCGCGCGCCGCACCGTGACCCACGGCGCGACCGGGATGCCCGCGGCCTGCAGGGCGATCTTCATGAAGTGCTTGTCCATGCACAGCGCCGAATCGAGCACGCCGCCGCCCGCGTACGGCACCTCGAGCGTGTCGAAGTACCCCTGGATCGTGCCGTCCTCGCCGTGCGGTCCGTGCAGGATGGGCAGCACCACGTCGATCTCGCCGAGACCGTCGACGGCGCCGCCGGGGTGCACCACGCGGAGCGTGCGGTCGCCGCCCGGCTCCGGCCACAGGATGCGCGTGCCATTGTCGACCACCTCGGGCAGGTGCGCCGCATCGAGCGGGAACTTCGCCGGGTCGTCGTCCTCCAGCACGAAGGCGCCCTCGCGCGTGATCCCCACCGGGATCACCGCGTAGCGGTCGCGGTCAATCGCGCCGAGCACTCCCCCCGCCGTTGCGGAACTGATCGAATGCTCGCTGGAGCGCCCTCCGAAGAGCACCACCACCGTCTGCTTGTCCATGGTTGGTCCTCTCCCCCTGCGGGGTGTCGTCGTCCGTCGTGAGATGCGGGGCGATATCCCGGGGATCCATCTTGCCGTCGAGCACCATCTTCACCTGCTCGACGATCGGCATGTCGACGCCGGCCTCGCGGGCGAGCTGCAGCACGGGGGCGACCGAGGCCAGCCCCTCCGCGGTCTGCTGCATCTGCTTCACGACGTCCTGGAACGAATAGCCCTGTCCGAGCAGCCGCCCGGCCGTGTTGTTCCGGCTCAGCGGCGACTGGCACGTCGCGATCAGGTCGCCGAGCCCCGCGAGCCCCTGCAGCGTCTCCGGCTGCGCGCCGTTCGCGACCGCGAAGTCGGTCATCTCGACCAGACCACGCGTGATGATCGAGGCCTTGGTGTTCTCGCCGTAGCCGACGCCGTCGACGATGCCGATCGCGACGGCGATGAGGTTCTTCAGCACCCCGCCGAACTCGGTGCCGATCACGTCGGTGTTCACGAACGTGCGGAAGTAGCCGTTGCGCGCGGCCCGCGCCACGACCTCCGCCGTCTCCTGGCTCAGCGACGAGATGACGGCCGCGGTGGGCTGCTCGCGCGCGATCTCCAGCGCCAGGTTGGGGCCGGACGCCACCGCGATGCGCTCCGGGTCGCAGCGCAGCTCCTGCTCGATCACCTGACTCATGCGCAGACCCGTGCCCCGCTCGACCCCCTTCATGAGGCTGACGATCCGGGCATCGCCGGACGCGATCAGCGGTCGCAGCGCCTTGAGGTTCTCGCGCAGCGATTGGCTCGGCACCGACAGGTACACCTGTTCCGCCCCGTCGAGCGCCGAGGAGAGCTCGTGCGTGGCCGCCATGGTGCGCGGGAGGTTGATGCCCGGCAGGTAGCGCGAGTTGCGCTTGGCCTCGTCGATCTCGTGCGCCAGCTCGGCGCGGCGGGCCCACATCGTGACCTGCGCTCCGCCATCGGCCAGGATCTTCCCGAACGTGGTGCCCCAGCTGCCCGCGCCGATCACGGCGACCCGGGGTCCCGCTGGTGTGTTCCTCTTAGGAGTCAAGTCGACCGGTCTCCTTCTGGCCGTGGCTCGCGGGGTTCCACCGCTCCGCTGGTGCCTTCTCCTCGCGCAACTCCTCGAGCAGCGCCGTGATCGCGTTCATCAGGCGGCTCGTCGCCTCGGTCAGCGCGGCGGGCTCGGTCGCACGCCCGCGCAGATCCTCGACGTCGATCGGGTCGCCCACCAGCACGCGGACCGGCTTGCGCAGCGGCCAAAGGCTCAGGCCCTTCTGATAGCGACCCATGATCTCCTGAGTACCCCACTGCGCCATCGGGATCAGCGGGATCCCGTCGGCGAGGGCGAGGCGGACCGCGCCGGACTTGCCGCGCATCGGCCACAGATCCGGGTCGCGCGTGAGCGTGCCCTCCGGGTACACGATCACGCCGCGGCCGTGCTCGACGAGCTCCGCCGACTGCGCCATGGTCTGCTTGGCCGCGGTCGCCGACGACGTCCGCGCGACCGGCACCATGCCCGTGCGACGCAGCACCCATCCGAGCACGGGGACACGGAACAGGCTCTCCTTCGCCATGAACCGCGGGGCTCGGCCGATGCGCCACACGGCGACCGCGACGATCAGCGGGTCGAACTCGGAGTAGTGGTTCGGGGCGAGCACGAACGCGCCGTCGCGCGGCAGCTTCTCACCACCGGTGACACGGATCTTGGCGAGCAGCGACACGAGCGGGATGACGATCGCCGCGAGCGGCCAGAACAGACTCGGACGCGTCTTCTCCGGCGACCGGGAAGCCATCGGGCTCACCGGAGGACGTCGAAGTCGGCGCCGAGCGCGTCGAGCTTGGCGAGGAACTTCTCGTACCCGCGGGCCAGGATGTCGACGCCCGACACCTTCGACTCGCCGGAGGCCGTGAGCGCCGCGATCACGTGGCTGTATCCGCCGCGCAGGTCGGGCACGACGATGTCGGCGCCGTGCAGCGGCGTCGGGCCGGTGATGACGGCGGCCTGCTCCAGGTCACGGCGCGGCACGCGGCGAGGGCCGTCCTGCAGCCCGCGCGGGTGCACGACGATGTCGGCGCCCATCTTCACGAGGGCCTCCGTGAAGCCCATGCGGTTCTCGTACACGGTCTCGTGCACGACCGAGCGGCCGTGCGCCTGGGTCAGCGCGACCACGAGGGGCTGCTGCCAGTCGGTCATGAAGCCGGGGTGCACGTCGGTCTCGATCACGACCGGCTTGATGTCGCCGTCGCGCCGGAACAGGATGCCGTCCTCCTGGATGTCGAACCAGCCGCCCGCCTTGCGGAACACGTTGAGGAACGTCAGCATCTCCTGCTGCTTGGCGCCGCCGACGAAGATCTCGCCGTCCGTCGCCAGAGCGGCCGACGCCCACGAGGCCGCCTCGTTGCGGTCGAAGATCGACCGGTGGTCGTAGCCGCGGAGCTTCTCGACGCCCTCGATGAGGATCACCCGGTTCGGCTCGTAGGAGATGATCGCGCCCATCTTCTGCAGCACGGCGATCAGGTCCATGATCTCGGGCTCGATCGCGGCGTTGCGCAGCTCCGTGACGCCCTCGGCGCGCACCGCCGTCAGCAGTACCTGCTCGGTCGCCCCGACGCTCGGGTACGGCAGGTGGATGTTGGCGCCGTGCAGGCGGGTGCCGCCGGTCGAGAGGCGGATGCCGCTCGGCAGCTTCTCGACGATCGCGCCGAACTTGCGCAGCGCGTCCAGGTGGAAGTCGATCGGGCGATCGCCGATGCGGCAGCCGCCGAGGTCGGGGATGAACGCCTGGCCCAGCCGGTGCAGCAGGGGCCCGCAGAACAGGATCGGGATGCGGGACGCGCCCGCGTGGGCGTCGATCTCCTCGAAGTGCGCCGACTCCACGTCGCTCGGGTCGAACACGAGCGAGCCCGGCTCATCGCCCTCCGACACCCGGACACCGTGCACCTCGAGAAGGGAGCGGACCACGGCCACATCGCTGATCGCCGGCACGTCGCGCAGGACGCTCGTCGTCTCTCCCAGGAGCGAAGCCACCATCGCCTTGGTGGCGAGGTTCTTCGCGCCCTTGACGTCGACCCGGCCACGCAGCGGTCGGCCTCCTCGGATGGCGAGGACGTCTCCGGTGAGCGCAGGGACGTCGTCGGGAAGAGCGTCGCGCACGGGTGTCGTCATTGGGGCCTCACTTCGTTCATCGGGGGCGGGGTTACCCCTGGCTCCCCCGCCCCCTCCGTCTCACTGAACGGGGAGGGTCCGCGGCCGCCACGACTCGCGACGGGCCTCGAACTGCGCGATCTTGTCTTCGTTGCGCAGCGTGAGCCCGATGTCGTCGAGCCCTTCGAGGAGCCGCCATCTAGTGTAATCGTCGATGCCGATGTCGGCCTGGATGCCGCCGACCGACGCGGTGCGCGCCTCGAGGTCGACGGTCATCTGCGCCCCGGGATTCCGCTCGATCTCGGCCCAGAACCGCTCGAGGTCGTCCTCCGAGATCGTCGCGGCGAGCAGGCCCTGCTTACCGGAGTTGCCGCGGAAGATGTCGGCGAACCGCGGGCTGAGCACGACCTTGAAGCCGAAGTCGCGCAGCGCCCACACGGCGTGCTCCCGGCTCGAGCCGGTACCGAAGTCGGGACCGGCGACGAGGATCGATGCGCCCTGGTACACGGGCTGGTTGAGCACGAACTCCGGGTCCTGCCGCCATCCGTGGAACAGCGCGTCCTCGAAGCCGGTCTTGGTGACGCGCTTGAGGAACACCGCGGGGATGATCTGGTCGGTGTCGACGTTCGACCGCTTCAGCGGAGCCGCGATGCCCGTGTGGGTCGTGAACTTCTCCATGGTCAGGCCTCTTCCGTCAGGTCGCTCGGGCTGGACAGGGTGCCGCGGATCGCCGTGGCGGCCGCCACGAGCGGAGACACCAAGTGCGTCCGGCCGCCCTTGCCCTGTCGTCCCTCGAAGTTGCGGTTCGAGGTGGACGCGCACCGCTCACCGGGGGCGAGCTGGTCGGGGTTCATCCCCAGGCACATCGAGCAGCCGGCGAAACGCCACTCGGCACCGAAGTCGGTGATGACCTTGTCGAGGCCCTCAGCCTCGGCCTCCAGCCGCACGCGCGCGGAGCCCGGCACGACCATCACGCGGACCCCGTCGGCCTTCTTCTTGCCCTGGATGATCGACGCGAAGGCGCGCAGGTCCTCGATCCGGCTGTTGGTGCAGGAACCCATGAACACGGCGTCGACCGGAACCTCCTTGAGCGGAGTGCCGGGCGTCAGAGCCATGTACTCCAGCGCGCGCTCGGCGGCAGCGCGCTCGTTCGGGTCGGCGATCTGCGCGGGGTCCGGCACCGCGGCGGAGAGGGAGCTCCCCTGTCCCGGGTTCGTACCCCACGTGACGAACGGCTCGAGCTCGTTCGCGTCGATGAAGACCTCCGCGTCGAACTCGGCACCCTCGTCGGTCGGCAGCGTGCGCCAGTACGCGACCGCGTCCTCCCAGTCCTGGCCCTTCGGTGCGTGCGGCCGCCCCTCCAGGTACGCGAAGGTCGTCTCGTCGGGCGCCACCATGCCCGCGCGGGCTCCGGCCTCGATCGACATGTTGCAGATCGTCATGCGGCCCTCCATCGAGAGGGCGCGGATCGCGCTGCCGCGGTACTCGAGCACATAGCCCTGCCCGCCGCCCGTGCCGATCTTCGCGATCACCGCGAGGATGATGTCCTTCGCCGTGACACCGGGGCGCAGCGTGCCCTCGACCGTGATGGCCATGGTCTTGAACGGCTTGAGCGGCAGGGTCTGCGTCGCCATGACGTGCTCGACCTCGCTCGTGCCGATGCCGAACGCCATCGCGCCGAACGCGCCGTGGGTCGAGGTGTGCGAGTCGCCGCACACCACCGTGATGCCGGGCATCGTCAGGCCCAGCTGCGGCCCCACCACGTGCACGATGCCCTGCTCGGCATCGCCCAGCGAGTGCAGGCGCACCCCGAATTCGGCCGCGTTGCGGCGCAGCGTCTCGATCTGCGTGCGACTGGTGAGGTC
This sequence comes from Microbacterium sufflavum, assembly GCF_023091155.1. Taxonomy (NCBI): domain Bacteria; kingdom Bacillati; phylum Actinomycetota; class Actinomycetes; order Micrococcales; family Microbacteriaceae; genus Microbacterium; species Microbacterium sufflavum. The sequence goes on along the minus strand of NZ_JAHWXK010000001.1, from coordinate 2,701,697 downwards.
GGCGATCGGCTTGTCGATCTCCCACGTCGGGGTGTTGTGGTCCTCGGTCGCGATCGTCAGGTCGAGGCGGCGCAGTGGGCGGCCCTCGCTGCGCAGACCGTCGAAGGCCTGCGGGCTGGTGACCTCGTGCACGAGGTGCAGGTCGATGTAGATGAGGTCGGGCTGGCCGTCTTCGCCCTTCACGACGAGATGGTCGTCCCAGACCTTCTCGGCGAGGGTCCTGCGGCGTGCGGAAGGGGCTCCGGAATCGGGGCTGGTCATGGCGTGTCTCCTGTGGCTGGCGGTTCGGCCCACGATGGACTCCGCGACGAGGAGGGGCTCAGATCGAGGTCTCGCCGCGGCCGCTAAGAAGGAGCACGGTCCGCATGACGTCAGGTTACCACCGCTCGGACACGCCGCGACGCGCCGTGACACTCTGTTGCTCACCCGCCCGATCGAGAGGCCCCGCATGACCGTCGACACCGCCCGCTTCGCCACCCGTGCCGTCCACGCCGCACGCCGTCGCGAGACCGCTGCGTCGCGCGCGACCCCGATCTACCTCACGGCCGGCTTCGAGTTCGACGACTTCGACCACGCCGCCGACCACTTCGGCACGGGGACGGGATTCGGCTACACCCGCACCGGGAACCCGACGGTGCGCGCGGTCGAGCGCCAGCTCGCCTCGCTCGAGTCGGGGGCGGACGCGGTGCTCGTGGCGAGCGGTCAGGCCGCTGTGACCGCCGCGGTGCTGTCGGTCGTCGGAGCCGGCGACCACATCGTGTCGTCGACCCACATCTACGAGGGCACCCGGGGGCTCTTCCTCGACAACCTGGCCCGCCTCGGCATCGAGACCACGTTCGTCGACGACATCGCCGATCCAGACGCCTGGCGCGAGGCCATCCGTCCCACCACCCGCGCGCTGTTCGCCGAATCGCTCGCGAACGCCCGCAACGACGTGCTCGACGTCGCCGCAGTGAGCGCGATCGGCGACGAGTCCGCGATCCCGCTGATCGTGGACAACACCCTCCCCACTCCCGCCCTGCTGCGCCCGCTCGAGCACGGCGCAGCGATCGTCGTGCATTCCGCCTCCAAGTTCCTCGCCGGGCACGGCTCCGTGCTCGGCGGCGTGATCGTCGACGACGGCCGCTTCGACGCCGACCGCGCCGGACACAACGCCCCGCACCTCGTGCTCCCCGGCCGCGGCGGACTGCCGAGCGTGTACGCCCGCCACGGCGGCAACGCCCGCATCGCGTACGTGCGGGAGTCGGTCGCGCCGCGCTTCGGCGCCTCCCCCTCCCCGCTCAACGCCTTCCTCATCGGGCAGGGCACGGAGACGCTGGGGCTGCGGGTCGAGCGGCAGTCGCGCAACGCGCTCGCCGTCGCGCGCTGGCTCGCCGCGCACGACGCCGTGGAGAGCGTGGACTACGCCGGCCTCCCGACCCACCCGCACCATGCGACCGCACGACGCTACCTGGACGGCGGCTTCGGCTCGATCTTCACCGTCACGCTGCGCGGCGGCCTCCCCGCCGCGCGTCGTTTCGTGGAGGAGGTCGAGGTGTTCACGCACATGACCCACATCGGCGACGTGCGCTCGCTCGTGCTGCACCCGGGCACCACGAGCCACGCGCAGCGTACGGACGAGGAGCGCCGCGTGCTCGGCGTCGCACCGGGGACGCTGCGCCTCTCGATCGGCATCGAAGACGTCGACGACCTCGTGGCCGACCTGGCGCGCGTGCTCGAGTCGGTGCGGGAGACGGTGGCATGACCAGGCCGCAGCACTTCGGATGGTTCCTCGCCCGCGGCTTCGGCCCGCAGGGGTGGGGCTACCCGTCCCTCGACTGGGACTACGACTGGACGCGGCCCGAGGTGTACCAGGAGGCCGCCCGCACGCTCGAGCAGGCGGGATTCGACCTCGTGATCATCGAGGACAGCCCCTCGCTCGGCTCGCCCGAGACCATCGACCTCCGGGTGCGCCACGCGTTCGGCGGACCGAAGCACGACCCGCTGCTGCTCGCGCCGTACCTCTTCCAGGCCACGCGACACCTCGGCGTGGTCCCCACCGTCAACCCCGCCGCATCGCTGCCGTACACGTCCGCGCGGCAGTTCGCCACGCTGCACCACCTGAGCGGCCATCGGCTCGGCCTCAACGTGGTCACTGACACCGGGAGCGCGCGGCACTTCTCCGACGCCCCGCAGCTCGGGCACGACGAGGCGTACGACCGCGCCGAGGAGTGGCTCGACGGCATCCGGTCGCTGTGGCACAGCTGGGACGACGGGGCGCTCGTCGCCGACCGCGCCACCGACGTGTACGCCGACGGCAGTCGCCTGCGACCCGTCGCGCATCGCGGCCGCCACTACGCGTTCGACGGACCGCTGAACGCCCTGCCCTTCACGGACGGGGAGCCCGCGATCGTCTCGCCCGGGGGCTCCGGACGCGGCCTGGGCTTCGCGGGAGCGAACTCCGACGTGCAGCTGGCCCTCGCCCCGCTGCACGAGAAGTCGGTGCGCGACTATCGCGCGAGAGTGCACGAGGCCGCGGTCGCGAAGGGCCGACGCCCCGAGGACATCACGATCCTGTTCGCCATCCAGCCCGTCATCACGTCGTCGAGCGAGGAGGCCGACCGCATCGTCGCCGCCTCCGCGCGCCCCGACGACGCCGCGCTGCACCAGATCGCCCGCAAGCAGTCGAGCGACCTGGAGACCGACCTCACCACGCTCGACCTCGACCGACCGCTCGACCTGTCGATCTTCGGTGCCCACGTGTCGCGCGGCAGCATCCAGCGGCTGATCGGGGACCGCGGCGAGGACGCCCCGCTGCGCGCTCACCTCACCGCTCTCGCGCGGGCGGGACGCCTCTCCGACCGGACGGGATTCGTGGGCACCGCGGACGAGTTCGCCGACCTCGTCGAGGAACTCGGCGACTGGGGCAACGACGGCGTGCTCCTGTGGGGAGACTTCCACCCCGTCACCCTGCACCGCACCCTCGACGAGCTCGTGCCGATCCTGCGCCGACGCGGGCTGCTCCGGCGCGAGTACGCCGACGGCGGGCTGCAGGCGAACCTGCGATCGTTCTGACGGGCCTCCCGGCCGCTCAGTCCCCGACGGGGGCGCTGCGCCGCTCCGCGCGCTTCTCCCGCGAGGACGCCACGAGGCTGGCCACCGTGGCGACCGTCATCGACACGAGGATGACGCCCAGGGACACCATGTTGTCGATGTCGGGCACCCACTCCACGTGCTGTCCGCCGTTGATGAACGGCAGCTCGTTCACGTGCAGCGCGTGCAGGATCAGCTTGATGCCGATGAAGCCGAGGATCACGGCGATGCCGTAGTGGAGGTACCGCAGGCGGTCGAGCAGATCGCCGAGGAGGAAGTACAGCTGCCGCAGCCCCATCAGCGCGAAGATGTTCGCGGCGAACACGAGGAAGCCGTTCGTGGTGATCTCGAAGATCGCCGGGATCGAGTCGATCGCGAAGATGAGGTCGGTCACGCCGATCGTGATGAACACGATCACCATGGGCGTCCACATGCGCTTCCCGTCGACGGTCGTGCGGATCTTCGAGCCGTCGTACGCCTCGCTGATGTCGATGCGGCGACGCAGCAGTCGCACGATGAAGTTCTCGCGCTTGACCTCGTCCTCGTGGTCGCCCTCCGGCATGGCCTGGCGGATCGCGGTGTAGACCAGGAAGGCGCCGAACACGTAGAAGATCGGCGAGAAGTTCTCGATCACCGCGACGCCGACCAGGATGAACAGTCCGCGCAGGATCAGCGCGATGATGATGCCGACCATCAGCACCTGCTGCTGCAGCCGACGCGGCACGGCGAACTGCGCCATGATCAGCACGAACACGAACAGGTTGTCGACCGAGAGACTGTATTCGAGCGCCCAGCCCGTGATGAAGTCGCCCGCGTTCTGCCAGCCGCCGACGTTTCCCAGCAGCACCGCGAACAGCAGCGCGAGCCCGACGTAGAACACCACCCAGAGGGTCGACTCCTTCGTCGAGGGGATGTGCGGCCGCAGCCGGATGAGCAGGAGGTCGCCGATCAGGATGATCGTGAGCACGACCATCGAGGTGATCTCGAACCAGACGGGGATGTCCAACGGCGCACTGCACCTTTCGCGAGGGGTCGGTGATGTCCGAAAGTCTCTCCCCCGCACCGAAGTGCGTCGCGCGCCCGGAGCAGCGGTGTCGGTGCTCGTGATGACGTTACGCGCGGGTCCGGGATACTCCCTCTCGCCGGAGCCATGCTACCGGAGCATCCGACCTGCGGCGTGAGCGATCGCGTCGGGAATCCGGGTCTGAGACGATGGGCCCGATCGTGACACTCACCGGTGAGAGACACCGAACGGAAACCCGATGCCTTCCCAGACGACTGATCAAAGGTGGGCGGCCCAGGCCGCAGCCGGCGACGAGGGTGCCTTCCGCGAGCTCTACCGGGCCCATGTGCGGCCCGTGTACTGGATCGCGCAGGGCATCCTCGCCTCCCCCGCCGATGCCGAGGACGTGACCCAGGAGACGTTCGTGGTCGCGTGGCGCAAGCTCCCCGGCCTGGAGCTGCAGGGCGAGTCGATCCTGCCCTGGCTCGCGACGATCTGCCGGTTCCAGGCGGCGAACCGCCTGCGCCAGCGTCGCCGCGACCGGGCGCACACGGCGGACGCGGTCGACGAGGATCTGGCGAGCACGGTCAGCGTGGAGGAGCAGGTCATCACGGCCGCGCTCGCCGCGCGGATCGCTGCCGAGGTGGGCACGCTGAGCGAGCTCGACCGGGAGATCTTCCGGCTGTGCGCGGCGGAGGGCTACGCCTATCAGGCCGCAGCGGAGGAGCTCGGGGTCACGCACGCCGTCGTCCGGAACCGTCTCTCGCGAGTGCGCACGCAGTTGCGCGGCGCCGTGAAGGAAGTGAAAGACGCATGAACGCACAGACTCCCGCCGAGCAGCTCCCCGAGCTGTCGGACGAGGCCATCGCCCGCATCGAGCACGCGGTGTTCGCCGAGATCGCCGGGGAGCGCGCTCCGGCGCGGCCGGCGGAGGGGAAGGCCCGTCGGCGCCGCCGCGCCTGGCTCACCGGGGGCGGGATCGCCGCGGCGTTCGTGATCGGCGTGCTCGTCACCCCGCCGATCCTGCACAGCGTCGGGGGCTCCGCGGTGTCGACGGTCGAGGGACTGAGCCTCCCGGGCGACGCGGTGACCGAGTCGTCGACCGACTCCGCGCCGGAGGGCACCACCGCGGTCCCGCCCGGCTCGGTGCCCGGCGACGGCGCGCGCTCCGACACGAGCGGCGGGATGCTGCCCGGAGTGACGCTGCCGGGGGCCGCCACGGCGGACGCCGGCCGCGACATCATCGCGACCGCGCAGGCCACGGTGCAGGTGAAGAGCATCCCCGACGCGGCGGACGCCATCGCCGCGCTGGCCGAGGAGCACGGCGGCTACGTCGAGAGCACCGAGGTGGGCAAGGCGCTCGCGGCGGACGACACCCGCGCGCCCGCGCCCGCCGACTCCGCGTACGGCTGGATCAGCATCCGCGTTCCCTCCACCGACCTCACCGCCGTGATCGCGGCGCTCGGCGACACCGGTGAGGTGCTGTCGTCCTCCACGTCGAAGCAGGATGTGACGTCGACCGCGATCGACCTGCGGGCACGCGTCGACTCGACCAGGGCGTCGGTCGAACGGCTCACGCAGCTCATGGCGCAGTCGGGCAGCGTGTCGGAGCTCATCGAGGCCGAGGTGGCGCTCACCGACCGGCAAGCGCAGCTGGAGTCGTACGAGCAGCAGCTCGCTGCCCTCGACGATCAGGTGGTGATGTCGTCGCTGCAGGTGCAGCTGACGAAGGCCACCGCGCCGAGCACGGCTGACCCCGCTGGTTTCGGCGACGGTCTCCTTGCGGGGTGGAACGGCCTCGTCGTGTCGCTGAACGCACTGGTCATCGCGGTGGGCTTCCTGCTCCCCTGGCTGGCGGTCGCCGCAGTGGTCGTGCTCGTGGTCTGGCTGATCCGTCGGTCGCGTCGCACCCGCCGGAAGCACTCCGAGGCACCGGCCGCGCGCACGGGCGACGAGGGCTGACGGCGAGAGGGACCCGACTCGCAAACCTGATTTCCCGGGGTATACAAGAACTCTTGTGCACCCGCGGACCCCGCCCTAGCGTGATGCTCGTGGAAGACATCTCCGTGATCACCGCCGTGCACCACCCGCTGCGCCGCCGCATGTACGACTACCTCCTGCTCTACGGCACGTGCCAGGTGACCACGCTCGCGCGCGCCCTCGACAGTCAGGTCGGCAGCATCAGCCATCACCTGCGCATGCTCGAACGCGCGGGCGTCGTCGAACGCGCGCCCGATGAGTCGGACGACCGCCGCACCAGCTGGTGGCGGGTGGCCCGACGAGGGCTCACCTGGTCGGTGGACGACTTCGCCGACTCCCCCGCCGATGCGCTGCTCGCCCGCGAGGCGCAACGCCAGGGCATCCGCATGCAGATCGACCGGCTCCAGCGCTGGCACCGGCACCGGGACGACCCCGCCTATGCCGGGTACGACGCATCCAACACCGAGACCACCGCGTGGGCCTCCCCCGACGAGCTGCGGGACCTCTCCGCGCGGCTGCTGCAGACCATCCGCGAGTGGCAGGGCGGCATCGCCCTGGACGACGGCCAGGAGCGCGTGCCGGTTTTCGTGTTCGCCCACGCATTCCCCACGGAGCCCTGATGACCGCGGTCGAGGAGCCGGTCGAGCTCGCGTCGCCTCCGCCGTTCCGGCGCGACCGCCTGGTCCATGCCTGGATCGGCGTGAAGGCCCTCTCCGACGCAGGGGATGCGCTGTGGACCATCGCCCTGGCGTGGACGGCGGTGCAGATCGCGTCCCCCGCGGTCGCCGGGCTCATCTTCGCCGCCGGAACCCTCCCCCGGGCACTGATCCTGCTGTTCGGCGGGGTGCTCGCGGACCGCGTGGACGCCCGCCGCGTGATGCTGCTGTTCACCGTGGCCCGCGTGGCCGTTCTCGTCGCCGTCGCCCTGTGGGTGCTGGCGACGCCCCCCACCGTCGCCGTGCTGGTGTTCGCCGCGGTCGCGTTCGGCGTGTGCGACGCGTTCTACGAGCCGTCGGCGGGCACCATCGCCCGGCAGCTCGTGCGCACGTCCGACCTGCCGTCGTACGGGGCCGCCGCGCAGACGGCCTCGCGACTCGGGACGATGGGCGGTGCCGCCGCCGGTGGCCTGGTGGTCGCGCACACCGGGCTGGTGGGCAGCGCCTCGGTCAACGCGCTCACGTTCACCGTCGTCCTAGCGTTCCTCGCCCTCTGGCTGCGCCCCCGGTTCCGCCTGGCGCGTGCCGCCCGGCAGTCGACTCTGCGCGGCATCGGCTCCGGCTTCGCGCACCTGGCCGCGAACCGCACCACGCGCACCCTGGTGATCGCGCTGTCGGGGTTGAACCTCGCCGTCGGGCCGGCCGTGGGCATCGGGCTGGCGCTGCGCGCGCACGACGAGGGCTGGGGCGCTCAGGCCGTCGGACTGTTCGAGGCGCTGCTCGGCCTCGGTGCCGCGCTCGGGGCGGTCTCGGTCGCGAAGTGGCGTCCGCGGCGTGAGGCCTACGGCGGATTCTGGGCCCTGGTCGTGCAGGGTGCCGGGATCGCGGCGTTGGGCGTGGGACCGGCCTGGACGGTGGGAGCGGCGGCGTTCGTGATCGGCGCCACCGCAGGGTTCGCCTCGGTGCTGCTGAGCGCGACGTTCTCCGCGACGGTCGACACCGCGTACCTCGGACGGATGGGCGCGCTCACCCGCCTCGGCGATGACTGCCTGATGCCGGCGGCGATGGCCGGATTCGGGGCGCTCGCCTCGGCGACCGCGGTCTGGGTGCCGTTCGCGGTGTTCGGCGGGGCGATGATGGCGCTCATGATGGTCCCCCTTCGCACGGCGGCTTTCCGCATCCTGTCGCTGCGACCCGCGGGATGAGCACCTGCCGCAGACGACGAAAGCCCTCCGGGCAAACCGGAGGGCTTTCGTCGTGTTGTGTGACCCCAGCGGGATTCGAACCCGCGTTACCGCCGTGAGAGGGCGGCGTACTAGGCCGCTATACGATGGGGCCGTCTGGCGGAGCGTTTCCGTCCCGCGACAACCGTTCAAGTATGGCACGGCCGTTCTCTGCGCGCCAAATCGGCACCGCGTCCGCGCGACTCCCGGGCGTGGCGCGCCGTCGCGGTGATTGCCGCGACCGCCACGGAGCGGTTGACTCATGTCATGCGCGTCTCCAAGTTCGAACATGCCGCCCTCCGTCTCGACCTCAACGGTCAGACCCTCCTGATCGATCCCGGCTCCTTCACCACGCCGCCCGACGACCTCAGCGGACTCGTGGGGGTCGTGCTGACCCACGAGCACCCCGACCACTGGACGCCGGAGCAGCTGGATCGGATCCTCCGTGCCGCGCCCGGCACCCCCGTCTACGGCCCGGAAGGGGTCGCCCGGGCGGCAGACGGCTACGACATCACGGTGGTCTCGCCCGGCGACACGATCGAGGTCGGACCGTTCACACTGCGTTTCTTCGGCGGCACCCACGCCGTGATCCACTCCTCGATCCCGACCATCGACAACGTCGGCGTGCTCGTGAACGACGAGCTCTACTACCCCGGCGACTCGTACGCGGTGCCCGAGGGCGTGGACGTGCAGACCCTGGCCGCACCGCTCGGCGGCCCGTGGCTCAAGATCGGCGAGGCGATGGACTACGTGCTCGCCGTCAAGCCGCGCCGGGCGTTCGGCACGCACGACATGACGCTGTCCGTGATCGGCAGGAACATGCACCGGCAGCGGCTGCAGTGGGCGACGGAACAGAACGGCGGCGAGTTCTTCGTGCTCGACCCCGGCGACACGCTCGACCTGTGAGCACCCCACCGCGGTCGGCCCCGCGACGGCTCCTGCCCCGCCCCACGGAGCGGCTCGTGTTCCGCGAGATGATCGACGACGACCTCGACGACCTCGCCGCGCTCCTCGGCGACCCCGCGGTGATGACCTACTATCCCGCGCCGAAGACCCGCGCCGAGAGCGCCGCGTGGATCGTCCGCATGCGCGAGCGCTACGCGCAGGACGGGCACGGCCTGTGGACCCTGGAGACCCACGACGGCGCGTTCGTTGGTGACTGCGGTCTCACGTGGCAGTCGTCGAACGGGCAACCCGTGCTCGAGGTCGGCTACCACGTGCGCGCGGAGCTCCAGGGGCGCGGCTACGCCACGGAGGCCGCACGCGCCTGCGTCGAGCTCGTCGGGCGCGAGCTCGCGCCGACGCTGCTGACCGCGATCATTCACCCCGACAACACCGCGTCCCGCCGGGTCGCCGAGAAGCTCGGCATGCGCCACATCGACGACGACCGAGCGCACCCGTGGATCGTGCGCACGGTCATGGGGATGAGCGTCGAGCCGATCTAGGCCTGGCCGGCGCGGACCCGGAGATCCCGCGCCAGGTGGTCGCGCTGCTCCACCACGAGGCGACGCAGCGCCGCCGGGGCGTCCGCGTTCGCATCGAGCCACGCGTCGACGGGGTCGAGCGTGTCACCGGCCGGGAACAGCCCGATCACCAGGCGCTGCGCCAGCTCGATGCTCCGCTCGCTCCACGCGTCGCGGATGCGGGAGAAGTACTCCGCGTCGAAATCGGAGATCAGGTCGCGACGGCCGCCCGCGCGGAACCCGGCGATCTCGGCGTCCAGGTGGTCGTTCGTCAGCGAGCGGTCATCCCAGGCAGCCGCCCAGGCCGCGGCGCGCACGGGCGCCTCCGGGCGCGACGCGCGGGCACGGCGGGCGGCCGTGCGTCCGTCGCCGGTGTCGTCCCGCTCCTCCTCCGCCGCGATGTCGGCACCGTCGGCGTGTCCGGTGGTGACGAGCGCGGTCAGCAGCTGCCACCGCAGGTCGGGATCGATCACGAGACCGTCCGGACCCCGGCCGTCGAGCATGTCGCGCAGGTCGGCGTGGTGCACATCGTCGAACGCCGAGGCCGTCGCCAGCGCTCGCGCCCACGACAGCTGCGCGTCACTTCCCGCCTCCGCGGCCTGCAGCGCCGACCAGGCGGCCTCCGTCCAGGCGCGCTGCTCCTCGACCCGGCGTTCGTCGGCCACGAAGTGGCGCACGGTGAACGCGGCGTTCTGGATCGCCGCCCCCAACAGTCCGCCGTTCGGCTCGGCCGGGGCGTGAGCACGGGCGATGCGCAGGAAGCGTCCCGCATCGAGCTCACCGTCGCGGGTCGCGTTCCACAGCGACGACCACACGAGCGCCCGCGCCAGGGGGTCCTCGATGGCCGAGAGCGACTCCTCCGCGGTCGCCAGCGAGCGGTCGTCCATTCTCGCCTTCGCGTAGGTGAGGTCGTCGTCGTTCAGGAGCACGAGGTCCGCTTCGGGGACGTCGAGCTCGACCCGCTCGCCGGGAAGGTCGAGCTCCCGCTGCTCGCGGCGGACGATCCGACCGTCGACCCGGTCGTAGAAGCCGATGCGGAGCCGATGCGGACGGGTCCCGCTCTGCACGAGGGTGCGGCGGCCGTCGTCGTCCGCCTCGATCCACAGCGTCGAGACCCCGGTGGTCTGCAACCACGCCGCCGCCCAGTCGCTCATGTCGCGCCCGGACGCCTCGCTCAGCACCACGAGGAAGTCGTCGAGCGTGGTGTTGCCGAAGGCGTTCGCCGCGAAGTAGCGTCGCGCGCCCTCGAAGAACGCCTCGTCGCCGACGTAGGCGACCAGCTGCTTCAGCACCGAGGCACCCTTGGCGTACGTGATGCCGTCGAAGTTGAGCTTCGCCGCCTCGAGATCGGGGATGTCGGCCACGATTGGGTGCGTCGTCGGCAGCTGATCCTGCTGATAGGCCCACGACTTGCGCCGCATCGCGAACGTGACCCAGGCGTCGTGGAAGCGCGTCGCCACCGCGGACGCGTGCGAGCCCATGTAGTCGGCGAACGACTCCTTGAGCCACAGGTCGTCCCACCAGGTCATGGTCACGAGGTCGCCGAACCACATGTGAGCCATCTCGTGCAGGATCGTGTTGGCCCTGGCCGCCCGCTGTGCGTCGGTGGCGGCACCGCGCGAGAGGTAGGACTCGGTGAAGGTCACCAGCCCGGGGTTCTCCATCGCGCCGAGGTTGTACTCGGGTACGAAGAGCTGGTCGTACTTGCCCCAGGGGTACGGATAGGCGAAGGCCTCGGTGAAGAAGTCGAGCCCCTGCCGCGTGACCTCCAGGATCTCGTCCGACTCGAGGTGCTCGGCCAGCGAGCGTCGCACGAACAGTCCGAGGGCGATGCGCTGCTCGTCGCGCGTCCACTCCCCGTCCACGCGGGTGTACGGTCCCGCGGCCACCGCGGTGATGTAGCTGGAGATCGGCAGCGTAGGGGCGAACTCCACGCGCTGCACGCCCACGCCGAGGTCCACATGGGCGGGCGACTGGTTGGACAGCACTTCCCACCCCGACGGCGCATCGACCACGAAGGTGTACTCGGCCTTGAGGTCGGGCTGCTCGAAGCACGCCATCACGCGGCGGGCGTCCGCCGGCTCGTACTGCGTGTACAGGTAGGTGCGGTCGTCGGCGGGGTCGTGGAAGCGGTGCAGCCCCTCCCCCGAGCGGCTGTAAGCGCCGACCGCCTCGACCCGCACCACGTTGGACGGTGCCAGACCGGTGATCGCGATCCGTGCTCCGTCGTAGTCGACCTCGCGCTCCTCGCCGTTCACCTCGACGCGGCGCACCTCCTCGCCGATGAAGTCGAGCCAGGTCGCGTCGGTCGTCGCGTCGAACTCCAGCGTGGTCGCGGTGGGGAATCCGGTGCGGGCCCGCTCCGGCGCTCCGGTCAGGTCGAGCTCGACGCGGATGCGGTGGAGGGTGACGGCCGCGGATCGCGCGGCGGTCTCCTCGCGGGTCAGGTTGGCGGTGTCCATCCTTCCATCCTGGCATCCTGGAGCCGTTCGCACGGCGTCGGCGAGGTTCAGACCTGGACGAGCCGATGCCCCCGGTTCCGCGGAGAGCCCCCGGGACGCGGCCTGCCGGGCCGACGCGACGGCCTCGTCGCCGCGCGACCGGGTCCCGGCCGCGGTACGCGGCGTCAAGACGCGCGCGCAGTGCTGGCCGGTGGTCGCGGCCGTGCTCACGCGGCTCGTGCCGCTGCTGATCGCCGCCCTCTGCTCGTCCCTCGCCGGTTGATCTTGCGGGAGGTCTCGGGACCGCCGAGGAGGCGACGGATCGCGGTCTCGGGGGTCACGTCGAGGTCGAGGGTGCGTCCGCGAGCGTACTGCCGGAACACCCGCGGGTCGATGTAACTGTTGCGGGCGACGGCGGTCGTGTTCCCGAGCGCGGTCGCGGCGGCCTGCACGGCCAGCCGCTCGGCCTGAGCGCGCTGACCCTTGCGGTCGAGGGCCCCGATGCGGGCGAGGGCGTCGGCGGCGATGATCGTGCCGTGCAGCGTGCGGAAGTCCTTCGCCGTGAAGCTCGCCCCCAACACGTCCTTGAGGTACGCGTTCACCTCCGCGGGGGTGATCTTCACACGCCTCCTCCCCTTGCGGTACGCGAGCAGGAACGCATTCGAGGCTCCCGCCGCGAAGTCCGTGAGCGCCTCCGCGAGGGCCTCGTCGGTGATCTCGATCGAGGCGGTGCGACCGCTCTTGGCGGGGAACGACAGTGCGACGTCGCGGCCGCTGAGGCGCACGTCGCGGCGCCTCAGCGTGGTCAGTCCACGGCTGCCGTGACGCGCGAGGTACCGCTCGGATCCGATGCGCAGGGCCGCGTCGTCGAGCAGTCGGAACGCGATCGCGAGGGCCCTGTCCTTGGTCTGCCCCTCTTCGCGCAGCGCCCTGGTCACCTGCGCCCTCGCGCTCGGGAGCGCGGAGGCCAGATCGAGGGCGCGCACGAACTTCCGGCGGTCGCGGGAGACGCGCCACAGCGGGTGGTAGAGGTACTGCTTGCGGTCGGCCTGGTCGATGCCGACGGCCTGGATATGCGCGAGCGGGTCGGCCGCGATCCACACGTCGCGCCACGCGGGCGGGATGACCAGGTCGTTGATGCGCTCCCGGTCAGCCTCGGGCGCCGGTGCGCCGGTCGGGTCGACGTAGCGGAACCCGGAACCCGACCGCTGTCGACGGAACCCCGGGTCGACGCCCGGCACCACCCTGATCAGCCGCGCCATCCCTGCTCCTCCCGCCGTCGTCGTTCCGGTCCCCTGAAGCCTGCCTCGGGTGCGACCGGACGAAAAGGGAGTGGCGCGTCACCCGGCCGAGGTGCTATCCGCTTGCGGATCCTTCGCGAAGACGGATCGCATGTGGTCGCTGGTGAGGAAGTCGGCGATGCCGATCATGATGAGGCTGAACACGATCTGCTCGGTCACCATCCACACCGGGTACAGCCCGGGGATGGCGGCCATGACGAGCGTGATGACCGGGAAGATTTGCGCGAAGAGGCGCAGGCGCTGGTAGGCCCAGCGCCAACCACGACGGGCCCGCCAGGCGAAGTAGAACAGGGTCGCCGTCATCGCCAGCACGATGAGCGTGCGCATCCACACGGCGAACGGCACCCTCTCGCCGTCGACGGCGAGGATCAGCGCGACGACGACGGCGCCGACCCCGAGCACCAGTTCCGCGACCAGCAGCCAGAGAATCCAGGTGAAGGCGCGCACGGTCTTCGGATGCGTGCGTCCGGCCTCGCTGATCGCGACGCCGGCCTGCCGCCCGCCGGCGATCCGATCGAGGCGGAGGAAGAGCGATTCGAGTGCCATGCTCCGGAGCCTAGACCGCGGCCTCGCCCGCGACCTCCTCCGTTCGATGGAGGGGGACGCCGTTCGCCTCCGAAGGCACCACGCGCTCGAGCACGAGAGCCAGCACGCCCACCGCCAGACTTCCGGCCACCATCACGCCGATGAACCAGCCCTGCGCCCCCGCGCCGAGCAGCAGACCGGCCACCAACGGCCCGGTGATCGCTCCACCCTGGAACGCCGCCGAGTTGATCGCGTTGTAGCGGCCCCGGGTGCGGTCGGTGGCGAGGTCGTTGTAGATCGCGGGCACCGTCGGCTGCAGCATCGTCTCCCCGAATGCGAACACCCCCATGAACGCGATCACCCCGATCGCGGCCGCGAGCGAGTCGGGCAGCAGCCCCGCAGCTCCGAGCGCGACCCAGGACAGGGCCCAGATGAGCGCCATCACCTGCATCACCCGCGTGCGACGCTTGCCGGAGATCAGCCGGAGCACCGCGAACTGCAGCAGCACGATCACCGCGGTGTTCACGGCGAAGGAGACGCCGACCACCTGTGTCGACACCTCTGCCACCTGTCGCGCGAACGCCGGGAAGCCGGCCTCCAGCTGTCCGTAGCCGATGAAGACGGAGAGGAAGGTGAGCAGCGTCAGCCACAGCACCGCGGGCCGGCGCACGATCTCGCGGTAGCCACCCGCCGTCTCGTCGGCCGGGTCGTGGTCGGGCTGCGTGCGCACACGTCGCAGCGGCCCGAGGAGCAGCGCGAGCGGGATGAGACTGGTCGCCGCGTCGATGAGGAAGATCGTGGTGAAGGTCGCGGGATCGTCGACGTTCACGAAGAAGCCGCCGACGATGCCGCCGACGCCGATGCCCAGGTTCACCAGCGCGAAGTTCACGCCGAAGTACTGCTGGCGGAGCTCACCCTCGACCACCGAGGCGATCAGGGCGTTGAACCCCGGCCAGGAGACGCCGAAGTTCACGCCGATCAGCACGACGGCCACGGTGGCCACGGCAGGGTGCGTCGCGTACGCCAAGAGCGTGCACCCCGCGATCATCGCCAGCAGCCCCGTGATCAGCACGCGGCGGGCACCGAAGCGATCGATGAGCGTGCCTCCCGGACCGGTCACGACGAGCCCGGTGATGGCGATCAGGCTCATCAGCGCACCCGAGAGCCCCAGGTCGAACCCGCGGACCTCGTGCAGGTAGATGATCGTGAACGGCAACGTCATGCCCCGCCCGAGCGTCTGGATGGCGACGGTGGACAGCAGCCAGCGCCCTTCGGTGGGCAGCGCTTTCCAGAAGGAGCTCATTCCGATCACCTCGGTAGTGTTCCAGGGTCTTCCGACATCGGCCGCGCGGCCTGCCGATCCGGCGCCGAACCGATATTCTGCGACCATGCCGCTGTCATACGAGGAGTTCCGATCGTCCCTGCTGAGCGACGAGGGGCTGCAGGCCCTCGGCCTCCCGCTGACCGCCGCCGAGGCCCAGCGCGTGCAGGCCGACGACCAGGCGAGCCGCAGCTGGTACGACTACTGGCTCACCGTCAGCGGCCAGGCCACGCCGCCCGCCGCGACCGTCGCCGCGACGATGCCCCTGGGCGGCCACGACCTCCCCACGTCCGCGCCGACCGCGTACCCCGCGGCGTACGGCGCGACCACCGAGGCGTACGCGACCGGCGCCGCTCCGTTCGCCACCCCGCCGCTCGACCCGAACGCCCCGCCCGCCGACGGCACCGGCCGCAAGAGTCGTGCGGGGCTCTGGATCGCGCTGTCGATCGTCGGCGCCCTGCTGCTCATCGCCGCGATCGTCACGGTCTACGCCGTGGTCACGGCGCGCCACTGGACCAAGGTCGACGTGCCGGAGAAGCCCGAGACATTCCACAGCGAGGAGTACGAGACCGGCGCCTACCTCGTCGCCGACGACGGGGTGAGCCCGTGCTACGTCGACCAGGACTGGACCGACTGCATCGCCGCGATGGAGGCCCAGTACGCGGGGGCGTGCGCCGGCGTGGAACTGGTGCCGACCGCGGCCGACCTGTGCGCACAGCACCGCGCCGAGATCGACCGGATGATCGCGGAGGATGTCGACGGCACGTACGTCGCCTCCCTGGGCGACTTCGGACACCTCACCCGCACGCCGGAGACCGCGACCCGCCAGGTATCCAACGACGACTACGAGCCCGCCGTGACCCACGAGGCCGTCTGCTACCTGGGCTTCCTCGGGGAGTGCGAGTAGCGGGGAGCACGGTTCGGTCGCGTTGGCGTCCTCATATGCGGACACCCCGACAGATCTGACGTACCCTCACTCCGTCGGGAGCGGCCCATGCTCCCGGGTCACTGAGGAGCACTGATGCACGCCTTCTATCGCGAAACCCGCCGCGTCGCGGCTTCCGTCCTCGCCGGAGCGCAGCTCTACTTCGCGGTCTGGAACGCGGCGAACCACCACGGCGTCGCCGCCGTGCTGACCACCGGGGCACCACTGATCGCCGCGGCGCTGCTCCTGGCCGCCGTCTTCGTCAGGAAGCGCGGTCCCCTCGACATCCTCGCCTTTTTGGTGTCCGCACTTGCCGCCGCGGTGTGCTGGGGCGCCTCGACGGTCACGCCCGACATCCTGACCTATCTCCCCGCCGTCGCCGCATCGATCGCGTTCGCCACCATCGCCCTGGTGCTCCGCGCGGAGCGGACGGGCCGGCCGGCGAACACCCCGTAGCGTGCCCGCCCTCGCCCGAGAACGACAGAAGCCCGGAGCCGCATTCCTGCGGATTTCCGGGCTTCTGTGAAGTGCTGGGGTACCTGGACTCGAACCAAGAACAACTGAACCAGAATCAGCCGTGTTGCCAATTACACCATACCCCAAGGGCGAAACCGGAGCCTCGCACCGAGAGTCAAGCTTACCCGAGCGGCGACCGATCGCCAAAACCACCGGCGTGTGCCGCCGCTCGGGCGCGTCGCGGCTCAGTCGGCCAGGAACGCGGCCAGGGCGCGCAGTCGCCGCAGCGACTCGTCCTTGCCGAGCAGCTCCATCGACTCGAACAGCGGCGGCGAGACGCGGCGCCCGGTGATGGCGACGCGCGGCGGCCCGTAGGCCACGCGGGGCTTGAGCCCGAGCTCGTCCACGAGCGCCGTCGACAGGGCCTCCTGGACCTTCTCCGGGGTGAAGTCCTGCACGGGCTCGAGCGCGGCGACGCAGGCCTCGAGCACCTCCGCGGCGTTCGCCGGCAGACCCTTGAGGGCGTCCGCGTCGTATGACACCTCGTCGCGGAAGAGGAAACCGAGCATGCCCGGCACCTCACCCAGCAGCTGCACCCGCTCCTGCACGAGCGGCGCGGCGCGGAAGGCCAGCACGAGCTGCTCGTGGGTCGGCTCGTCGAACAGGCCGGCCGCGGCGAGGTACGGCACCGAGCGCTCGGCGAAGTCCTTCACGTCGAGCATGCGGATGTGGTCGCCATTGATCGACTCCGCCTTCTTCTGGTCGAAGCGGGCCGGATTCGGGTTCACGTTCTCGATGTCGAACGCGGCGATGAACTCGTCGAGCGAGAACACGTCACGGTCGGGGCCGATCGACCAGCCCAGCAGCGCCAGGTAGTTCAGCAGCCCCTCGTGGATGAAGCCGCGCTCCCGGTGCAGGAAGAGGTCGGCCTGGGGGTCGCGCTTGGAGAGCTTCTTCGTGCCCGTCTCCCCCAGGACCAGCGGCATGTGCGCGAAGCGTGGGACGAACGTCGTCACCCCGGCGTCGATCAGCGCGGCATAGAGCGACAGCTGACGGGCGGTGGAGGGCATGAGGTCCTCGCCGCGCAGCACGTGGGTGATACCCATCAGCGCATCGTCGACCGGGTTCACGAAGGTGTACAGCGGCACGCCGTTCGGCCGCACGACCACGAAGTCGGGAAACGATCCGGCCGGGAAGGTGACCTCGCCGCGGATGAGGTCCACGTACGTGAGGTCCTCGTCCGGCACCCGCAGGCGCAGGGCCGGCTGGCGGCCCTCGGCGCGGAACGCCGCCTTCTGCTCGTCCGTGAGGTCGCGGTCGAAGTTGTCGTAGCCGAGCTGCTTCGCCCGACCGTTGGCCTCGTTGCGGGCGTCGATCTCCTCCGCCGTCGAGTAGCTCTCGTAGAGCGCGCCCGTCGCGACCAGCTTGTCGATCACCCCGCGATAGATGTCGTGCCGCTCGGACTGGCGGTACGGCGCGTGGGGGCCGCCCAGCTCGACGCCCTCGTCCCAGTCGATCTCGAGCCAGGTGAGCGCGTCGACCAGCTGACGGAAGCTCTCCTCGCTGTCCCGCGCGGCGTCGGTGTCCTCGATGCGGAACACCATCTTCCCGCCGTTGTGGCGCGCGTACGCCCAGTTGTACAGAGCCGTGCGGACCATGCCGACGTGCGGCAGCCCCGTCGGAGAGGGGCAGAAGCGGACGCGGATGTCGGCGCCGCTGGCGGTCGTGGTGAGGGGGTGAGGAGTAGCCATAGCCTTTCGATTCTACGGGTGCGCGGGGCTCAGCCCGCGGCGCTCGCTCAGCCTCCTGGGCAGTCGCAGTCGCCTCCGCTGTGGCACTGGCAGATCGGTGGCGGGTAGTCCGCCGCCGTCACCGACTCCCGAACGTCGAGGTCCCTGAATGGGACGACCTCGTCGTACCTGTCCGCGTCCGGGATGTCTCCGCACACGGCATCCTCCGCACGGATCTCGGCGGCGGCCTGCGGGAAGACGAAGTCGACGCACGTCGCGGCGCTCGCCTGTTGATACCAGTGCCCGCCGCCGGTCGTCGCGCCGCCGCCCACGACGAGAGTGAGGGTCACGGTGTCGTCGGCTTGGTCGAGGGCGACCAGGGTGTATAGACCGGATCCGTCGTCGGCACCCTCACGCGCGTCGTGGACGAAGCCGAGGCCGGCGACGGCCGCTTCCGGGTCGCTGACGATCTGGTCGCGGTACTCCCACAACGAGTCCTGCGCGTCTTCCACGGACTCGGCGAGGCTGTCCCTCACCAGCGTCCCGATGCTCGGTGCACACCCGGTGAGAGCGCCGACGATGACGACGAGCGCAGCACCTGCGGAGACTCGTCCGGCCTGGGAGGACATGGCTCGACCGTAGCGCAGCGCACACTGCCTCCGGGTGACCTCAGCGGATGGCGCGCAGGCCAACCGCGGTGTGACGACTCCCCCGCGGTCCGTTACCGCGCATCGGTCCGCGCGAGTGGCGAGAGCACCACGATCGCGAGGACGAGCACCGAGGCGGCGATGCCGAGGCCCGCGTACTGGAAGTTCGACAGCACGATGCCCGCGAGCACGGAACCGGCGGCGGCCGAGAGGCTCATGAGCGAGTCGCTGCGACCCTGGCGGCGCGTGCGCAGCTCGGGAGCGGATGCCTCGGTCAGGAGGGCGGCGCCCGCCACGGTCGCCGCGCTCCAGCCCAGGCCGAGCAGGATGAGCGCGACCATCACACCCCACGCCTCTGTTCCCGTGAACACCGCGAACGCCAGCGCGCCGCCCAGGAGCACCTGCCCCAGCAGCACCACGCGCAGCCGCCCCCACCGGTCGGCCAGCACACCGAACACGGGCGACAGCGCGTACATGCCCCCCACGTGCAGCGCGATCGTGATCCCCACCAGGGCCGAGACGTCGGCCGGGGCCGCCGCAGCGCCGTGTGCCCCGTGCGCCATGTGCGACAGGTGCACCGGGGTCATCGCCATGACCGACGCCATCACCACGTGGGAACCGGCGATGGCGAAGATGGCGTAGCGCGCGACCCGCGGACGGTCGACCGCCGTCGTCCCGGTGGCGGCGGCCGCCTGCGTCGCGAGGCGCTGCGCCGCGAGGAGCGGGTCCGGGCGCAGCGCCACGAGGTACAGCACGAGCGCGGCACACTGCGCCACGAACGAGAACACGTACGACCCGGTCTGCGGCGGCATCCCGATCGCGTGGCCGACAACCTCGCCGGGGCCGAGCAGCAGCGGTCCCGCGACGCCGCCGATCGTCGTCGACCACACCACGATCGACAGATCGCGGCCGCGGTGCTGCGGGGCCGCGAGGTCGGTCGCGGCGAACCGCGACTGCAGGTTGCCCGCGTTGCCCGCACCGATCAACAGGATGCCGACGAGGAGCAACGGGAACACCCGGACCGAGGCGGCGAGGATCACCACGGCGATGCCGACCAGGGCGAAGAGGTTGCCGAGCGTGAGCGCGCGGCGTCGACCGAGCCGTGCCGCCAGCCGAGCGAGCGGGATCGCGCACAGTGCCGCGCCGAGCGTGACGGAGGCGGTCGCCAGCCCGGAGAGCGCGTCGCTGCCGGAGATGTCGGCCGCGAGCAGAGCACCGAGCGAGACGGTCGCCCCGAACGCGATGCCCCCGAGGACCTGCCCGAGCGACAGCACGAGGACGGTGCGCCGCTGCACCGCCGTCTGCTGCGCCGCCGTCAGGGCGCTGGAGGTCATGTCGCGGGAACGGCGTCGCGCGCGGTGTTGCGGAGGATGCCGAGGCCGGAGATCTCCACCTCCACGACGTCGCCCGCCGTGAACGTGCCGACACCCGCCGGGGTCCCCGTCATGATCACGTCACCGGGGAGAAGGGTGAAGACGGCCGAGGCGTACGCGATGATGTCCGCCACCGAGTGGATCATGTCGGTGAGCGGCGCGTGCTGCCGCACCTCGCCGTTGACCCTGGTCTCGATGATCGCCGTCGACGCGTCGAAGTCGGTCTCGATCACGGGGCCGAGCGGGCAGAAGGTGTCGAAGCCCTTCGCCCTGGACCACTGTCCGTCCTTGCGCTGCAGATCGCGCGCGGTGACGTCGTTGCCGATCGTGTAGCCGAGCACGTAGTCAAGGGCGTTCTCCGCCGTGACGTTCTTGGCGATCTTGCCGATCACGACCACCAGCTCACCCTCGTACTCGGTGCGCTCGGACAGGGCGGTGGGACGCACGATCGCGTCGTCCGGGCCGATGACGGCCGTGTTCGGCTTGAGGAACAGCAGCGGCTCCTCGGGCGCGACCCCACCCATCTCGGCGGCGTGGTCATGGTAGTTCTTGCCGACGCACACGACCTTGGAGCGCGGGATCACGGGGGCGAGGAGCTTCGCCTCGGTGAGCGGCACCCGGTCGCCGGTGGTCTCGTACCCGGCGAACATCGGGTCCCCCGCCAGCACCACGAGCTCGCGCTCGTCGATGATCCCGTACATGATGGCGTCGTCGTGGCTGAACCGGGCGATCTTCATGCGTCCAGCCTAGCGACGCGGAAGACCCCGGACCGGTCGAGCCGGCCCGGGGTCTTCGGACGTGGTGGTCAGGCGTCGAGGCGCACGAGCCAGCCGTGCTTGTCCTCGCGGCGGCCGTACTGGATGTCGGTCAGCTCCTCGCGCAGTGACAGCGCCAGCTCGCCCAACGGCTGGGGCTCGTCGAAGCCCTCGCCCACCAGCGCACCGATGGGGGTGACGACGGCGGCCGTCCCGCACGCGAACACCTCGACGATGTCACCCGAGGCGACGCCCTGGCGCCACTCGTCGATCGAGATCGGTCGCTTCTCGACCGTGTAGCCGCGGTCTTCCGCGAGCTGCAGCAGCGAGTCGCGCGTGATGCCCTCGAGGATGCTGTCGGACTCCGGGGTGACGACGCGGCCGTCCTTGAACACGAACACGACGTTCATGCCGCCGAGCTCCTCGACGTCGCGTTTCTCGTTGAGGAACACGACCTGGTCGCAGCCCTTGGCGGCGGCCTCGGCCTGCGGGAGGAGGCTCGAGGCGTAGTTGCCGCCCGTCTTCGCCTTCCCGGTGCCGCCCTTGCCCGCGCGGGCGTAGTCCTCCGAGAGCCAAATGCGCACCGGCTTCACACCGCCGCTGAAGTACGCGCCGGCCGGGCTCGCGATCACGTAGTACGCCACCTTCTGCGCCGCGCGCACGCCCAGGAAAGCCTCCTTGGCGAACATGAACGGCCGCAGGTACAGGCTCTGGTCGGCGCCCGACGGCACCCAGCGACCGTCGACGGCGATCAGCTCGCGCAGCGACTGGATGAAGTACTCGGTGGGCAGCTCCGGAAGCGCCAGACGACGCGCGCTCGCCTGCAGGCGCGCGGCATTGCGGTCGGGACGGAAGGTGTGGATGGACCCGTCGGCGTGACGGTAGGCCTTGATGCCCTCGAAGATCTCCTGCGCATAGTGCAGAACCGACGCGGCGGGGTCGAGCGGGATCGGGCCGTAGGGCTGCACGCGCGGACGGTGCCATCCGCCCTTGGCCGACCAGCAGATGTCGACCATGTGGTCGGTGAAGACGACCCCGAACCCGGGGTTCTCCAGCACCTCGGCGAGCCGCGTCGGGCTCGCGGCGTTCAGGTTCTTCGTCACGGCGAACTCCAGGGGAGCCACGCTCGTCTCGGCGTCGATCGTCGTCATGTCGTCATCCAATCCTCGTGGGTGGGCGCATCCTCGCGCCCTGTCAGCCTACGCCCGCCGTTCAGAGGCGGGCAGTGATCGCGGAGCCGATCTCCGCGGTGGTGCGGGCACCGCTGCGCGCGGCGATGTCCGCCTCGACCGCGGCGCTCACACGCGCCGACTCGGCCGCGAAGCCGAGGTGGTCGAGCAGCAGCGCGATCGAGAGGATCGCGGCGGTCGGGTCGGCCTTCTGCTGACCCGCGATGTCCGGAGCCGAGCCGTGCACGGGCTCGAACATCGACGGGAAGGCGCCGTCGGGGTTGATGTTCCCCGAGGCTGCGAGGCCGATGCCGCCCGTGACGGCGCCGGCGAGGTCGGTGAGGATGTCACCGAAGAGATTGTCCGTCACGATCACGTCGAAACGCGAGGGGTCCGTGACCAGGAAGATGGTGGCGGCATCGACGTGCAGGTAGTCGACGGTCACATCGGGGTGTTCGGCCGCGACCTCGTTCACGATGCGCTGCCAGATCGCCCCGGCGTGCACGAGCACGTTGGTCTTGTGCACGAGGGTGAGCTTCCGGCGCCGACGCTCGGCGAGGTCGAACGCGTAGCGCACGACGCGCTCCACACCGAAGGCGGTGTTGACCGAGGTCTCGTTGGCGACCTCCTGCGGCGTGCCGACGCGGATCGCGCCGCCGTTGCCGACGTAGGGCCCCTCGGTCCCCTCGCGCACCACGACGAAGTCGACCTCCCCCGGGTCGGCGAGCGGACCAGTGGCACCCGGGAAGAGCTTCGACGGGCGGAGGTTCACGTAGTGGTCGAGCGTGAAGCGGAGCTTCAGCAGCAGGCCGCGCTCGATGTTCGCGTTCTTCAGGCGCGGGTCGCCCGGCGTGCCTCCGACCGCGCCGAGCAGGATCGCGTCGTGCGCCGAGATCGCCGCCAGGTCGTCATCGGTGAGCGTGTCGCCGGTCTCGAGGAACCGGCCGGCTCCGAGCGAGAAGCGGGTCTTGTCGAACGTCACGTCGCTGTCTGCGGTGACGGCGTCGAGCACCTTCTCCGCCTCCGCGATGACCTCGGGACCGATGCCGTCACCGGGGATGACGGCCAGCTTCACGACACGCGACATGAGACTCCTTGCGCACTGCACGGGGGTGGACCGGCCGCGGCGCGACCGCGGGTCGTACGGGCCGGTCCCCCCAGCGTAGTGGTCAGTGCGTGGGTGCCTTGCGCAGTGTGACGGCGGCGATCACCGCGGCGATGACCACGAGCCCGGCGCCGATCAGCGAGGTCACCGTCACCCCGGAGCCGAACGCGTCGGCGGCGGCCTGCCACAGCGCGTCTCCGAGCTGCGACGGGAGCTGCTGCGCCGCGGTGTACGCGCCGGCCAGCGTCTCCTGCGCCGCATGCGCGACGTCGGCGGGCAGCCCCTCCGGAAGCACGAGCGCTCCGCGGTAGAACGCCGTGATGAGGCCGCCCAGGATGGCGGTGCCGAGCACGGCGCCGAGCTCGTACGCGGTCTCGGACACGGCGCTGGCCGCGCCGGCCTTCGCGGCCGGAGCGCTGGAGAGGATGAGCTCGTTCGAGATCGTCTCCGCGGCGCCGATGCCGATGCCGAGCACCGCGAACGCGAGGATCAGCGGCACGACACCGTGGTCGTGCGTCGTCATCGCCACGATCAGGTAGCCGACCACGGAGAAGACCAGCGCCGCGGGGATCAGCACGTGCGGCGGCACGCGACGCGAGATCGGCACGACCGTGAGGCCGGCCACGATCATCGCCGCCATGCCGGGCACGAGTGCGAGCCCGGCCATCATCGGCGAGAGCCCGAGCACGAGCTGCACGTGCTGCGACACGAAGTAGAGGAAGCCCACCAGGGCGACCACGCTGAGCAGGTTCACCAGGATCGCCCCGGAGAAAGAGCCCCTTCGGAACAGCGCCATGTCGAGCATCGGGACGTCGGAGCGGAGCTGACGCCGCACGAACAGCGCGCCCATCGCGAGGCCGAGCACGGCCCATCCCCCCGCGTACAGCGAGGGCCCGTCCACCGCGAACGACTTGATCGCGTAGACGACCGGGATCATCGCCGCCATCGACAGGGCGATGCTCAGCGGGTCGATGCGACCGGGATGCGGGTCACGGCTCTCGGGCACCAGCAGCGGTGCGCCGATCAGCAGCGGGATCAGCACCGGTACAGCGAGGAGGAACACCGAGCCCCACGCGAAGTGCTCGAGCAGGAACCCGCCGACGATCGGCCCCAGGGCCGCACCGGCGGAGAACGCGGACGCCCAGACCGCGATCGCCATGCGCCGCTGATCGCGGTTCTGGAAGATCGAGCGCAGAAGCGACAGCGTGGAGGGCATGAGCATCGCACCGAAGAAGCCGAGCAGGGCGCGGGCGGCGATGAGGAGACCGGCCGTCGGAGCGAACGCGGCGAGGGCCGAGACCACGGCGAACCCCGTGGCTCCGATGAGCAGCAGCTTCCTCCGCCCGAACCGATCACCGAGCGTGCCCATGGTCACCAGCAGTCCGGCCAGCACGAGCGGGTACACGTCGATGATCCACAGCTGCTCGGCACCGGTGGGTGCGAGCGAGATCGAGATCTCGGGCAGGGCGAAGCTCAGCACCGTGTTGTCGACCGACACCAGCAGCACGGGGAGCATGAGGACGACGAGCGCCGCCCACCCTCTGGCGCCGACGCGCGGGGCTTCCGTCTCTGTCGTCGGGATCGACGCAGTACGGCTCATGGAACACCTCTCAGACTCTCGGCGGCTCCGTTAGTGAACCGTCCGGCTGGTATAGTAACAGAGACCGGCCTCCCGTTTCCGAACAGAGGATGAACGATGCCCCGACCTCCCCTCGCCCGCGAGAAGGTTCTCGACGCCTTCGAGGCGATCCTCATCGACGAGGGCGAGCGCGCGGCCACGCTCGACGCGACGGCCAAGGCCGCGGGCGTCTCCAAAGGCGGGCTGCTGTACCACTTCCACTCCAAGGACGACCTCGAGGCCGGCCTCGTGGAGCGGCTCGAACACCTCACCACCCTCGACCTGGAGCGCATGAACGCGGCGGAGGAGGGCCCGGTCGCCTACTACGTCCGCACATCGGTCATGGAGGACGACGCCCTCGACCGCGCCCTGATCGCCACGACCCGCCTCGCCCAGGGCGGCTCGACCCGCGCGGCCGACATGCTCCGCGAGACCCGGCGCCGCTGGGCCGACACCATCCGCCCGCACGTGCGTGACACCGCGAGCCTCGACCTGGTGATGCTGGTCAGCGACGGGCTCTACTTCAACAACTCGCTCGACGTGCACGGCCCGGAGCGGCTCGTCCCCCGCAGCGATGAGCTCGCCGACCTGATCGCCCTGGTCCTGCGCGCGACCGCCTGACTCGCGAACCGAAGAGGGGCGGGAGCGTCACGCTCCCGCCCCTCCTCCGTGGTGCTGCGGCTCAGACCTCGGTGATCTCGATCTGCCGGAACAGGTCGGCGTCGATCGCGTCGCGCACGTCGTCGAGCAGTTCCTCCGACACGGGCGAGTCCAGCGTCAGCACGCTGAGCGCCTGGTCGCCGGCCGCGCGGCGCGCGATCTGCATGCCCGCGATGTTGATGCCCGCCTCACCGAACTTCTGGCCGTACACGGCCACGATGCCCGGACGGTCGGTGTAGAGCATGACGACGTGGTGCTTCTCGATCGGCAGCTCCAGCGCGTGGTCGTTGATGCCGACGAGCTTCTCCGCCTGCTTCGGACCGGTCAGCGTGCCGGACACCGAGAGCTGCGATCCGTCGGACAGGGCGCCCGTCAGGGTGATGACGTTGCGGTACTCCTCGCTCACGTCGTCCTTGATCAGGCGGACCGCGATCCCCCGCTGCTCGGCGAGGAGCGGAGCGTTCACGTACGACACGGTCTCGCTGACGATGTTCGTGAACACGCCCTTGAGCGCCGCGAGCTTGAGCACGCTGACGTCGTAGTCGTTGAGCTCGCCGTGCACCTCGACGTCGAGGCTCGTGAGCGGCGAGGTCGCGAGGGCCGCGAAGATCTGGCCCAGCTTCTCCACGAGCGAGATCCCGGGACGCACATACGGGTCGATCACGCCGCCGGCCACGTTGACCGCGTCGGGCACCAGATCGCCGCCCAGCGCGAGTCGCACCGAGCGAGCGACCGAGACACCGGCCTTCTCCTGCGCCTCCTCCGTGCTCGCACCGAGGTGCGGCGTGACGACCACGTTCGGCAGGTCGAGCAGCGGACGGGCACTGCCGCCCTCCGCCGGCGGCTCAGACGTGAAGACGTCGAGACCGGCGCCGGCGATCTCGCCAGCGACGAGCGCCTCGTGCAGCGCCTCCTCGTCGATCAGCCCTCCTCGCGCGACGTTGACGACGAAGGCGGTCGGCTTCATCGCCGCGAACTGCTCCGCGCCGATCATGCCCGTGGTCTCCGGAGTCTTGGGCATGTGGATCGTCAGGAAGTCGGACTCCGCCACCAGCTCGTCGAGCGACAGGAGCTGCACGCCGAGCTGCTGGGCGCGGGCGGACGTGACGTAGGGGTCGTATGCGACGACGCGCATGTCGAACGCCGCGAGGCGGGCGGCGACGAGCGCGCCGATACGTCCGAGCCCCACGATGCCGACCGTCTTCTCGAAGAGCTCGGCGCCCGTGAACGAGCTGCGCTTCCACTGCCCGGCGGCGAGCGAGGCGTGCGCGGCCGGGATGCGCCGAGCGAGGCTGAGGATGTGACCGACCGTGAGCTCGGCGGCCGAGACGATGTTCGACGTCGGAGCGTTCACGACCATGACGCCCGCCGTGGTCGCGGCCTTGATGTCGACGTTGTCGAGGCCCACGCCCGCACGCGCGACGACCTTCAGCTTCGGCGCGTGCGCCAGCGCCTCCTCGTCGATGCGGGTCGCCGAGCGGATGAGCACCGCGTCGGCCTCGGCCAGCGCGGCGAACAGGGCCTCGCGGTCGGTGCCGTCGACGTGGCGGACGTCGAAGTCGGGGCCGAGCGCCTCGATCGTGGCGGGAGAGAGTACTTCGGCGATGAGCACGACGGGCTTCGGCACAGTGGATCCTTCGGGGCAGCGCGACAGGCGGGAGGGGCCGATGCGCCGCACACCGTCGGGGGCGCGATCGCGACAACTCTACCCGAGCCGCCATGCCGCTCCGTGCCGTGTGACGCCGCGCGGTCCGGCTCGACCGGTGGCGTCCGGGTCAGGCGCTGGGGAGCGTGAGGCTGAGCGCGAGCAGACTCATCCAGAAGACGGCGACGATGCCCAGCCCCGCGAGGAACACGAGGGCGAGCTCGCCCACGCGCCGGCGACGCCCGATCGCGGAGGCGAAGCCGAACACGATCAGGGGGAAGACGACACCGAACAGCAGCACGGCCCAGCCCGCACCCGTCAGACCGGTCTGCGCCATCGTGATCAGATGCGCGACCGCGTTCCACACCGCGTAGGCGTAGAACAGCCCGGCGAGGACGATGACGGTGCCGGCGAGCCAGCGCGGCGATCCGGACGACACCGCCGATGCGTTCTCCGACGAGCTCATGATCCGACCACCCCCACCGTCACGAACGGCCACGGCACCAGGAGCACGACCCCGGCGAGCAGCAGGGCGACCCGCACCCACGCGGCCCTCCCCCGCGTGAGAACCCACGTCGCGAGGAACCACAGCGCGGGCGCCGCGATCGCGAGCACGAACCAGGGCAGGAACATCGCGTCGGCGACCAGGAACGAGGCGAGCGGTTGCAGCCGCAGCCCACCGACGACCCAGCCGACCGAATAGAGGAGATACACCCCGCCGACCACCCCGACGAGCAGGAGCATCGCATTGCTGAGTCCCGCCGGCGCCTCGTCGTCGTCGGCGGCGACGGACGCCGCGGGCGCCGACGGCGGTGCCGCCTCGGTGGGCGGTGGAGACGCGGGGGGTCGCGTCGTGGGCGCGACCGCGGCGCTCTCCGTGGTCGTGGCGTCGCGAAGAGGCGGCT
Source organism: Microbacterium sufflavum (assembly GCF_023091155.1). Classification (NCBI taxonomy): domain Bacteria; kingdom Bacillati; phylum Actinomycetota; class Actinomycetes; order Micrococcales; family Microbacteriaceae; genus Microbacterium; species Microbacterium sufflavum. The sequence continues at coordinate 2,673,724 of NZ_JAHWXK010000001.1, read as the reverse complement.
CGACGGGCGGGGCCGCGTTCTCACGTCGCCGCGGGCGACCGGTGCGATGCGACGCCGTGTCGTCGTCGCCCTCCCAGCTCAGGGCGTCGTCGGAGTCGGAGGTCATGCCTCCAGCGTAGGACACCCCGTCCACTAGGATCTTGCGTGCCCTGGCCGGTGCGGTCGGGCCTTCGGGGGAAGGGATCAACGTGGCCGAGAGCGACGACAGGACCGCCGGCAGGGACAGGAACACCGCCGCGAGCACGGAGCCGCCGGCGGGGTGGACGCCGAGCGCCGCGGCGAAGACGACGGCGATGCGCTTCCGCTGGATCGCGGGCGCGCTGTGGGCCTTCGCGATCATCGGCGAGGGCGTCGGGATCTTCTGGCTGCTCCGCCAGCGCGTCTACGTCGGCGAGGACGGCACGCTCGTGCGCGACCCCGACACGGGTCTGCTCGAGGAGCAGGGCGTCACGGCACAGTTCCCGCAGTGGGCGTTCATCGCTCTGCTCGTGCTGCTCGTCGTGATCGCGGCCCTGTCGATCACGGGCTCCGTGCTCTGGAAGAAGGCGAACCGGCTCGATCCCGCGCGGAAGGCGGACAAGACCCGCTTCTTCGTGCAGAACCAGCTCGGCGCGATCATCGCGATCGTCGCCTTCCTCCCGCTCGTGATCCTGATCTTCCTGAACAAGGACATGGACAAGGGGCAGAAGACGACGGCCGGCATCGTCGGCGTCGTCCTGGCCGCACTGGCCGTGTTCGTCGGCGTGGACTTCGCCCCGCCGTCGGTCGAGCAGTACACCGCCGACCAGTCGACCGTGATCCAGCTGCTCGGCAAGGACGAGGTGGTCTGGGTCGACGGCGGCAAGGTCTATCACGTGTGCGACGAGGTGCCGGCGATCCAGACGGGCAGTGAGATCCGCACCGGCACGACGGCGCAGGCGATCGAGGCGGGCAAGATCCGCCTCACCCTGCAGTTCGCCTCGGAGCTGCGCACGTGCGGCCTCGCGGTGCCGGAGAACGCGGACGAGATCACGGAGGCGCTGCGCGCGATCCAGGACGGCGCAGTGGACACGCCGCTGCCCGCGCCGGTGTGGGCGGACCCGGCGGACGCGCCCATCCAGATCGAAGACGCCCCGGCGAACGTGGGCTGACGCTCAGTCGCGCCCGAGCGCCTCGACCAGTCGCTCCTCCGCGGACGTGAGGTGCGCCCGCAGCAGCTCGGCCGCTTCGTCCTCCGCACCCGCGGCGACGGCATCGAGCATCTCCCGATGCTGTGCGGCGATCTCCTCCGCGTTCAGCAGGCGCCGCCCCTGCACCTGCGCCATGCACAACCGGACCTCGTCGAGCACGCTCCGATACATCCGCCCGGTCCGCTCGCTGTGCAGCGCATCGATCAGCGCCGTATGGAAGCGCAGATCGGGGTCCACGGTCGCCGGGTCGGGCTCCGGTCCCATCGCGAGCAGCTCCGCATTCGCCTCGACCGCGGCGGCGGGCACTCTGCGCGCCCGTGCCAGCTCCCGGAGCGCGGCGCTCTCCAGGCGGGTGCGCGTGCGGTAGACGTCGCGCACCGTCGCCTGATCGATACCCACCACGCGTGCGGTGCGATGTGCCGTGCGCACGAGCAGGCCGCTCGCGACCAGCTGTTCGATCGCCGCCTTCGCGCTGGGCCTGGCCACACCGAAGGACTGCGACACCGCGGCCTCGGTGAGCGGCTCGCCCGATCGGATCTCACCGCCGAGGATGCGCGCGCGCAGCTGGGCGGTCACCGCATCGACCACGCCGACGACGCCGAGGCCGCGGTCCGTGAGGGTGGTCATGGCCGTCAGCCTAGCGAAGCATCCGGTCATCGGTACACTTGTCAGACAATCTTGACCCGGAGCAGAGGAGCACCGTGCCGACCACCATCGCCGAACCGCTGGACCACGAGCTGCTCGGGCCGGACACCGAGGTGCATGCCCGGTCGATCGACCGGTTCGCCCGCGCCCACGACGCCTCCCACTATCTGCTCGTCCCCGATGCCGTGCTCTCCCCCGCCGATGCGGCCGGCGTGGCCCGCGCGTTCGGCGCCGTGCGCGCCGCCGGACGCACCCTCACCTTCCGCTCCGGTGGCACGAGTCTCTCCGGACAGGGGGTGAGCGGCGACATCCTCGTCGACACCCGCAGCCACTTCCGCGACATCCGGGTGGAGGACGACGGCGCCGCCGTCCGCGTCGGGCCCGGCGCCACCGTGCGTCAGGTCAACACACGGCTCGCCCGGTACCGCCGCAAGCTCGGACCCGACCCGGCGAGCGAGATCGCGTGCACGATCGGCGGCGTCGTGGCGAACAACTCCAGCGGCATGGCCTGCGGCATCACCGAGAACTCGTACCAGACGATCACGTCGATGACGCTCGTGCTGCCCAGCGGAACCATCCTCGACACGGGTCGCCCCGACGCGAACGAGGTGCTCCGCGCCGCCGAGCCGGCGATCGCCGACGGCCTGCTCGCCCTGCGCGCGCGGTTGCTCGCCTCCCCCCAGCACGTGGCCTTCCTCCGCCAGCAGTTCTCCATGAAGAACACCATGGGCTACGGCCTCAACGCCCTGCTCGACTTCGACGACCCCGTCCGCATCCTGGAGCACCTCGTGATCGGCTCGGAGGGCACGCTCGCCTTCGTCGCCGAGGCGCGCTTCCGCACGATCGAGGTACGCCCCGCGATCGCGACCGGGCTGCTCGTGTTCGAGACGCTGTCGGCCGCCATGTCCGCACTGCCCGGCCTCACCCGTCTCGGTCTCGCCACGATCGAGCTCCTGGATGCGGCGTCGCTGCGCGTGGCGCAGGGGCTGAGCGACGTCCCGGCGGCGATCGCGGAGATCGACGTGCGGGAGCACGCCGCCCTGCTGGTGGAGGTGCACGCGGCCGACACCGACGCCCTGGCGCTCGCGAGCGCTGCCGCCCAGTCGCACTTCGATGCCCTCCCCCTCACCGTGCCGCCGCGACTCACGACCGATGCGGCCGAGCGGGCCGCGCTGTGGCACGTGCGCAAGGGCCTCTACACCGCCGTCGCCGGTGCCCGCCCCTCCGGCACGACCGCGCTGCTGGAGGACATCGTGGTACCGGTGCCCCGGCTGCTGGCCACGTGCGAGCGCCTGATCGAGCTGTTCGCGGAGCACGGTTACGAGGGCTCCGTCATCTTCGGGCACGCGAAGGACGGCAACGTGCACTTCCTGCTCAACGAGCGCTTCGACGACCCCGACAGCGTGGCCCGCTACCGCCGCTTCACCGACGACCTCGTCGAGCTCGTCCTCTCCCAGCAGGGGTCGCTCAAGGCCGAGCACGGCACCGGTCGCATCATGGCGCCGTTCGTCCGGCGGCAGTATGGCGACGAGCTCACCGACCTGATGTGGGAGCTCAAGCGACTCATCGATCCGGACGGCATCCTCAACCCCGGCGTGGTGCTCTCCGACGACCCCGACTCCTACCTGCACGACCTCAAGCGCGTTCCCACGGTCGAGAGCGAGGTGGACCGCTGCGTGGAGTGCGGGTACTGCGAGCCCACGTGCCCCAGCAAGAGCATCACCCTCACCCCGCGGCAGCGCATCGTGCTGCGCCGCGACATGGCGTGGGCCGAGGAGCAGGGCGACACCGAGCTGCTGCGCGACCTGCGCACCGACTACGACTACGACGGCGTGCAGACCTGCGCCGTCGACGGCATGTGCGGGGTCGCGTGTCCGGTCGACATCAACACGGGCGACCTCGTGCGGCGGCTGCGGGCCGAGCAGTCGAACGCGGTCGAGGGCGCCGTCTGGGGCACCGCCGCGAAGCACTGGAGCACGGTCACCCGCGCGGGCGGCGTGGCCCTCACGGTCGCGGACGCCCTCCCCGCCCCGCTCGTCCGCGGCGTGACGCAGCTCGGACGCGCCGTGCTCGGCGCCGACACCGTGCCGCTGTACGACGGCGGACTCCCCCGCGGCGGCTCGAAGCCCGATCGACCGGTGTCACCGCCCGACGCGCAGGCCGTGTTCTTCGGCGCGTGCATCGGCACGATGTTCGGCGCGGAGGACGGCGGCCACGGATCCCGTGATGCCCTGCGCCACCTGCTCGACCGGGCGGGGATCGCGGTGGTGATCCCGGAGGAGAACGGCGGGCTCTGCTGCGGCACCCCGTGGAAGTCGAAGGGACACCTCGACGGCTACCGGCTGATGTCCGACCGGGTGCTGGCGTCGCTGTGGGAGGCCAGCCGTCACGGCGAGCTCCCCGTGGTGTGCGACGCCGCGTCGTGCACCGAGGGGCTCGACGTGATGCTCGCCCAGTCCGTCGCGAAGGATCCGCGCTACGCGGGACTGCGCATCGAGGACGCCACGACCTTCGTCGCCCGCGAGGTGCTGCCGCGGTTGAGCGTGCCGGCGAAGCTCCCCTCCATCGCGGTGCACCCCACCTGCTCGACCACGGCGCTCGGGGCGACCGGGGCCCTGACGGAGATCGCTGCCGCCGTGGCCGACGACGTGTTCGTGCCCGAGGGCTGGGGTTGCTGCGCGTTCGCGGGCGACCGCGGCATGCTGCACCCCGAGCTCACCGCGAGTGCGACTGCGCAGGAGTCGGCCGAGGTCGCGGCCGCTGACGGGGAGCGCGGGGGCTTCGACGCGTTCGTGTCCGCCAACCGCACGTGTGAGATCGGCATGACCCGCGCCACCGGGCGCCCCTACCGGCACGTGATCGAGGTGCTGGAGGAGCTCACGCGACCCTGAGCCGCGCGGGGCGATGGAAGCGGACGAGGGCTCCGGTGCGCGACACCGGAGCCCTCGTCGTTCGCATCGTGCGGGGTGGCTGCTCAGACGCCTCGGGCGGACAGCACCGCGACCGGAGCGGGCCGCAGCCCCGGCGGGATGGTGGCGACAGCGCCGGAGCCGTCTCGCGACACCTCCGCCTCCGAGCCGTCGCTCCAGCGCAGCGTGGCGTGGTCGAGTTCCGCGGGGAGCTCGATGCGGCCGGCCGCGGGGTCGAGCGCGTGGACGTGCACGGCACCGGCCGAGGTCGTGTAGCGGCGCGGGGCCCCGGCCTGCTCCCCCATCCGGATCCATGGCCGCGTGCCGTAGACGGCGTCGCCGTTCGCGTCGAGCCACGACCCGAGCTCGCGCATGGCCCGGCGCTGGAGCTCGGGGATCGAGCCGTCTGCCGCGGGGCCGACGTTGATGAGCAGATTGCCGTTCTTGGCCACGACGTCGACCAGCAGGCGGATCAGGGCCGCGCCGGACAGGGAGTGGCGCTCGTCCTCGTCCTGGTTGAAGCCGAACGAGTAGCCGAGTCCGCGCGTGGACTCCCACGGCTCGGGGATGATCTCCGGGATGTCCGTGTACTCGCGCGTGAGGAAGCCGTGGTACGGCACACCCCAGCGGTCGTTCACGACGCCCTCGGGCACCGCATCGAAGTAGCGGCGCAGCAGCGCGGCGACCGCGTACTCCTGGTCGCCCTTACCGCCGTCCGGCCACTCGATGTCGTTCCACAGCACATCCGGCGCGAAGCGTTCGACGAGCTCCTCCAGCTGGGCGGCCGAGTATCGCGCGAAGTGCTCGTCGTTGCGGCGGAACCGGAACAGGTCGGTGTCGGACTCGATCGCCGGGAAGTCGCTGACGTGCCAGTCGAGCGCCCCGGAGTAGTACACGCCGAACTTCGCGCCAGCGCGACGCGTGGCGTCGTGGAACTCGGCGATCAGGTCGCGCCGGGGCCCGCGCGCGACGGCGTTGAAGCCGGTCGTCGCGGTGTCCCACAGACAGAAGCCCTCGTGGTGCTTGGTGGTGGGCACGATGTACCTCGCGCCCGCGCCCACCAGCTCTCCGACGAACGCGTCGGCGTCGAACGCCGCGGCGTCCCAGCGGTCGGCGAGGTCCTCGTAGGAGGTGCCGGGGCCGTACAGGCGCTGGTGCCGCTCCCACGTGGGGCTCCCGGCGATGCGCACGGTGTTGCCGTACCACTCCGCGTACTGGTGCCACGCGTAGGCGTCCTCCGTGGGGATGTTGACGCCCTCGCCGTGCTGCACCGCCCACGCCGGCACCGAGTACAGGCCCCAGTGCACGAAGAAGCCGAGCTTCGCGTCGCGGTACCACTCCGGCACACCGTTCGCGGGGTACACCGGTGCCGCGGAGCCGAGGTCGGGCCCCGTGCGCTTCTCGAAGTTCATCATGCGGGGGTCTCCTCTGCGGGGGTGGAGTCGACGGGCGTCTCGGCGTCGCCGCGGCGGACGACCGTCGCGGTCAGGTCGGGCGTGCCGGTGGTGTCGAAGGGGTAGACGCCAGGGCGCAGACGGTGGTGGCCGAGGCGCAGCAGGTCCTGGTCGACGCCGCCGGGCGTGAGCGCGAGCGTCCAGTCGGCGGCGAGCTCGTACAGCTCCGGCTCCAGGTAGCCGATCTTCACCACGACGATGTCGGCCTCGGTGGGCTCGAGGCCCAGCATGCGGAAGTCCGAGAGGTGGTGGAAGGGCTTGCGGCGCTCGGTCACGATGGCGTGCAGGCCGCCGACCGCGATCACGGCCTGGGTGCCCGCGTCGGGGTCGCCGTGCGTGATCGAGAAGACGGTGCCGCGGATCGTGACGGGCCCGTGCGGACCCGGGTCGACGCGGGCCCCCGCCTCGAGCTCGACCTCGGCGCCGACACCCGCTGCGACCGCCCGCGCGACGGCCTCACGGTCGAAGATCGACGCGACGAGGGTCGTCTGGCTCCCGTCGGTGAGCTCCGGTCGCTCCAGCAGGCGCGCGAGCGTCCAGGTCACGTCGCCCGCTCCCCCGGCGGTGGGGTTGTCGCCCGAGTCCGAGATGACGTACGGCCGGGCGGCTGCGGGCGCGAGCGCGCGGTCCAGCGCCTCGTCGAGCGTGCCGGTCTCGGCCACGAACACGAAGTCCTCGCGCGCGTCCCAGAACCGGCGGGCGACGCGCTCGGCCTCCCGGGCGATGAGCTCACGGTCGTCGCCGGTGACCACGACGTAGGCCTGGCAGCGCGGCTCGTCGGCCCACGCGTACCCGATCCAGACGGACGCGTCGACCACGCCGGGCAGCGCCTCGATCGCGGGCAGCTCGGCGTAGATGCCGCGCGCCGGTTCGAGCCGCGTGCTGGTCTTCTCACCGGGCAGCAGCACGGGGACCGGCACCCAGGCGGTGAAGGGCCGTCGCGCGAGCGGGTCGGCGCCGTGCGGCCCGCGCAGCCGGTCGAGCAGGTTCCACACCGCGCGCTCCTTGGTGTTGAGCCAGTCCTCGTGCGGAGCCATCCGGTAGCAGGTCAGCAGGTCGACCGCATCGCGCAGCACCTCCGACACGTTGCCGTGCAGGTCCATCGACGTGGAGACGAGCGTGTCGGACCCCAGTGCCTCCCGGACGGCACGGGCCAGGTCGCCCTCGGCGTCGTCCATGCCCACGACGCTCATGGCGCCGTGGATGTCGAAGAAGAAGCCGTCGAAGGGCCCGTGCTCGCGAATGCCGTCGAGGATCGCGTCCTTCATCCGCCGGTACGTCTCGGGGTCAACGGCGCCGCCGGGCAGCGAGCGGCCGTGCGTGAGCGGAACCCACTCGGCGGCCTCGGCCAGCTCGCGCCCCTCGTCGAGGAACGGGTAGTAGGCGCGGAGGTCCGCGCCGGTACGGATCGTGAAGGCCTCGTCGCCGGAGATGTGCGGCGAGAACGTGCTGGACTCGATCGAGATGCCGGCGATGCCCACGCGGGGCTTCGGCAGGCCGCCGTCGGCGACGGGCGGCAGCGGGCCCATCCAGATCTCGTGGGCGTCCTGGGGTGCGGTCACGATGCGATACCTCTCATCCGGGGAGTCGATTCAGAGTGTGGGTGCGGGGGCGAGGGCCCGACGGGCGGTCTCAATCGCTCCGAGGGCGACCGCATCGGAGCCCAGTTGCGCCGGGACGATGCGCAGCGGGATGCCCGACACCGGCGAGTCCGTGCGCAGGGTCGCCTGGATCGCGGGTTCCAGCAGGTCCCACGCCGAGGCGACGCCACCGCCCACGATCACGGTCGGCAGGTCGAGCAGGGTCGCGGCGCTCGCACTGGCGAGGGCGACCGCGCGACCGGCGGCGGCGAACACGGCGAGGGCGTCCGCGTCTCCACCCCGAGCGAGGGCGGCGACCGCCCGGGCGTCTGCCGCTTCGCCGCCCGTCCGCTCGCGGTAGCGCAGGGCGATGGAGGTTCCGGAGGCCAGCGTCTCCAGGTGCCCCGTCTGCCCGCAGGTGCACACGAGCTCGCTGTACCCGGGGGTGTGTCCGATCTCGCCCGCCGCACCGTGGGGCCCGTGGTGGAGCGCGCCGTCGATGATGACGGCCCCGCCCACGCCCGTGCCGAGCATCACGCCCAGCACGTCGCGCTCGGTGCGGCTCAGCGCGGCCGCTTCTCCGAGCAGGAACGCGTTGACGTCGTTCTCGACGCTGACCGGCACGCCCAGGCGTCGTCCGAGCTCGTCCGCGAGCGGGAATCCCGCCCAGCCGACGAACGTGGCCGAGGCCGCCCGCACGGTGCCGGTCTCGTGGTCGATGACGCCCGCGGCGCCCACGCCCGCTGCGGCGAGCGGCACTCCGGCCTCGTCGGCGAGTGCCCGGACGAGGCCCGCCGCGGCATCGGCCATGGCCGCTCCGCCCAGGGCGGCCGGCGCCGGCACGCTGCCGCGGGCGACGACGGAGCCGTCCTCCCCCACGACGAGCGCGGCGATCTTGGTGCCGCCGATGTCGATCCCCGCCAGCGCGGCTCGCGGACGCGGTCGACCGTCGATGGGCACAGTGGTGCCCTGTTCCTGACCGATCATGCTCAGCGTCCGCCCAGTCCTGCCATCGCGATGCCCTTGACCAGGTGCTTCTGCAGCACGATCACGAGCACGGTGGTCGGGATCATCGAGATGATCGCCGCCGCCATCTGCAGGTCCCAGCGGGTGCCGGTGAGACCGGCGAAGCTGGCCAGTCCGACCGGCAGCGTGCCGTGGGCGTTGTAGTCGACCGTCACGATCAGCGGCCACAGGTAGCTGTTCCAGAACGACAGGAACGTGAACACCGCGAGCACGGCGACGGCCGACTTCGACAGCGGGAGGATGATCTGCAGGAACGACCGGACGGGACCGGCGCCGTCGACGCGTGCCGCCTCCTCCAGCTCATAGGGGATCCCGCGGAAGAACTGCCGCATGAGGAAGGTCCCGAAGGCGCCGAATGCGAACGGCAGGATGAGCGCCTGGTATGTGTCGACCCAGTTGAACCACTGCATGACCTGGAACATCGGGATCACGAGCACCTCGGCCGGCACCATGAGCGTGGCGAGGAAGAGCACGAACACGGCGTCGCGCCCCTTCCACCGCAGCCGCCCGAACGCGTACCCGGCGGTGGTCGAGACCACCAGCACGACCAGCGTGCCGCCGACCGCCACGATGAACGAGTTCATGATGTACGTCAGGAACGGCCCGTAGGCGAACACGTCGACGAAGTTGCTCCAGCGGATCTCCGAGCCGACGAGCGTCGGCGGCATGGAGAACATCTCGGAGTTGGGCTTGAGGGCCGAGAAGAACGCGTACACGAGCGGCGCGATGAAGATGAGCGCGGCGATGTAGATGCAGACGTGCGCGAGTACTAGGCGAAGGCGGGCACCCGGAGTCGTGGAGGCTCCGCGAGCCTTCTCGCGCTCACGCTCGCGGTCGCGGCGCGGCGCGGGGCCGGCGGGGCGGACGAGGGTCTCAGTGCTCATAGTGCACCCACTTCTTCTGCGCGGCGAACTGGAGGCCGGTGATCGCGATGATGATGGCGAACAGGATCCAGGCGGCGGCGGCCGCGAGGCCGAGGTCGCCGAACGTGAAGCCCTGCTCCCAGATGTACATCACGAGCGGCTTGGTGGCGTTGCCCGGGCCGCCGCCGGTGAGCATCTGCGGCTGCACGAACACCTGCAGCGAGGTGATCATCGTCATGATGGTGGCGAAGAAGATCGACGGCGAGATCATCGGGATGATGATGCTCCACACGCGGCGGAAGCCCTGCGCGCCATCGATGCTGGCCGCCTCGAGCACGCTCTCGGGGAGCTGCTCGAGAGCCGCCGAGAAGATCAGCATGTTGTAGCCGAGGCCCTGCCAGACGCTCATCACGACGACCATGATCATGGCCCAGGAGGGATCGGCGAGGAAGTTCGGCAGCTCGATCCCGAACCAGCTGACCGAGAGGCCGTTGAAGAGGCCCTGCGGCTGCAGCATCATCTTCCACACCAGCACGTTGGCGACCATCGGCGTCACGACCGGGATGAAGAAGAGCACGCGCAGGGCGCCGCGACCGCGGATCCGCGGTCCGAGTCCGAGAGCGAGCACGAGCGAGAGGGCGACGCTCAGCGGCACGTACAGCAGCGTGTACACCGCCGAGTTCCGCAGCGCCGGCCAGAAGTCGGGGCTGCTGGTGAACAGCTTGACGTAGTTGTCCACCCCGTTGAAGGTCCGCTCGCCGAAGGTCGGCCAGTCGAAGACGCTCATCACGATCGACAGCCCGACGGGCACGATCGTGAACAGGGCGAGGCCCACCAGGGCCGGGCTTGCGAAACCCAGCGCCTGGCGGCCCTCGACCTTGGCGAGCGATCCTCGACGTGTCGTCGTGATCGTCATCTCTTGTCTTTCTCTGTTACTGCTGCGGCGGCCGGAGCCGGGTCACTCGCCGAACTGCGCCTGGGCGTTCGACAGCAGCTCCTCCATCGTCATCTGGCCGTTGTAGACGCTGACGAGGTTGGGCTGGATGTAGCTGTCGAGCTTCTGCCAGCTCTTGGTCATGTACAGCGGGACGGTGTCGGCGAACGCGGCCTCGAACACCGACTGCACCTGGTCGCGGTACTGCTCGTCGATCGACTCGAAGTACAGCGGCTGCGAGGAGGTGCGCGCGGGGTACGAGCGGCCGGACGACGCGATGTAGTCCTGCGCGTCCTCACCCACCAGCGAGCCGAGGACCTTCAGTGCGGCCTCCGGGTTCTTGCAGTTGGCGGCGATGCCGTAGCCCGAGCCGAGGATCGGTCCGGGGTTGCCGTCGACGCCCGCGGGCAGCGGCACCATGCCGGCGGCGAAGCCGGACTCGTTGTTGAGGTAGCTGACCGCGTTCCAGGTGCCGTCGACGGCCATGGCCGCGTTGGCGCCGGTGTACTGGTTCTCGCCCCAGCCCGTGTCGGAGGCCGAGGCGACGGGCGCCGCGACCTTCTGCTCGGTGACCAGCCCGGCGTACCAGGTGGCCGCATCGACGAACGCGTCGTCGTCGATGTGCAGCGTGCCGTCCTCGGAGGCCGGCTGCGTGGCGGAGTACGCGATGGGCATCGACATCCACTGGTAGCCGCCCATGCCCATGCCGAAGCCGTACTTGCCGTCCTTCGTGGCGTCGGCGGCGATCGCGGAGAAGTCGTCGAACGTCCAGCCGATCTCCGGCGTGGCGGCTCCGGCGGCGGTCAGCATGTCCTGGTTGTAATAGACGAGCATGGTGGCCACGTCGAACGGCACGCCGTAGACCTTGCCCTCGAAGCTGAGGATGCCGTCGGCGCTCGGGTTGAACTCCGACCAGTCGATCCCGGCCGTCTCGAGGTCCTTCTCGCTCAGCTCGCGGAAGCCGCCCGTGTAACCGCCGAGCTGCGCGCCGCTCATCCCGGTGATGCACGCCATGTTGCCGCTGGCCATGTTGGTCGTCAGCTTCGTGAAGAAGTCGCTCCAGGGCGACGTCTGCAGCTTGATGGTGATGTCGGGGTTCTGCTTCTGCGCGAACTCGATCTGCGCCTCGAGCGCATCGACGTCGGACTCGCTGCCCGCCCACATGTCGACGACGATGGTGTCGCCGTCGGCGGAGCCTCCGGAGCCGCCCGTGCTGGCACAACCGGTCATCGCCACGGCGACGCCCGTGACAGCGGCGACAGCCCCCACACGCAACTTCTTCATTGAATGCCTCCTGAGAAGGGAAAGGTTATTTCGCGGGTCGAATTAACCTAATAGGATTTCGTATGAAGTGAGGCTTTCATAGTTCGGGGAGTGCCGCAAGCTGAACATCCGATGTTTATCGGACGGTGATACGGCGTCACCTCCCCGAAACACGACACTCCCCCGCTACGCTGACGATGCTCCGAGACGAAGGGCTCCCATGACGAACCCCGCCGACACCCCCGTCGACGACCCGCACACGCGGCGCATCCTCGACCTCGTCGCGCGCGGTCAGGCCCGCTCCCGCTCGGAGCTGGCGGCGACGATGGGCGTCGCCGCGTCCACGGTCGGACTCCGCGTGCAGGCGCTGCTCGACGCCGGCGTGCTGCAGGAGGCCGGAGCCGGCACCTCGCGCGGCGGTCGCCGGCCCCGCGTGCTGCAGATCGCCTCCGACGGCCTCGTGCTCTCCGCCGACCTGGGCGGAAAGCACGCCCGCGTGGGACGGCACGACCTGAGCGGTGCGCTGCTCGACAGCGAGACGATCGCGATCGACGTCGCCGACGGCCCGGAGGCCACGCTCGCGCGGGTCGCCGAGGTGTTCGACCGCCTCGTGGCAGACACCAGGGTGCACGCGATCGGGCTCAGTCTCCCCGGCCCGGTCGACATCGCCACGGGATCCGTCGACCAGCCCTCGCGCATGCCGGGATGGCCGGGCTTCCGCGTAGGCGAGCACCTCGCCGAACGCTACGGCGTGCCCGTCGTCGTCGACAACGACGCGAACCTCGCGGCGCTCGGCGAGCATCGCGAGCAGCTCGGTCACGGACAGCACAGCATCACCGTGAAGGCGGGGACCGCGATCGGCAGCGGCATCATCGTCGACGGTCACGTGCACCGCGGCGCGACGGCCGCGGCGGGCGACATCACCCACACCCGCATCGACGGCAGCGGCGACATCCCCTGCTCGTGCGGCAACACCGGATGCCTGGAGACCGTAGCCAGCGGCGCCAGCCTCGTGCGACAGATGCACGAGCGCGGCAACACCGCCGTCGCCACGACCGCCGACGTGCTCACGCTCGCGCGCGACGCCGATCCCGTCGCGACCACGCTCGTCCGCACGGCGGGCACGCACCTGGGTCAGGCGCTCTCCGGTGTCGTGAACTTCTTCAACCCGCACGCCGTGTTCCTGACGGGCAGCATGAGCGCCTCGGAGCCGTTCATCGCGGCCGTCCGCAGCCGGGTCTACGAGGCCTGCCACCCCCTGGCCACGCAGCGCCTGCGCATCGAGGCGGCGACCACGGGCGCGGACGCGATCCTGTACGGCGCCGCGCGGCTGGCGCTCGAAGGCGTGGAGATCCCGGTGGCGACGGCCTGAGCCGCCGCCACCGCCCGCTCACTCCGCGCGCAGGCGCAGCTCGATCACCGGCACCAGCACGTCGGGACGACGCACGGGCAGATGCACCGTGAGCGTCCCCTCGGCCTCGCCGGCGGGGGTCATCAGATCCGCCTGCTGCTCGGGGTCGGACACCGAGGTGCGCAGCCACGAGCCGTCGTTCAGCAGGCGCGCGTACGTCACGCGGTCGGCGAGCCCGGGAAGGTGCACGAACCCGAGCGGCCAGCCGAACAGGCTGAGGTAGAGGCGGTCGCCCCGCAGCGTGTACACGCCCTCGCGCGGCGGGGTGAACGGGGCGTGCCCTGCACCGATGACCGCGCGCTCGTGCAGCCGCATCCACTCCCCGATCTCCGCGAGCGTCCCGGCATCCCGCGGCGCGATCGCCCCGCGGCCGTCCGGACCGATGTTGAGCAGCATGTTGCCCCCCATCGAGACCGAGTCGACCAGCATCTGCACCAGCAGCGTCGGCGACTTCTGATCGGTGTTGTCGCGGTGGTATCCCCACGATCCGTTGAGGGTCTGGCAGGCCTCCCACACCAGGGGCTCGCCGTCGCGCAGGAGTGGCGCGGTCGGCTGGTACTGCTCCGGGGTGACGAAGTCGGCGGGGATGCCCAGGCGGTCGTTCACCAGCATCTCCGGCTGCAGCTCGCGGCACAGAGCAAGCAGCGCCTCGGCGTCCCAGTCCTGGGGCCCCTTGCCGGCCCAGCCGTCCTTCTCCTCGGGGTAGGTGAAGTCGAAGAACAGGTAGTCGATGTCGCCGTACGCGGTCAGCAGCTCGCGCACCTGCCCGTGCAGATACGCGCGGTACCGCGACATGTCGCGACCCTCGTTGAGCGCGTGCGCGTTCTCGTCGTCGCGGCGGGGGTGGTTCCAGTCCACCGTGAAGTCCGGGTGGTGCCAGTCGATCACCGAGTGGTACAGCCCCACCTTGAGCCCCTCGGCGCGGAGCGCGTCGACGTACTCGCGCACGAGGTCGCGCCCGACGGCCGACACCGACGTGAAATCCGTGAGTGCGGAATCCCACAGGCAGAAGCCGTCGTGGTGCTTGGTCGTGAGCACGACGTAGCCCATCCCGCTCTCCTTGGCCGTCCTGGCCAGGGCGGCCGCATCGAACAGATCGGGGTCGAAGTTGTCGAAGTACGGGCGGTAGTCCTCGTCGGTGAGGCGTTCGTAGTTCTGCACCCACTCGTGCCGCGCCGCGCCGCTGTACAGCCCGAAGTGCACGAACATCCCGAAGCGGGCGTGATCAAACCATTCCTGTCGCATGCCTCCCATCCTGGCATAGACATCCGATGTTTGACGGACGAATGAGGTCCGGAAACGCAGAACGGGCGCCCCCGAGGGGACGCCCGTTCCTTCGACGATCGACTCAGCGCGCGGCGCTGCCGTCCACGTAGTCCTCGTCCTGCTGCTTCCAGGCAAACAGCGACCGCAGCTCCTTGCCGGTGGCCTCGATCGGGTGCTGCTCCTCCTTGGCACGCAGCGCGAGGAACTCCTCGGCGCCGTTGTCCTGGTCCTCGATGAAGCGCTTCGCGAACGCGCCGGACTGGATGTCGGACAGCACGCCCTTCATGCTCTCCTTGACGCGCTCGTCGATCACGCGCGGTCCGGAGACGTAGTCGCCGAACTCAGCCGTGTCGGAGATCGACCAGCGCTGCTTGGCGATGCCGCCCTCCCACATCAGGTCGACGATGAGCTTCAGCTCGTGCAGCACCTCGAAGTAGGCGATCTGCGGCTGGTACCCGGCCTCGACGAGCGTCTCGAAGCCCGCCTGCACCAGGTGGCTCATGCCACCGCAGAGCACGGCCTGCTCACCGAAGAGGTCGGTCTCGGTCTCCTCGGTGAACGTGGTCTTGATGACGCCGGCCCGGGTGCCGCCGATCGCCTTGGCATACGACAGCGCGAGGTCCCAGGCGTGACCCGATGCATCGCGCTCGACGGCGATGATGTCCGGGATGCCGCGACCGGCGACGAACTCGCGGCGCACCGTGTGACCGGGCGCCTTCGGGGCGACCAGGATCACGTCGACACCCTCGGGGGCGTCGATGTAGCCGAAGCGGATGTTGAACCCGTGCGCGAACGCGAGGGTCTTGCCCGCGGTCAGGTTCGGGGCGATCGACTCGCTGTAGATCGTGCGCTGGTGCTGGTCCGGCGCGAGGATCATGATGACGTCGGCCCACTCGGTCGCATCGGCGACGGTCTTGACCGGGAAGCCGGCCTCCTCCGCCTTCGCGGCGGACTTGGAGCCCTCCTTGAGGGCGATCGCGACCTCGACGCCCGAGTCGCGCAGGTTCTGCGCGTGGGCGTGACCCTGCGAGCCGTAGCCGACGATCGCGACCTTCTTGCTCTGGATCAGGGACAGGTCGGCGTCGTCGTCGTAGAAGATCTCGGTGCTCACGGTGTGTTTCTCCTTGATTGTGGTTCGGAAGAGTGGGGAATGGTCAGCCGCGCAGGACGCGCTCGGTGATGCTCTTGCCGCCGCGGCCGATGGCCAGGAGACCGGACTGGGCGATCTCCTTGATGCCGAAGGGCTCCAGCGCACGCAGCAGCGCCTCGACCTTGCCCTTGTCGCCGGTGACCTCGATCACCAGGGCGTCGGAGGCGTAGTCGACGACCGACGCGCGGAACAGATTCACGACCTCGATCACGTTCGACCGGGTGGCGTTGTCGGTGCGCACCTTCACGAGCATGTGCTCGCGCTGCACCGAGGTGGTCGGGTCGAGCTCGACGATCTTGATCACGTTGATCAGCTTGTTCAGCTGCTTGGTGACCTGCTCGAGCGGAAGCTCCTCGACGTCGACGACGACCGTGATGCGGGAGATCCCCGGCACCTCCGTCACGCCGACCGCGAGGGAGTCGATGTTGAAGCCGCGGCGGGCGAAGAGCCCCGCGACGCGGGTCAGCAGGCCGGGGGTGTTCTCCACCAGCAGGCTCAGCACGTGGGTCGACATGGCTCAGTCCTCCTCGTCGAAGGCGGGCGCGTGGTCGCGCGCGTACTGGACATAGCTGTTGCTGACGCCCTGCGGCACCATCGGCCACACCATGGAGTCGGCGCTCACCACGAAGTCGATCACCACGGGGCGGTCGTTCGTGTCGAGAGCGAGCTGGATGGCCGCGTCGACCTCCTCCTCCTTCTCCACACGGATCGCGAGGCAGCCGTACGCCTCTGCGAGCTTGACGAAGTCGGGGATGCGGACCGTGCCGTGCCCGGTGTTCAGGTCGGTGTTGGAGTGGCGGCCGTCGTAGAACAGCGTCTGCCACTGCCGCACCATGCCCAGCGAGGAGTTGTTGATGATGGCGACCTTGATCGGGATGTTGTTGATCGCGCAGGTCGCGAGCTCCTGGTTGGTCATCTGGAAGCAGCCGTCGCCGTCGATCGCCCAGACCTGGCGTTCCGGCTCGGCGACCTTGGCCCCCATCGCCGCGGGGACCGAGTAGCCCATGGTGCCGGCTCCCCCGGAGTTGAGCCACGCGTTCGGACGCTCGTACTTGATGAACTGCGCGGCCCACATCTGGTGCTGCCCCACGCCCGAGGCGAAGATGCCCTCCGGTCCGGTGAGCTCGCCGATGCGCTGGATCACGTACTGCGGCGCCAGCAGCCCGTCGGTCGTCGGCGCGTAGCCGAGCGGGAACTCGTTGCGGAGGCCGTCGAGGTACGACCACCACTCCTCGATGTCGGGCTTCGCGCCACCCGTCGCACCGCGGAATGCGGCATCGAGGTCGGTCAGCACGTCACGCACGTCGCCCACGATCGGCACATCGGCCGTGCGGATCTTCGAGATCTCCGCGGGGTCGATGTCCACGTGCACGACCTTGGCGTGCGGAGCGAACAGCGCCGCCTTGCCCGTCACGCGGTCGTCGAAGCGCGCGCCGAGCGACACGATGAGGTCGGCCTCCTGCAGCGCCAGCACCGCCGGAACGGTGCCGTGCATGCCGGGCATGCCCAGGTGCTGCGCGTGGGAGTCGGGGAAGGCGCCGCGAGCCATCAGCGTGGTCACCACGGGGGCGCCCGTGGACTCCGCGAGCTCCAGCAGCTCGGCGGCCGCACGACCGCGCACGACGCCGCCGCCGACGTACAGCACCGGCTTCTTGGCCTCGGCGAGCAGGGCGGCCGCGGCCTGGATCTGCTTGCCGTGCGCCTTGGTGACCGGGCGGTAGCCGGGCAGGTCGATCTTGGGCGGCCACACGAACGGGGCGACCGCCTGCTGCGCATCCTTCGTGATGTCCACGAGCACGGGACCGGGACGACCGGTGCCGGCGATCTCGTAGGCGGCCGCGATCGCGCCGGGGATGTCCGCCGCGTCCTTCACCAGGAACGAGTGCTTCGTGATCGGCATCGTGATGCCCACGATGTCGGCCTCCTGGAACGCGTCCGTCCCCATCAGGGTCGAGAACACCTGGCCGGTGATCGCCAGCAGCGGCACCGAGTCCATGTAGGCGTCGGCGATCGCGGTGACGAGGTTCGTCGCGCCGGGACCGGAGGTGGCGATGCACACGCCGACCTTGCCCGACGCGGACGCGTACCCCTCGGCCGCATGACCGGCGCCCTGCTCGTGGCGCACCAGGATGTGGCGCAGCTGCGACGCGTCCATGAGCGGGTCGTACACCGGCAGGATCGCGCCACCGGGGAGACCGAAGACGTCGGTGACGCCGAGCAGCTCGAGCGAGCGCACGACGGCCTCGGCACCGGTGATCTCCGGGGCGGATGAACGGGCGGGCGGCCTCGGCACGGCCGAGACGGTGTCAGCAGTCATGACTTTCCTTCTGGTGAACTGTGGAGGACGCCGGATGCCGATGCATCCGGGTCAGCCGGTGGTCGCTCCCTCGGCGGCGGACCGCACGAGGCGCGAGTACTTGGCAAGAACGCCTCGGGTGTAGCGCGGGGGAAGCGGCTCCCAGCCAGAGCGGCGGGAGGCGAGCTCCGCCTCGTCGACGAGTAGGTCGAGAGAGCGAGCTGCGATATCGACCCGTATCAGATCACCATCGCGCACGAAGGCGATGGGACCAGCGTCCACCGCTTCGGGTGCTATGTGGCCGATGCACAGGCCGGTTGTGCCGCCTGAGAATCGTCCGTCCGTCAAGAGTAGTACATCTTTTCCGAGCCCAGCGCCCTTGATGGCCGCGGTGATAGCGAGCATCTCCCGCATGCCCGGTCCGCCCTTGGGGCCCTCGTAACGGATGACGATGACACTGCCCGGCTCGATCGAGCCCTCGGCGACCGCGTCCATCGCCGCACGCTCGCGCTCGAACACACGCGCCGGTCCCTCGAACACGGCCGCGTCGAATCCGGCGGTCTTGACCACGGCACCCTCCGGGGCGAGCGAGCCGTGGAGGATCGTGAGGCCGCCCGTCGCGTGGATGGGGTTGTCGAAGGTGTGGATGACCTCGCCGTCGATCGGCTGCGGGTCGAGGTCGGCGAGGTTCTCGGCGAGCGTCTTGCCCGTCACGGTGAGCGCGTCGCCGTGCAGCAGGCCCTCGTCGAGCATGGCCTTCATGATGACGGGGATGCCGCCGTGACGGTCGACGTCGTTCATCACGTACTTGCCGAACGGCTTCATGTCGGCCACGTGCGGCACGCGGTCGCCGATGCGGTTGAAGTCGTGGAGGCTCAGCTCGACCTCGGCCTCGCGGGCGATCGCGAGCAGGTGGAGCACCACGTTCGTGGAGCCGCCGAGGGCCATCGCGAGCGCGATCGCGTTCTCGAACGCCTCCTTCGTGAGGATGTCGCGGGTCGTGATGCCCTGGCGGAGCAGGTTCACCACGGCCTCGCCGGAGCGGTGCGCGAAGTAGTCGCGACGGCGGTCGGCCGCGGGCGGAGCAGCCGAGCCGGGAAGGCTGAGGCCGAGCGCCTCGGCGACCGACGCCATCGTGTTGGCGGTGTACATGCCGCCGCACGCCCCCTCACCGGGAGCGATCGCGCACTCGATGCGCTTGAGGTCCTCCTCGCTCATGAGACCGGCCCGGCACGCGCCGACCGCCTCGAACGAGTCGATGATCGTGACGTCCTTCTCGGTGCCGTCCGAGAGCTTGACCCACCCCGGCGCGATCGATCCGGCGTAGAGGAACACGCTGGAGAGATCGAGGCGGGCGCTGGCCATGAGCATGCCGGGGATCGACTTGTCGCAGCCCGCGAGGAGCACGGAGCCGTCGAGGCGCTCGGCCATCATCACGGTCTCGACCGAATCGGCGATGACCTCGCGCGAGACGAGCGAGAAGTGCATGCCCTCGTGGCCCATCGAGATGCCGTCCGACACCGAGATCGTCCCGAACTGCAGCGGGTAGCCGCCGCCGGAGTGCACGCCCTCCTTCGCGCCCTGTGCCAGACGGTCGAGGCTCAGGTTGCACGGCGTGATCTCGTTCCAGCTGGACGCGATGCCGATCTGGGGCTTGTCCCAGTCCTCGTCGCCCATGCCGACGGCACGGAGCATGCCGCGGGAGGTCGTGGCCTCGATGCCGTCGGTGACGACGCGGCTGCGGGGCTTGATGTCGATGGGCGCGCTGGAGGAGGGATCATGCGAGGACATGACGAGAGTCTATTCCTGCGCGAGCACCCGTTCGTCCGCACGCGGGCTCCAGAAGCGCGGCGATCTGTTGTGGGGTGTCCACACGCGTGCAGCGGGAGCCGGAGGGTCAGCCCCCGAGAGCGACCTGCCGCTCGTCGGCGAGCGTCTCCAGCAGGGCGCCCACCTGCTCCGGGGAATCCACCCGCAGGGCCGCGGCGCTCTCCCCCGGGCCGACGCGCACGCCGAGGTCGCCCTCGCCGAGCACGCGCATGGCGTCCTCATCGGTCACGTCGTCGCCCGCGAAGAGGATGCCCGTCGCGTCGAAGCGCTCCCGCAGCGCGGCCATCGCCGCATCCTTCCCCTCCGCCCGGGAGGAGAACTCCAGCACCCGATGGCCCGCGCGGCGACGCCAGTGCGGGAACCGCTCGGCGACCAGCGCGTCGATCTCCGCGAACACGCGCTCCTCGGTCTCGCGGTCGGCGCGGCGCGTGTGCACCCCCATGCCGAACGTCTTCGGCTCCAGCTCCGCACCCTCGTAGCGGTCGATGATCGGCTGCGCGGCCGCCCACAGCTCCTCGCGCGCACCGTCCGCCGTGGGGGCACCCGGCGCATCCGCCGCGCCTTCGCCGGGGAACCAGTACTGTGCGCCGTGCGACCCCGCGAGCGCGATCACCGAGTCGTCCGTGTGCTCGGTGATCTCACGCAGGTCGTGCATGCTGCGGCCGGAGACGAAGGCCACGACGGTGTCGCGCATCGCGGCAAGCCGGGCGATCTGGGTGGCGACCGCGGGATGGGCCCTGGCGGCCATCGGGTCGACGACGAGCGGCGAGGCCGTGCCGTCGAAGTCGAGGGCCACCACGAGCCGGGGGGTCGCGGCCAGCGCGGTCAGGTCGGCGTCGGCGGTTCCGGGGGTCCAGGGGCGCGTCACGGGTTCTCCGTTCGAGGTGCGGGTATCGGGCGGGCTCAGCGACCGCGTACCGCGGCGAGGGCGTCGAGGAAGGAGGTCGACCAGGCGTTCACGTCGTTGTCGAGCACGCGGCGCCGCAGCGACCTCATGCGGCGCGCCTGCTCGGCGGGCGACATCTCGACGGCCTCCATGATGGCGTCCTTGAGCCCGGCGATGTCGTGCGGGTTGACCCGGACGGCCTGGCGCAGCTCGTCGGCGGCACCCGTGAACTCGCTCAGCACCAGCACGCCGTGGTTGTCGGTCCGCGTCGCGATGTACTCCTTGGCCACGAGGTTCATGCCGTCGCGGAGCGCGGTCACGAGCATCACGTCGGCCGCGAGGTAGAGCGCCACCATCTCCTCGCGGGGATAGCCCTGGTGCAGGTAGCGGATGGCGGAGTGTCCGACCGTGTCGTGGTCGCCGTTGATGCGGGCGACCGCGAGCTCGATCTCGTCGCGCAGGTGGGCGTAGGCGTCCACGCGCTCGCGGCTCGGGCTGGCGACCTGGATGAGCGTGACGTCCTCGACGGCCAGGCGCCCGTCCTCGAGGAGCTCGCCGTAGGCCTTGATCCGGTGACCGATGCCCTTGGTGTAGTCGAGGCGGTCGACCCCGAGCAGGATCCGTTTGGGGTTGCCGAGACTCGCGCGGATCTCGGCCGCCCTCGCCCGGACGTCCGGTCGCGCGGCGAGCTCCAGGTACGGCGCCGTGTCGATGGAGATCGGGAACGCCTTGGCGAGCGCGGTCCTGGTCTCGCCGCCCTCGGGTACGGCGACGTTGGCTCCCTTGACCTCATAGCGCAGCCGACGCCGCACCGCCGTGAGGAAGTAGGTCGCGTCCTGCGCCCGCTGGAAGCCGATGACGTCCGCCCCGAGCAGGCCGCGCAGCACCTGGTCGCGCCAGGGCAACTGCGCATAGAGGCCGTGCGCGGGGAACGGGATGTGGTGGAAGTAGCCGATGGTCACGTCGGGTCGCAGCTCGCGCACCATCTGCGGTACGAGCTGGAGCTGGTAGTCGTGCACCCAGACGGTGCCGTCCTCCGCCACGGCTGCCGCGGCCGCCTCGGCGAAGCGCCGGTTCACCGTCACGTACGCCTCCCACCACTCGCGGTGGTACTGGGGTGGCGCGATCACGTCGTGGTAGAGCGGCCAGATGGTGTCGTTCGCGAAGCCCTCGTAGTAGTCGGCGACCTCGTCCGCGCTCAGAGCGACGGGGATCAGATCGATGCCGTCCGCCTCGAACGGGTCCAGCGCGACGTCGGGCTGCCCCGGCCAGCCGACCCAGGCGCCGTGCACACGGCGCATCATGGGCTCGAGGGCGGCCACGAGACCGCCCGGCGAGGTGCGCCAGGTCTCTTCGCCGTCGGGGCCCACCACCCGGTCGACGGGTAGGCGGTTGGCGACGACGACGAAGTCAGCAGCGGTCACGGAGAGCTCCTTGGGGGTTTCATCCAGGCTATCGAGGAACCGCGGCGCTCGCCGATCTGCGCTCAGGGCTTGACGGGCGCGCGTCGATGCGTCACGCCGCTGAGGGCCCAGTTCTCGACACCCGCGCCGAACGCGATGGCCGCGGCGACCATGGGCAGCACCAGCGCGGCCTCGGTTCCCGCGCTCTCCGCGAGCTCGCCCGCCACGGCCGCGCCGATGGACTGACCCACGACGACACCGGATCCGAGCATCGTCATGACCGTCGCGGACCGACCGCGTGGGCTGCGTGCCGCGCCGAAGCTGTACTGCGTGACCAGGGTGGGGCCGATGCCGATGCCCATCACGGCCAGCGCGATCATCATGGCCGCGGGGCTGTCGACCACCCAGAGGAGCAGCGTGCCCGCGAGCAGGATCGCGGAGAACACGAGCCACCGCGCCCGCAGCGTGAAGCGGGCGGGGAGCCACGCGACGCCCAGGGCGAGCGCCGCCGATCCCACGCCCATCACGCCGTACAGCAGCCCGGCCTGCTCCGGCGCACCGCGGTCGGCCATGAACGACGTGAGCGAGGTGAGCATCGCGCCGAAGAACAGTCCGACGCCCAGGATGCCGAGCACCACGATCAGCAGTCGCGGGCGGAACAGCTCGGACACGGCCGAGGGAGCACGGCCGTCCGCGTCGCGGTCCTGCGACACCTGGCGCCCGCTGGGGTGCAGGGCGAAGGCTCCCACGAAGACCAGCGTCAGGACCGCCGCGCCCACCAGCGGGGCCCAGGGCGCGAGAGCAGACGCGAGGATGCCGACCAGGAACGGCCCGAACACGAACACGGTCTCGTCGGCCGCCGACTCGTACGCCATCGTTCCGGACACGGTCCTGGTGCGGCGCTCCTCCGGCATCCGCTCCACGATCAGCGTGACCAGGCGCGAGCGGGACAGCGGGGCCACCTGGGGCGCCGTCGCCCCGATGCCGACCGCGGCGAGCAGGACGAACCCGTCGGCGGCCTCGCCGTACACGACCGCGGTGAACAGGAGCAGCATGGCGGCGTTGCCGACCGCGAGCACGAGAAGCACAGCGCGCTGACCGAACCGATCGGCCGCGGCGCCCAGGAGCGGCCCGAAGCAGGCGGTCCCCAGGCCGACCGCAGCGGAGGTGAGTCCGCCGAGGGCGAGGGAGCCGCGGGCCGAGACCACCACGGTGAGCACGCCGACGACCATCATGGCGAACGGCAGTCGCGCGATGAACGCGATCAGGAAGTAGGGCAGGCCGGCGAGGCGGAAGAGGCTCGGCTCGTGGGCGCGGGCAGGAGGGGTGACGGTGACGTGTGTCATGGCTCTCGCGCGTCGATGACGCGATGTCGGGTGCCGCCGCTGTCCGCCGGAGAGGCCGGCGGCCGGTAGATACACGGTGTGTGCGGCCGCGGGTGACCCGCGACTCCCCCATGATAACGACCCCGCCTGCATGGGCGCCCTGCCAGCACCGCCCTCGCGTTGTCAAGGCAGGGCGAGGGACGGAGGGCGGCGGGTAGCGTAGGGGCATGCGCTACCTCTTCAGCACCGGACTCGTCGCCGCGATCTCGGCAGGGATCTCGCTGCTGCGCGGCACCCGCAACGAACCCATCACCTGGCGCTCGCTCCTGTCGTGGGTGAGCTGGGGCATCACGATGGCACTCGCGGTGGGCGCCGTGGTCGACATGCGTCGCGAGCGCCACGGCGTCCCGGTCGACGCCGACTCCCCGCAGTCCGTCAAGAAGTCGAAGAAGGCGCAGCGGCTGCAGTTCCGGTCGCAGAAGGCCCTCGCCGACGCGCAGGGGCACGCCCAGGACAAGCGGTCCTGACGCGCCCCCACGGCCCGCGGTCGTTCACCGGGTGAGGATGAGCGCCTCGCCCTGCCCGCCGCCGCCGCACAGCCCGACCGCGGCCGTGCCGCCCCCGCGTCGCACGAGCTCGTGAGCCGCGTGCACGACCAGGCGGTTCCCTGACGCTCCGATCGGGTGGCCGATCGCGATCCCGCCCCCGTGCACGTTGACGATGTCGCTGTCGAGACCCAGTTCGGTCTGCGACCGGGCGACGACCGCACCGAACGCCTCGTTGATCTCCACGATGTCCAGATCCGCCGGCGTGATGCCCTGCTTCTCGCACGCGCGCTCGATCGCCCGTGCGGGCTGCGCCTGCAGCGAGTTGTCCGGCCCAGCGGTCTGCCCGCTCGCGCCGACGGTCGCCAGCACGGGCCAGCCCTTCGCCTCCGCGATGCGCCGCGTCGCCACGACGACGGCCGAGGCGCCGTCGGAGATCTGCGAGGAGTTTCCCGCGGTGATGCTGCCGCCCTCCGCGAACGCGGCACGCAGCCCGGCCAGCGACTCCACGGTGGTGTCGGGGCGCACGCCCTCGTCCCTCGCGACGCGCAGCGGCTCACCGCGTCGCTGCGGCACCTCGACCGGCACGATCTCCGCGTCGAGCACGCCGGACTCCTGCGCCGCGGCGGCCCGCTGGTGCGAGAGCGCGGCGACCGCGTCCTGAGCCTCGCGCGTGAGGCCGAAGCGCTCGTTGTGCCGCTCGGTGGACGCCCCCATGCTCTCGCGGTCGTACGCGTCGGTCAGGCCGTCGTAGGCCAGGTGGTCGAGCACCTCGACGGTGCCGTACGCCCAGCCGTCGCGCGACCCCATCAGCAGATGCGGGGCCCTGGTCATGGATTCCATGCCGGCAGCCACCACGACCTCGGCGTCGCCGGTGCGGATCATGCGGGCGGCGTCGATCACGGCCGTCAGCCCGGACAGGCACACCTTGTTCACGGAGTGCGCCGGCACGTCCCAGCCGATCCCCGCGCCGATCGCCGCCTGCCTGGCCGCATTCTGTCCCGAGCCGGCGGCGAGCACCTGTCCGACGATCACGGCATCCACGTCGCCGGGGTCGACGTGTGCCTGCTCCAGAGCGCCGCGGATCGCGAACGAGCCCAGCTGCGGCGCGGTGAACGCGGCGAGCTGACCCTTGAGCCGACCCTGCGGGGTGCGCGCGGCGGCGACGATGACCACGTCGTCGTCCGTCACCATGTGGTTGTCAGTCATGGGTGGGGGTCCTTCCGTTCTGCAGTTCCGGGGAGAGGCTGAGGGGCGGTTCCGTGGCGGCGGCGACCTCGTCGATCGTGACACCGGGGGCGAGTTCGACGAGCACCAGGCCGTCGGGCGTCACGTCGATCACGGCCAGGTCGGTGATGATGCGGTCGACCACTCCGCGGCCGGTGAGCGGGAGGGAGCAGTCGTCGACGATCTTCGCCGACCCGTCCTTCGCCACATGCTCCATCAGCACGATGACCCTGCCTGCGCCGTGCACGAGGTCCATGGCGCCGCCCGGACCCTTGACCATCTTGCCCGGGATCATCCAGTTCGCCAGGTCGCCCGCGGCCGACACCTGCATGGCACCGAGGATCGCGGCGTCGATCTTCCCGCCACGGATCATGCCGAAGCTGAGGGCGGAGTCGAAGAAAGCCGCTCCGGGGAGCGTCGTCACGGTCTCCTTGCCCGCGTTGATGAGGTCGGGGTCGACCTCCTCCTCGCGCGGGTACGGCCCGACCCCCAGGATCCCGTTCTCGGACTGCAGCACCACGGTCACGCCGGGCGGCACGTGGTTGGGCACGAGCGTGGGCAGCCCGATCCCCAGGTTCACGTAGGAGCCGTCCTGCAGCTCGGCGGCGGCGCGGGCTGCCATCTGGTCTCGCGTGAGCGCCATGTCAGGCTCCTTCCGCCGCGACGGTGCGTCGCTCGATGCGCTTGGGGATGTCGGTGCCGACCTCCACCATGCGGTGCACGAACACCCCGGGCAGGTGCACCGCGTCGGGGTCCAGGTCGCCGGGCTCCACGAGCCGCTCCACCTGCGCGATGCAGATGCGTCCGGCCATGGCCGCGAGCGGGTTGAAGTTGCGCGCCGCCTTGGTGAAGACGAGGTTGCCGTGACGGTCGCCCAGGGCGGCGTGCACGAGGGCGAAGTCGGTGGTGATGGCCTCCTCCAGCACGAACTCCCTCGGCTCCCCGCCCACGTCGAAGGTGCGCACGTCCTTCGCCGGCGATGCGACCGCGATGGAGCCGTCCGGGTGGTAGCGGCGCGGCAGGCCGCCCTCCGCGACCTGTGTGCCCACGCCCGTCTGTGTGAAGAACGCCGCGATACCCGCACCGCCGGCGCGCAGCTTCTCCGCGAGCGTGCCCTGGGGCGTCAGCTCGAGCTCGAGCTCGCCGCTGAGGAACTGGCGCTCGAACTCCCTGTTCTCCCCCACGTACGACGAGGTCATCTTCCGGATGCGCTGCGCCGCGAGGAGGATGCCGAGCCCCCAGTCGTCGACGCCGCAGTTGTTGCTGACGATGCTCAGGTCGGTCGTGCCCTGGGCGAGGAGAGCCTCGATCAGGGCGATCGGATTGCCGGAGAGGCCGAACCCGCCGACCGCGAGAGAGGCGCCGTCGGGGATGTCCGCGACGGCCGCGGCGGCGGACTCCCAGTGTTTGTCGATCACGTCTGCTCCTTCGGTTCCGTGCTCTCCTCCAGGATCCGCCCGGCGGGTGCGACCACGCCAGCACGGTCTTGTGATGTGGCCCGCAGGCCGACTACCGTCCACAATGTGGAATCGACGTCTCGAAGCGTGCCCGGGGCCCAGGCGATCGCGAGGGCGGCCGGGCTCCTGCGCCTGGTCACCGCGTCCGGGGCGGAGGGCGCGACGCTGCAGGAGCTCGCTCGCGCCTCGGGGCTGTCGCGCTCCACGGCGCATCGGCTGCTCACCGCCCTCCGCGTGGAGGGCCTGGTCGACCGGGACACGGACAGCGCGCGCTGGATGCCGGGGCCGGAGCTGTTCCTGATGGGATCCGTGGCGGCTGCGCGCTACGACGTGACCGGCCTCGCGCGCGACATCGTGCGCTCGCTCGCCGTCACGACCGAGGAGAGCGCGTTCTTCTCGGTGCGCCGTGCCGACGAGACCGTCTGCCTGCTGCGCGAGGAGGGCTCGTTCCCGATCCGCTCCTTCGTCCTGAGCGAGGGGGTGCGCTTCCCCCTCGGTGTCGCGAGCGCCGGCCTGGCGATCCTGTCCTTCCTGCCGGACCACGATGTGGATGCCTATCTCGAACGCCACCCCGACCTGGAGACCCGCTGGGGTCGCGCCCACGGGCGGGCTCCCCTGCGTGCGCGACTGGCGGAGACCAAGGAGCGCGGGTACGCCGTGAACCCCGGTCTCATCGTGGAGGGCAGCTGGGGCCTGGGCGCCGCCGTGTTCGATCGCGCGGGGCGCCCGGAATGGGCGCTGAGCCTGACCGGTGTGGCCTTCCGGTTCGGACCGGATCGCCAGGCCGAGCTGGGCCGCATCCTGCTGGCGCACGCCCATCAGCTCTCGGCGCGGATCGCGAACGCCCGCCGCTGACGCGTATACATACCAAGCGATATATACTGGCTGGTATGAATCGCGAGGATGTCATCCCGTCGCTCGTGCTCTCCGGGTACGCGCTCGGCCGGATCGCCGCTCAGGACGCGGGGAACGACGCCCCGGCGGCACAGTGGCGCGTCCTCAGCCTGCTCACCCAGACGGGGCCCCGTCGCGTGGGCGAGCTGGCCGCGGCGGCGCGCACGACCCAGCCGGGCATGACGCGGCTGATCGGCACCCTCGAACGCGAGGGGCTCGTGCACCGCTCCCCCGATCCCGACGACTCCCGGGCGATCACGGTCGCCATCACGGAGGCCGGGACGGCAGCCGTGGACGAGTGGAGGGCGGAGTTCCGCTCCACCATCGCCCCGCGATTCGCAGACCTCGACGACGACGACTGGGCCGCGCTCACCCGCGCGGCCCGGATCCTCGCCGAGCGCACCACCGCCGACAGAGCAGGAGACCACCAGTGACCCAGACCACCGCCGCATCGACCCCGTCCGTCTGGAGGCAGCCCGCGCAGGTGTGGGCGGTCGCGTTCGCCTGCGTCGTCGCGTTCATGGGCATCGGGCTGGTCGACCCCATCCTGCCCGCCATCGCCGAGTCGCTCGAGGCGTCACCGGTCGAGACCGAGCTGCTGTTCACCAGCTACCTCCTCGTCACCGGCCTCGCGATGCTCGTCACCAGCTGGGTCTCCAGCCGTATCGGCGCCAAAGCGACGCTCCTCGTCGGTCTCGCGCTGATCGTGGTGTTCGCTCTCCTCTGCGCCCTGAGCGGCAGCGTCGACGCGGTGATCGGGTTCCGGGCGGGCTGGGGCCTCGGCAACGCGCTGTTCATCTCCACGGCTCTCGCGACCATCGTCGGGGCAGCCTCGGGCGGCAGCGGCGCGGCGATCGTGCTGTACGAGGCAGCCCTGGGTCTGGGCATCGCCGTGGGTCCGCTGCTCGGCGGCATCCTCGGCGAGCAGAGCTGGCGCGGCCCCTTCTTCGGTGTCGTCGTGCTCATGGCGATCGCGTTCATCGCGGTGTCCCTGCTGCTGCGCGGCCCGAGCGAGAAGCGCACGCCCGTTCCGTTCTCCGCGCCGTTCACAGCAC
This sequence comes from Microbacterium sufflavum, assembly GCF_023091155.1. NCBI lineage: Bacteria > Bacillati > Actinomycetota > Actinomycetes > Micrococcales > Microbacteriaceae > Microbacterium > Microbacterium sufflavum. The sequence continues at coordinate 2,645,136 of NZ_JAHWXK010000001.1, read as the reverse complement.
TCCGTCGTCCCGCGCTCGCGATCCTCGCCGTCGCCGCGCTGTTCTACAACATCGGCTTCTTCGTGCTGCTGGCGTTCTCGCCGTTCCCCCTGGGCTTCGGCGCGATGGGCATCGGCTTCACCTTCTTCGGCTGGGGTGTCGCGCTCGCGGTGACCAGCGTGTGGGTCGCACCCGTGCTGATGCGGCGCATGCCCCGCACCCGGATCATCCTGGTCGTGCTGCCCCTGCTGGCGATCGACCTCGTGGTCGCCGGACTCGTCGTCGACAGCGCCGCCGCGCTCGTGGCGTGCATCATCGTGGGCGGCCTGCTGCTCGGCATCATGAACACGGTGCTGACCGAGGCCGTGATGGAGGCCACCGATCTGCCCCGCTCGGTCGCATCGTCCGCCTACTCGGCCGTCCGCTTCCTCGGTGGCGCGATGGCTCCGCCGATCGCGGCGCTCCTGTGGCACCTGTTCAGCGCGACCGTTCCGTACCTGTTCGCGGCGGTCGCGGTGCTCCTCGCCGCGCTCACCGTGTTCCTCGGCCGTCGTGCCCTCGCGCACATCGACGACGAGCCCGCTGACCCCGCGGCGGAGGACGCCCAGGCCATCGTCGTCGGCGACGCGGCCTGAGCCCCTCCACTACCGTGGTGCCATGACCGACGCGCCCTCGCTTCCCGAACGCAGCCGCCTGGTGCATCAGCACCTCGTCGAGTCGGGTGTCGATGCGGAGATCCGGGTCCTCCCCGACTCCGCTCGAACCGCGACGGAGGCCGCGGCCGCCATCGGCTGCGAGGTCGCCGCGATCGCCAACAGCCTGGTGTTCCTCGCCGACGGTGACCCGGTGCTCGTGATGACGAGCGGCGGACACCGGGTCGACCTCGGCGTCCTGGCGCGCAGTGTCGGCGCGACGGACGTCTCGATGGCGCCGGCGTCCGTCGTGCGGGAGGCGACAGGTCAGGCGATCGGCGGCGTGGCACCGGTCGGGCACCCGGCACCGCTGCCGACCTACCTCGACCGCGCACTCACGGCGTTCCCGGAGATCTGGGCTGCCGCAGGGCACCCGCACACGGTGATGCCCCTCACCTTCGCCGAACTGGAGCAGCTCACGCACGGCACCGTGATCGACGTCGCCGGAGCCTAATCCGGGCTCCGTGCATCCAGGGCCGTGCACCCGCGCACCCCGTGCAGCATGATGGGACGATCGAGTCCGGTGCGCGGGGCATCGGCGGACACGGATCTGCGAGGGTGAGACATGTGCGGACGATTCGCGAACGATGCGACCACCGACGAGCTGATCCGCGAGTTCGTCGCCGAGGGCGGCCGTCCCGAGGACTGGTGGAAGTCGTGGCACGGCGCCTACTCGATCGCCCCCACCGAGAATGCACCGATCGTCCGCGACCGCGGTGAGGGCCGCATCCTCGAGCTCGTCCGCTGGGACTGGCAGAGCCCGCCCAACCGCCCCCAGCGCGCGCCGCTCATCAACGCCAGGATGGAGAAGCTGGCGGCCGGGTTCTGGGCACCCGCGTTCTCTGCGGCCCGGTGCATCGTCCCGATGCGCGGCTACTTCGAGTGGACCGGCGAGAAGGGGCGGAAGACCCCGCACTTCCTGCACGCCGACGGCCTGCTCGCCGCCGCGGGACTGACGTGGTCCATGGAGCACGAGGGAGAGCGGGTGCGATGCTTCGTCGTGGTCACCAGGGAGGCCAGGGACGCGAGCGGAGAGGTCCACGACCGCATGCCGGCCTTCCTGACGCCGGACACGTGGGACACCTGGCTCAGCCCGGACAAGCTGACCGGGCAGGCGAAGCTCGACGCGCTGGCGATGCTGGACCATAGCTCGGCGGATGTCGCCGCCACGATCCGCGGACGCATCGTGGACCGCAAGGTCAGCAACACCCGCACGCTCGACCCGTCCGACCCCACCCTCCTCGATCCCGTCGCCTGAGACACCCCTGTCGCCGGCCGGGGTATCCGGTTCCTCGAATGTGTGAGACCGTAGAGGAACACCACACCAGTGATCATCTTGGTTGCGCCTCTTGGCACAGGTTTCTGTGGCGGAACAGGAAGCAGGTCATGGGTCGTTTCGTGTACGAGAACAGCGTGAAGGTCGAGATCGAGGATCGGGCGCTCACACACGTCCAGCTCGTCATGACCGCGAAGCTCCGCCGCGGGGAGCCGTTCGGCTTCACCTGGCGGGAAGACGCCAGCATCGGCGGCGGACGCACCACGGTATGGGTGCACGCGGGCAGCTCGCTCGTCTTCAAGTACAGCGGCAGCCGCCAGCCGGCCGTCAACCGGGCCTGGGTCGACGCACTCGCGTTCACGGCCAACGCCCCCACCGGGCTGTACCTGGTGTCCGAGCCCGCAGAGCAGGCACCGACGGATCGCGAAGCGGTCCTCGCCCCGGCGTGACCGCCCGTAACACGATGCGCAGGCTGGTTCAACCCCTCTTGCCGCCTCGGTGAGCCCTGCCTACCGTGGACCGCATGGGGAACACCGAGACGACCACGACGCACATCGAGATCGATGGGCACGACTTCGCGCTCCCGTCCAGCACCGACGTGGCTGACCTCATGACGCGCATCGAGGCTGCGGCACGTTCCGAGCCGACCTTCGTCGATCTCGCCACCGGCGACAGTCTGACGAGTGTGCTGATCACGGCGCACTCTCGCGTGGCGGTCTACCTGCGGCGGAGCACCACGGATGCGCCTCCTCCCGTCGATCTGCGATCCGCCCTCGACTGGGACCTCTGACGCGTCGCGCGCCTCCTAAGCTGGGAGGATGCTCATCGCCCTCATCCGCCCCCTCGGCACCGCAACCGCCGACGTCGTCGGCACGTCCCTCGAGGATGTGCGCACACAGCTGGCCGCCCACGCGCAGCCTGGGTTCGACCTGGCATCCGCACCGGTGCGGATGCTGAAGGGCGAGGCGAAGATGGAGGCCACGGGAACGTTCCGCCGGGTCGACGGCGTCGAGCAAATCGAGGCGGAAGACATGGCGTCGCTCGAGGCCAAGGTTCCGGAGGGCTGGCAGATGCTGTCCGTCCGGCGCGCCTGACCGCACGCCGTCGACCGGACGAGCACCGTACGAGAGAAGCCCTCGACCGTGGAGCACGGATCGAGGGCTTCTGCGTGGTGCACCCCCAGGGACTTGAACCCTGAACCCACTGATTAAGAGTCAGTTGCTCTGCCGATTGAGCTAGAGGTGCGTGGCCCGGGATAACCCCGACCGAGGAATTACATTACCAGCCGATCAGCCGCCGACGAAATCGTGTGCCGCCCGGGCGCGCCAAGCACACGCGTACGCCTCGGGACGCGGCCATGGTGGCCGATGGTCACTCAGGGCGGCGCGGTCACCGCCACTATCCTGGGAGCGTGACTCAGCCCCCTGCCGCGACCGACCTGCGCGCCGACCTTGCCCTCGCCCTCCGGCTCGCCGACGCGGCGGACGCCCAATCTCTGCCGCGCTTCGACGCCGCGGATCTGGAGATCTCCACCAAGGCCGACCGGTCGCATGTCACCGACGCCGACCTGGCGACCGAGCGTGCGGTGCGCAGCATCCTCGAGAGCGAACGGCCCGATGACGGCATCTTTGGCGAGGAGTTCGGCGCACAGGGGGCCACGGACCGACAGTGGATCATCGACCCGATCGACGGGACGGCGAATTTCCTGCGCGGCGTGCCGCTGTGGGGCACCATGATCGCTCTGGCGGTCGACGGGGTGCCCCAGGTCGGGGTGGTGAGCATGCCCGCGCTGGGACGACGCTGGTGGGCGGCCGCCGGCGACGGCGCGTGGACCGCCGTGGACGGCGAGGAACGACGACTGACGGTCTCCGCCGTGTCCTCCCTGGATGACGCGAGCGTGAGCTTCCAGAGCATCGCTCAGTGGCGGGACGCCGGGCACCTCGACGCCCTCCTGCGACTGTCGGACCGGGTCTGGCGGGACCGCGCCTACGGCGACGTGTACGCCTACATGCTGCTGGCCGAGGGCCGCCTCGACATGGTGGCCGAGTTCGATGTGAAGGAGTATGACATCGCGGCCGCCGTGGCGATCGTGCGCGAAGCCGGCGGCCGGATGACGTCCTTCGAAGGCAGCGAGACGATCTCCGCCCGCTCGACACTCGCCACCAACGGAGTCCTTCACCAGGACCTCCTCGCGCTCCTGCACGACGACTGACCGCCACCGCGATCCCGAGGACCCCCATGACCGCCCGCAGCCTTCCCGCCGCCACCGGCGCGCTGCTGGTGCTGCTGCTGGCGGGCTGCAGCGGGGCTCCGCACGCCGAGCCCACCCGCTCTCCTCCTGCCACGGCCGACACCACGGTCGAGACGTCCTCCCCCGCCCCCGTTCCGGCGCCCGAACCCACGGGCGAGGAGCTCACGTGCGAGTCGATGATCTCCGACGGCACGGTCGCCGCGCTGACGTCGGCCGGCTGGAGTGCGCAGGGCAAGGAGTTCCGGGCCGGAGGCGTGGAGTTCACCGAGGGACTGCTCTGCTTCTGGGCCGACTTCTCGGTGCCCTCGGACCACGGTCAGCTGTACGGATGGGCCCGCGTCAGCGCCGCGGACGCGGCGGAGGCGCAGGCCGGGCTGCTCGCCGAGGGGTGGCAGCGCGAGGAGTCGGAAGAGGGCGTGTACGTCACGGAGGACCCGGAGTTCTCGATGGGAACCGATGAGGACGGCTACGGCATGACCTACCTCTTCGGCGACGGCTGGGTGAAGTTCGCCGACACCCGCCAGAGCCTGCTGCTCGTCGACTGGGCGGACTGAGGGCACCGCGGCCGCTCAGGGGCGACCGCGCCCCATCGAGCTGTCGCGGATGCGCCCGAACCGGTGCGTCGTCGGCGGCGTCCACAGCAGGGTCACGAGCACGCCCGCGACCAGCCCCGTGATCCCGGCACCCCAGTCCCAACGATCCCCCGCGAGCAGCACCGCGACGCTGACCGCGATGGCGAGCGTCAGCACGATCGTGAGCAACAGGCGCGACAACCCGCTGCCCCGCCGCACGCCCGCCGCGATCGCGAGCACCAGGAGCCCGAACAGGGCGATCGATGCGCCGAGGAGCGAGAACGCCGTCCGTCCCACCGTCCCCTCGTAGCGCGAGAGGAACACCAGCACACCGAACGCCGTGGCGAGCAGGCCGAAGACATAGGCGAGGGCTGCGACCCCATTCGTGAGGACCCGCGCCACGGTGCTGCCGCGGGCAGCCTGAGCGGCGCGCTCGGTTTCGCCGGTGCGGTCGCCGCTCGGGCGAACACGATCGACGACGACGCGGCGATGGACGAACCGGATGATCTCGATCGCGGCGATCATCACCGCGACGATCCCGGTGAGGGCCAGCGCGAGCTCCTCCCCCGGATCGACCAGGGCGAAGAAGCTGCGCGCCGGCGGCAGGCTGAAGATGCCGACGAGCAGCACGAACATGGCGCCCACCACGAGGACCTTGAAGCGATTGAGGGGCCGCGCCAGCACCGCCAGCACCCAGATGCCGACGATCGCGAGGATCACGGTCGCGCCGGTACGCAGCTGCTCCTCGGAGACGCCGAGACCGCGCGCGACAGCGTCGTACCAGGTGAGGCCGCCCGCCACGACGACGCCGGCCGGGATCGCGAAGCTGAGGGATCGCCGCAGGAAGCCGGGGAGGTAGCGCGAGGCGTTCGGCATGAGCGCCAGGAAGAACGCGGGGATCCCGATGGTGAGGCCGTCGGTGATCGACAGCTGGCGCGGGAGGAACGGGAAGGCCAGGATCAGCGCACCGAACACGACGGCGAGGGTCGTCGCATACGCCGTCTTGGTGAGGAACAGCATCGAGACGCGTTCGATGTTCGCGATGACCTGCCGCCCCTCGGCCACGACGTCGGGCAGGTGGGAGAACTGCCCGTCGAGCAGGACGAGGCGCGCGACGGCCTTCGTCGCCGGCGAGCCGGAGTTCATGGCGATCCCGATGTCGGCCGTCTTGATCGCCAGGGCGTCGTTGACCCCGTCTCCGGTCATGGCGACGGTGTGTCCGTGGCTCTGCAGCGCGGTCACCATGCGCTTCTTCTGCTCCGGCGTCACCCGCCCGAACACCTGCTGGCTGTCGAGGAGCCGGGCGAGCTCGGCATCGTCGTCGGGGAGCTCCCGCGCGTCGAACCCCTCCTCCACGTCGAGTCCGACCTCGCGCGCGATCGCCGCCACGGTCCGCGGGTTGTCTCCGGAGATGATGCGGATGGCCACCTCCTGGCGGCGGAAGTACTCCAGCGTCTGCGCGGCGTCAGGACGCACCTGTTCGCGGAAGGTGAGGACGCGGACGGGGGCCAGTCCGGCGGGCAGGCGCTCCTCGGCGATCTCCGACTCGGACAGCGGCTGTTCCGCCCGCGCGAGGACCAGCGTGCGGCGCCCGCTCTCCGCGAGCCTCGTGACCGTGCGGCCGAGCTCGGTGCTGCTCGAGGTGGCCTCGTCGCCGAAGATCATCTCCGGTGCCCCCATCACCCAGGTGCCGTCGACCTCCTCGAACACCGTGGCGCTCCATTTGCGCGCCGAGGAGAACGGGATGTCTCCGCGGACGTGCAGCGGTGCGCGCACCGGGTGGTCGGCGCGCAGGGAACGGGCCGTCGAGTTCGCGTCCGGAGCTGCCGCATACCAGGCCAGCACGGCGGCCACCTCGTCTGCACGGGACGGAGACGCGCCGCCGATCGTGTGCTCGGCGTCGAAGACGATGTCGCCCACCGTGAGCGTGCCGGTCTTGTCGAGGCACACGACGTCGACACGAGCGAGCCCCTCGACCGCCGGCAGCTCGTTCACCAGCACCTGTCGACGCGCGAGCCGCGACGCTCCGACCGCGAACGCGATGCTGGTCATCAAGACGAGGCCGAGCGGAATCATCGCGGTCAACGCGGCGATCGTGTTGACCACCGCCTGCTGCCACGAGCCTGAGCTGAACGCCGTCGCATAGCCGCCGGTCACGATGATCTGCGCGTTCAGCACGAGGAGCCCGACGGGACCGATGATCCAGCCCACCCAGGTGAGGACGCGATCGATCGACGACCGGAGCTCGCTCGCCACCAGCGAGAACCGCCGCGCCTCACCCGCGAACCGGTTCGCGTACGAGTCCGCCCCGACGCGGGTGGTGACGGCGAGCCCTTCGCCGGCGACGACGACCGCCCCCGACAGCGCCTCATCGCCCGGGTGCTTCTCGACCGGGTCCGACTCGCCGGTGAGCATCGACTCGTCGATCTGCAGCCCGCGGGACTGCGTGACCGTGGCGTCGGCCGGGACCTGTTCGCCGGCACGCAGCACGAGCACGTCGTCGAGCACCACATCGCCGGGGACCACCTCCGTCTCGGCACCGTCCCGTCGGACGAGCGCACGCGGGGCGTTCATCAGGGCGAGGCGATCGAGGGCCGCTTTCGCTCGGAACTCCTGCACGCAGCCGATGATCGCGTTGGAGAACGCGGCGAGACCGAAAAGGGCATCCTGCCACCGCCCGATCGCGAACAGCACGAAGAAGCACGCGAACACGATCCCGTTGAAGATGGTGAACACGTTCGCGCGGACGATGCTCCAGGCGCTCCGGCTCGTATCGGCCGTGAACGCGTTCGTTCGGCCCGTCGAGACGCGTTCCGCCACCTGGGCGCGCGTGAGTCCGTCGGCGGGCGTGGGCGGGGTCATCGTCACGGCCTCAATATAGGCTGCGCCGGCGTCTCCTGCGGCATGCCCTCCTCCGCGTCTGCTCCCTGGGCCGCGCGTGGTCGCATTGTCAACCGTCTGGCCCCCGATCCTCCGGGAGGAGAGGCTGGAGGAAGTCACCCAGAAAGGAACGCGCATGAGTAGCGACAGCCACCGCAACGACATCAGCACCGAATCCTCCCCCGGGCCCGACGAGAACGACAACCTCGGCGCCGAGGACAACAAGGGCGAACCGCCCACGGTGCCACCCACCGGCGACGACGACGTGGAGGCTCACGACGGCACCGACGCCGACTAGCTGGTCTCGGAACGACGAAGCCCCCGTGTTCATGAGGAACACGGGGGCTTCGTCTGTGACAGCGACCTGGTGGAGCTGGGGGGAATCGAACCCCCGTCCAACGCTGAGTCTCCACGCCTTCTCCGGGCGCAGTCTGTGGAAGCGTTCTGCTCGGCTCCGACCTTTGTCACAGACACCTAAGTCGACGAGCCCAGCCTGGGAAGAGTCCCGCGTGACGTCCAGACGCCGTCACGCAGCAAGATTCCTAGATGACGCCAGGATCCGTATCGGAATCACATACGGTCTGACGGACTATCGGGCTCGCTTAGGCAGCGAGGGCGAAGTCGTTGCGCTTGGATTCGGCAACTATTGTTTTGCAGAGAGCGTTTACGAGATAACTCTGCATCCTCGGCCCGCTTCTCGTGGATTCACAGGCGCTGTCGAAACCGATCAGCCCCGTGGTCCTTCTCGCGAAGGAGCCGCTGTCACACTGTGGAATTACCAGGCCGGGCGACATGCACCCGAGCATCACAGGTTACAACGTTCGGAGGCCCTTCGCCATTCCGCCCCTGCCCCGACCGGCTCGCGTAGAGTCGGCGCATGAGCGAGGTCATCGTCACCGTCCGTGGTGAGCACGAAGTGCGGGTCCGCCCCGAGCGTGCCATCGTCCGTGTCTCCGTCCGTGCCGAGGGGCCGGAGCGCGGCCCCGTGGTCGACGAAGCCCTGCGTCTCTCCGAGCCCGTGCGCGAAGACCTCGCCGAGCGCACGAAGACCGGGTCAGCGCTCGACTGGAGCAGCGCGAACCTCAGCGTCCGGGCGGAGCGCCCGTGGAGCAGCGATGGCTCGCGCCTCGCGCCCGTCTACATGGCCGGCGTCGACTTCACCGCGACGTTCGCGGAGGACGGCGAGCTCTCCCTGTGGGTCACCGAGGTCTCAGCGCGGGAGGGAGTCGAGGTCGGTTGGGTGGACTGGCATCTCACCCCCGAGACCCGCACCCGTGTCGAACGCGAGGTCGCGGCCCGCGCCGTGGAGGCCGCCGTGCTGCGCGCCGAGGCGTACGCGGGTGCCGTCGGCCTCCATCAGGTCTCGCCCGTCGAACTGGCCGACGTCGGGCTGATCGCCCCCGGCCACCCCGGCCCCGGTACGCCCCTGATGAAGGCTCGCGGAGCGGTCGCGTTCGCCGCCGACGCCGCACCCTCCATGCAGTACGAGCCGGAGGAGATCGTCATCTCGGCAACCGTCGAGGCGCGTTTCCTCGCCCGCTGAGCGCGGAACTCACCCCTCCGCGACGAACGGCGCCAGCTCGGCCGCCAGACGCTCGGACACCCGGGCGTGCACGGCGCTTCCCTGCTCCTGATGCTCGACGGACAGCAGCATGCCCGTCTCGTGGATCGCGGCGACGAGGTCGCCCCGGTCGTACGGGACCACCGCACGAATCTCGACCGCGGGCTGGGGCAGTGCCGCCTCAATCGCGGACCGCAGCTCGTCGATGCCCTCCCCTGAGCGCGACGACACGAAGTGCGCGTGCGGCTCCAGGCCGCGCAGCACGAGACGCTCATCCTCGGGGATCAGGTCGGCCTTGTTGAAGACCACGATCTCCGGCAGGTCGCGCACCCCGACGTCGCCCATCACGTCGCGAACCGTCTGCAGCTGGCCGGCCGGGTCGGGGTGCGACCCGTCGACGACGTGCAACACGACATCGGCGTCGCCGACCTCTTCCAGCGTGGAGCGGAAAGCCTCGACCAGCTGGTGCGGCAGGTTCCGCACGAAGCCCACCGTGTCGGTGAGGGTGTAGACACGGCCGTCCTCGGTCGCCGATCGGCGCACGGTCGCGTCAAGGGTGGCGAAGAGGGCGTTCTCGACGAGCACGCCGGCGCTCGTCAGGGCGTTCAGAAGGCTGGACTTGCCGGCGTTGGTATAGCCCGCGATCGCGACGGAGGGAATCGTGTTGCGCTTGCGCTCGGCCCGCTTGGCCTCGCGAGCCGGCGCGAAGTCGCGGATCTGCTTGCGCAGCAGCGCCATCTTCGTGCGGATGCGACGACGATCCAGCTCGATCTTCGTCTCACCCGGGCCGCGCGATCCCATCCCCGCGCCGCCTGCGCCGACCTGCCCACCGGCCTGGCGGCTCATGGACTCACCCCATCCGCGCAGCCGCGGAAGGAGGTACTCGAGCTGTGCGAGCTCGACCTGGGCCTTGCCCTCGCGGCTCTTCGCGTGCTGGCTGAAGATGTCGAGGATCACGGTCGTGCGGTCGATCACCTTGACCTTGACGACGTCTTCGAGGGCGCGACGCTGGCTGGGCGCCAGTTCGGTATCCGCGATGACGGTGTCCGCCCCGACCGCGGCCACGATGTCCTTCAGCTCCTGCGCCTTGCCTCGTCCGAGGTAGGTCGCGGCGTCAGGGTGGGGCCTCCGCTGCAGCACGCCGTCCAGGACCACGGCACCCGCCGTCTCGGCCAGCGCGGCCAGCTCGCGCAGCGAGTTCTCCGCGTCTTCCTGCGCCCCCTGCGGGTACACGCCCACCAGCACGACGTTCTCGAGCCGTAGCTGTCGGTACTCGACCTCGGTGACGTCTTCCAGTTCGGTCGAGAGTCCGGCCACGCGACGCAGCGCATGCCGATCTTCGAGGTCCCACTGCTGACCGTCGGTCTGCGAGTGCGCGGCCGTGGCCTCGTCCTGCAGGGCCTGGGCGGCGCCGAAGACGCGGACCTCCGATCGCTTCTCCGCGTTCGAAAGCACTCGGTCGACCGTCTGGTCGTCGGTGGAGGGGATCTTCGTCTCCGTCATCCGTTCCTGTCTCTGGTTTCCTCGCGAGCCTTAACCTTAGCCCGCACCGTCCGGTACGCTCACCGTATGGGGTCCGACCACTACTTCACTGCGGCCCCGGCAAGCCCCGAGAACCTGCGCACGATCCGTGTATCCCTGGCAGGGCGCGAGCTGGAGATGACCACCGCCGGTGGGGTCTTCAGCCCGGATCGGCTCGATGCCGGAACCGCGGTCCTTCTCGCCAACACTCCGCCCGTTCCACCCGGCGGCCATCTTCTCGACCTCGGCAGCGGCTGGGGACCCATCGCCCTGTCGATGGCTCTGGCTTCACCGCACGCCACCGTCTGGGCGGTGGACGTGAATGAACGTGCGCTCGACCTCGTGCGTCGCAATGCTTCCGCGCTCGGCCTCACCAATGTCAACGCCGCGCTGCCCGGAGATGTTCCCGACGACGTGACCTTCCGCACCATCCGCTCCAACCCGCCGATCCGCGTGGGGAAGAACGGGCTCCACGGGCTTCTCGAACGGTGGATCCCCCGGCTCGACGAGCGCAGCGATGCCTGGCTCGTGGTGCAGCGCAATCTGGGTGCCGACTCCCTGCAGCGGTGGATCGCCAGCACGTTCCACCCCGGCTTCAGCGTCTTCCGCACCGCGACCGGCAAGGGCTACCGCATCCTGAAGGTGCGCAAGCACGGCACGCCACCGACGGAGCCGATCGCGCTGGTCTGATCCGCGCCTCAGAGCAGGTCGATCTCACCCTGGAAGACCAGCTGCGCAGGCCCGGAGAGCGCGACGTGCTCGCCGTCCTCCGCCGGGAACATCCGCACGGCCAGTGTGCCACCGGGCACCTCGACCTGCCAGTTGTTCGGCGCCTGCGCACCCGCCCAGTACCGCACGGCGAGGGCCGTCGCCGCGACACCGGTTCCGCAGCTGAGCGTCTCGCCGACGCTGCGCTCGGAGACCCGCATGCGCACATGGCCGATGCCGTCGCGGACCAGGGGTTCACCCGGGACGACGAACTCGACGTTGGCGCCCGCAGGAAGGGCGGGTTCGAGCTCGGGTGCACGCGTGAGCTCGAGCAGCGCGAGTTCGGCCTCGGATGCCAGCGCGACTACGACGTGCGGGTTGCCCAGATCGATGCCGAGGCCGGGGCGGGTCACGGTGAGCCCATCCGCACGGACGAGTGGGTCGTCGCCCGACAGGCGCCACGCCCCGAGGTCGACCTGGTAGCCGTTCGCGCTGCGGGTCACGTGGCGCACTCCGGCCCTGGTACCGATCGGCAGCGTCGCGCCCTGCTCGATACTCGCGAGACCGGAACGCACCAGATAGTGCACGAACACGCGGATCCCGTTGCCGCACATCTCCGCGACCGAGCCGTCGGCGTTGCGATAGTCCATGAACCACTCCGCGGCGGGCTCTTCCGCCAGCGCCGCAGCGCCCTCCGGAAGGGACGCAGAGCGGACGACCCGCAGGACCCCGTCTGCGCCGATGCCGAAGTGGCGGTCGCAGAGCACAGCCACCTGCTCCTGTGACAGAGGCAGCTGCCCATCGGGGTCGGCGATGATGATGAAGTCGTTGCCGGTGCCGTGCCCCTTGGTGAATGCGACCATGCTCCCAGTCTAGGGACGGTTCGTTCCCCCCTCGTCGCGGACGACGCGATAGCGCCCGCACAGGAAGCTGCGGTTGCGCGCGACCTCGAGCAACTCCAGATCGAGTCGACGAGGAAGAAGCGGTGCACCTGACCCGAGGGTGACCGGGGCGTATTGCACCCAGACCTCGTCGAGAAGCCCGGCGTCGGCGAACTGCCCGGCGACGTCTCCCCCGCCGACGATCCAGACATCGCGACCTTCCGCCGCCGCCACCGCGCGGGCGTGCACCTCGCTCACGGCGTCGCTGGTGAGTTCGACGGCCGCCCCCGCGGGCAGCTCGAGGTCGCGGTGCGTGAGCACCCACGTCGGCTGGGTGTACCCCCACCGTCCCTCCTCGTGCCGCATCACCCACTCGTAGGTGGACGCCCCCATCACGAGGGCGCCGACATTCTTCTCGAACGACGGGTACGCCATCGGCCCCTCCAGATCGATGTCCAGGCTCAGCAGCCAGTCGAGTGAATGGTCGAGCGTGGCGATGAACCCATCGAGACTGGAGGCGGTGTAGAAGTGAGTGGCCATGCGCGCAGTCTTGCACCGGGCACCGACACTCGTCAGTCGGCGAGAAGCTGCTCCGCGGAGGTCGGCACGTCGTGCCACTCGAGCTGCGGGTAACGCTTGAACCACGACACCTGACGGCGGGCGTACCGGCGGGTGAGGGCCTGCGTCTCCGCGATCGCCTCCGCCTCCGTGAGCCGGCCGTCCAACTGTCCCAGCGCCTGGGCGTAGCCGATCGCGCGGGAAGCCGTGGTGCCGCTCTCCAGGCCACGCCCACGGAGACTCTCGGCCTCCGCCACCAGCCCCTGCGCCCACATGCGGTCGACCCGGTCGTTCAGCCGGCGCACGAGCGGCTCGCGGTCCAGGCGCAGGCCGATGATCCGCGTCTGCGGCATCCACAGCGTCGGCGCATCGGGAAGCGCTGCCCCGTGCGTAGCACTCCCCTGTTCCACCACTTCGAGCGCACGGATGACCCGTCGGCTGTTCCTGGGGTCCACGCGCTCCGCCGTGGTCGGATCGAGCAGCCGCAGTCGCTCGAGCAACGGCGTGATCCCCTCGGCCTCGAACTCGAGCTCCAGCCGCCTCCGCACCGCCGGGTCTCGCGGCGGGAAGTCGAAGTCGAAGATCACGCTGGAGACGTACAGACCCGAGCCGCCGACCAGGATGGCGTCTCCGCCGCGCTCCTGGATGTCGCGCACCGCGGCACGCGCCAGCGGCTGATACCAAGCGGCAGCAGCATCCTGCGTGACCTCTCGCACGTCGAGGAGATGATGGGGAATGCCACGACGGTCGGCGGTCGGCAACTTCGCCGTGCCGATGTCCATGCCGCGATACACCTGCATCGCGTCGGCGTTGATGATCTCGGCCGGGTTACCCTGACGCCGCAGCGCTTCGGCCAGGTCCAGGGCGAGGTCGCTCTTGCCCGTGCCCGTGGCACCGACGATCGCCCAGAGTCGCGGCGCGGTCACACGCCGACGCGCAGCGTCGGAAGCCCGAGCGACACGGCGCTCGACCCGCTCGCACTCGGTGACGGCACCGCGCACGACTCCGCCTGCGAGCGGTCCCAGGCATCTCCGCCCCGTGTCCGGCGGATGCGCAGAGGCGCGCCGGTGGGGTCATCGGCCAGCAGGTGGAACGGCGCGGCGTGCGTGACCGTCACCGTGACGACGTCACCCGGGCGCGGAAGCTCCGACCCCGGCGGGACCTCGAAGTGCACGAGACGGTTGTCCTCGCCTCGGCCCGTCAGGCGGTGGGTCTCGGCGTCCTTCTTGCCCTCCCCGGTCGACACGAGCACCTCGATCTCGCGGCCGACCTGCTTCTGGTTCTCTTCCAGCGAGATGCGCTCCTGCAGTGCGATCAAGCGATCGTAGCGGGCCTGCACCACGGCCTTCGGAACCTGATCCGCCATCGTCGCCGCCGGTGTGCCCTCCCGGATCGAGTACTGGAACGTGAAGGCTCCGGAGAAGCGTGCCTGCTCGACCACCCGCATCGTGTCTTCGAAGTCCTCCTCGGTCTCACCCGGGAACCCGACGATGATGTCGGTCGTGATGGCCGCGTGCGGGATGCGTGCCCGCACCCGATCGAGGATGCCCAGGAAACGCTCGCTGCGGTACGAACGCCGCATGGCCTTGAGGATGCGGTCGCTGCCCGACTGGAGCGGCATGTGCAGCTGCGGCATCACGCTCGGTGTCTCGGCCATCGCGTCGATCACGTCGTCGGTGAAGGCGGCCGGATGCGGACTCGTGAATCGGATCCGCTCCAGGCCCTCGATCTGCCCGGCCGCGCGCAGCAGCTTGCCGAAGGCCTGGCGGTCTCCGAACTCCACACCATACGAGTTGACGTTCTGGCCGAGCAGGGTGACCTCGATCGCGCCGTCCTCGACCAGCAGCCGGATCTCGTTGAGGATGTCGCCCGGGCGGCGGTCCTTCTCCTTGCCACGAAGGCTCGGAACGATGCAGAACGTGCAGGTGTTGTTGCAGCCGACCGAGATCGACACCCAACCGCTGTGGGCGGAGTCGCGCTTGGTCGGAAGCGTGGACGGGAACACCTCGAGCGACTCGAGGATCTCCAGCTCCGCGTCTCCGTTGTGGCGGGCGCGCTCGAGGAGGCCGGGCAGGGAGCCCATGTTGTGCGTTCCGAAGACGACATCGACCCACGGCGCCTTGTCGAGCACCGCCTGCTTGTCCATCTGTGCGAGACAGCCACCGACGGCGATCTGCATGCCCGCCTTCCGACGCTTCACCGCGGCGAGGTGTCCGAGAGTGCCGTACAACTTGCCCGCCGCATTGTCGCGCACGGCGCACGTGTTGATGATGACGACGTCGGCTTCACTGCCCGCGGGCGCAGGGACGTAGCCCGCGCTCTCGAGCGAACCGGACAGCCGCTCGGAGTCGTGCACGTTCATCTGGCACCCGAAGGTACGCACCTCATACGATCGCTGTCGCCCGTCGTCGTCGACGGCCGCCGATGAGGCGCTGATGATCGTCGGTTCACTGCGGGGGATAGTCATGATCTGTCCATTGTACGAGCCCCGTCACCGCGCTCAGGGCGGCACCCTCAGTCGGAATCCACGAAGCGCACGCCGGACCCGGAACCACCGGACGACGCCTCGCGCAGCGCCGTCTTGGCGGCGGTCATCGCGACCGATCCGGCATAACCACGCCGCGCCAGCTGACCCGTGAGGCGACGAAGCGCCGTGTCGGCGTCGAGTCGGCTGAGAGACCGCGCCTTGGTGCGAGCGAACTCCAGCGCCCGCTCCGCATCGTCGTCAGGGAGTTCCTCCAGCGCCGCATGGATCACCTCTCGCGGGATCCCGCGCTGGGCGAGCGCACGGGACAGCGCGACACGCCCCTGCCCCTTTCGTTCGGCGCCCGAGGTCACGAGCATCTCGGCGAGCACCGCGTCGTCGAGGTAACCGCGACGGCAGAAATCCTCGATCAGGTCGTCGACGTCGTTCGCCTCCACCCCGTGGCCTCTCAAGACCAGGCGCGCTTCGGAGACGGACAACGAGCGGGTGCGAAGCTTGCGGAGCAGAGATTCTTCGGCCGCGACACGGACCTCCTCCGTGGTGGGACCGTCCTCGTCTCCCCGCTCGGCATCCGCCCCGCCGAGCGTCCCCTCGTCGATCGCGCGCAGCCGAGGGACCGGGGTGCCCGCTGTCGATCGCCCGCGTCGACCGCGTGCGGGATGCCGTTCGCTCGGCGTGCCCGCGTCGGGTTCCTGCGGGAAGTCGGACGGCGCCTGATGCCAGGTCGAGCGCCACGACGCGGCGCCGTCAGTCGATGCCGGCGCGTCCACCCCCGAATGATCGGGCGGGGTAGGCCGTCGTGAGGGCTGCCGAGACGGCGCCCCTCCGAAGAGAGGGATGATGGGGGCGATCCGTTCCGGATCGCCCCCACGCTGCTCGTTCATCAGGCCGGGCGACGCTCAGCGAGCTCGTCCGCAGACGCGGGCGCGGGCTGCGCACCGATGCCGAGCTTCTGCTTGATCTGCGTCTCGATGGCGAGGGCGATGTCGGGGTTGTTGAGAAGGAACGTGCGCGCGTTCTCCTTGCCCTGCCCCAGCTGGTCGCCGTCGTAGGTGTACCACGAGCCAGACTTCTTGACGATCCCGTGCTCCACGCCGAAATCGATCAGGCTGCCCTCGCGAGAGATCCCCACGCCGTAGAGGATGTCAAACTCCGCCTGCTTGAACGGCGGGGCCATCTTGTTCTTGACGATCTTGACCCGCGTACGGTTGCCGACGGCGTCGGTTCCGTCTTTGAGGGTCTCGATCCGTCGGATGTCCATGCGCACGGAGGCGTAGAACTTGAGCGCCTTTCCACCGGCGGTGGTCTCGGGCGATCCGAAGAAGACGCCGATCTTCTCGCGCAGCTGGTTGATGAAGATCATCGTGGTGTTGGTCTGGTTGAGCCCACCCGTCAGCTTGCGCAGCGCCTGCGACATGAGCCGGGCCTGCAAACCCACGTGGGAGTCGCCCATCTCACCCTCGATCTCGGCTCGCGGCACGAGGGCCGCGACCGAGTCGACGACGATGAGATCGATGGCACCGGACCGCACGAGCATGTCGGCGATCTCCAGCGCCTGCTCACCGGTGTCCGGCTGCGACACCAGCAGGGAATCGATGTCGACGCCCAGCTTCGCGGCGTAGTCGGGGTCGAGCGCGTGCTCCGCGTCGATGAACGCCGCGATACCACCCGCGCGCTGCGCATTGGCGATGGCGTGCAGGGTGAGTGTGGTCTTACCCGAGGACTCCGGGCCGTAGATCTCCACGATGCGGCCACGCGGCAGGCCTCCGACCCCGAGGGCGACGTCGAGGGCGATGGAGCCGGTGGGGATGACTGCCACGGGGGCGCGCTCATCGCTGCCCAGCCGCATGACCGAGCCCTTTCCGAACTGACGGTCGATCTGCGCGAGGGCGGTCTCGAGGGACTTCTCGCGGTCGGCGGGTGATGGCATGGTGTGCTCCTTCTGCGCGTGTGATGCCGCCTGTAGGCTGTCGCGGCTCTTCCGGCTGGAAGGAACTCTCCGACAAGGCGTGTGGCTTCTTCAGCCTGGTCCTCACGCTAGGACGAGCCACCGACATTGCATCGGCCCACCCGAGGTCTGTGATGATCCAGGCATCGAAACCACTTGTGCAGAAGACTACGCCCGGTTCGAACAGATTTTCGACAACAGCGCAACGCGGCGTGTCGGAGTTCCGCACAGCCCGGAGAACGAGAGCAGCAACTCAGCGGCTCCGCGGCTCCAGCCGTCCGACGCCGTGCCGCCGAGACAGCGGAACATCCATCTCCTCGCACAGGGCGAGCCAGATCTCCCGGGGCGGCACGCCGTCCGCCAGCGCTTCGCTCGCGGTACGGCCGTTGACCGCCGTCAGACTGAGGTCGTTCACCAGTGACGGCCCTCGCGCCTGGAACTCCGCGTCGACGGCGCGAAGGAATTCGCTACGTCGCATCGTCACCCGGCCGAGTGGTCAGTGCAGCGAGAGCTCGGGCTCGACCGAGGCGACCAGCTCGTCGGGAACGACGTCGGGGAAGACCTGGATGCCCTCGAGGACGGAGATGCGATCCCCGACCTCGCGCATGATGGTGGAGATGGGAACGTCGAGGGCCTCCGCGACCGAGGCGAGGATCTCGCTCGACGCCTCCTTCTGTCCGCGTTCGACCTCGCTGAGGTAGCCGAGCGCGACGGACGCCTTGCTTGCGACCTGCCGGAGGGTGCGCCCCTTCTGCAGGCGGAAGTCCCTCAGCACATCGCCGATTTCCTGTCGTACAAGAATCATCGGAACCTCCTCCCCATGTGTTCGATCGAGGTTCCCCTCGAAGAGACAGCCAGTCTAGCCCTCCTGGCCTGCACAGAATCTACCCTTGCACTCTGTGGTTTGAATGTGAGCACATCGGTATCAACCTTCGGCTGTCGGCTCGTATTCCCCGACCGCCTCAGCCAGCATTCGCACCAGCATCGCCACCGACTGCGCGCGCACCGCCGCTCGGTCGCCGTCGAAGACGAACGCCTCCGTGCGAGTGCCCTCCGGAGTGACGACGCCCAGATGGACGGTCCCGACCGGCTGACCGTCCGGCGACTGCGGCCCGGCGATCCCGGTGGTGGAGATACCGACGTCCGCCGACCGTCCGTCGACGGCGACGGCGTGGCGAACCCCCTCGGCCATCTGCCGCGCCACCTCGGGATGGACGGGTCCCTTTGTCGCGAGCAGCTCGGCGTCTACCCCGAGCAGCGAATGCTTGACCGGCGTCGCATACGCGACCACGCCGCCGAGGAGAACGACGGAGGCTCCGGGAACGGCGACCAGCGCCGCGCAGACCGCGCCGCCGGTCAGCGACTCGGCGACCCCGAGCGTCCAGCCGCGCGCGCGCAGGGCGCCCACGACCATCTCAGGGGTGAACGACGTCATGACCGCTGTCGCGAACCGCGTACCTGCGCCACGATGTAGTCGATTCCGCTGACCACCGTGAGGACGAGCACGATCAGCATGAGCAGGAAGGTGATGGTCGTCCACGGACCGAGACCGATCCACACGTGAAGCGGCAACAACGCCCAGCCGAGGGCCACGCCCTGGAACGCGGTCTTGATCTTGCCCATCCAGGCGGCAGCGACGACATGCTCGCTCGCGACCACCAGACGATGGATCGTGATACCCCACTCGCGGACGAGGATCACGATCACGATCCACCAGTTGACCTCGCCCAGAATGGCCAGCCCGATGAAACCGGCCCCCGTGAGGAGCTTGTCGGCGATCGGATCCCACAGCTTCCCGAAGTCGCTCACAATGTCGTAGCGACGCGCGAGATACCCGTCGACCCAGTCGGTCGAGATGGCCACGATGAAGAGGATGCCGGCGATCCAACGCACCACCGGATCCGAGATTCCATAGGTGCCCCCGAGGAGCAGGAGAACGAAGAAGACCACCGCGAGCGGGATCCGCGCCACCGTGATCGCGTTGGGGAGCTGCCGGGGAATGGCCATCAGTCGCGTCCCGTCAGGCCCCAGGCGTCTTCATCGCCTTCCGCCTCCACGACCGGAAGCCCGTCGTACTGCCCCGCGATCGGGTCGCGCTCGGGCGACGGAGGTGCGGCGGCCGGTGCGCCGGCGCTCGGAGCGGACGCGGGCACGTCCTCGCCGCGAAGGCGAGCCATGACCTGCGGCAGCTGCTCCGGGGTGGCCAGCACGTCGCGGGCCTTCGACCCCTCCGACGGGCCGACGACCTCACGCGACTCGAGCAGATCCATGAGCCGGCCGGCCTTCGCGAACCCGACGCGGAGCTTGCGCTGCAGCATCGACGTGGATCCGAACTGCGACGAGATGATGAGCTCGGCCGCGGCGAGGAGGAGCTCGAGGTCGTCGCCGATGTCCTCGTCGACCTCTTTCTTCTTGCTCGGCTCCATCGCCTCCTGCACATCGGCGCGGTACTCCGGTCGAGCCTGACGCGTGACGTGCTTGACGACGGCGTCGATCTCCTTCTCGTCCACCCAGGCACCCTGCAGGCGGAAGGGCTTCGACGAGCCCATCGGCGAGAAGAGCGCGTCTCCCTGACCGATCAGCTTGTCGGCGCCGGGGCTGTCGAGGATCACGCGGCTGTCGGTGACGCTCGTGACCGCGAACGCGAGCCGGGACGGCACGTTGGCCTTGATGAGACCGGTGACGACGTCGACGCTCGGACGCTGCGTGGCGAGCACCAGGTGGATGCCGGACGCGCGAGCGAGCTGCGTGATGCGCACGATCGAGTCCTCGACGTCACGCGGGGCGACCATCATGAGGTCGGCGAGCTCGTCGACGACGACCAGCAGGTACGGGTAGGGCTTGAGAACCCGCTCGCTGCCGACCGGCACCTCGACCTCACCGGCGCGGACGGCACGGTTGAAGTCGTCGATGTGACGGAAGCCGAACGACGCGAGGTCGTCGTACCGCATGTCCATCTCCTTCACGACCCACTGCAGCGCCTCAGCCGCCTTCTTGGGGTTCGTGATGATGGGGGTGATGAGGTGCGGCACCCCGGCATAGCTCGTGAGCTCCACGCGCTTCGGGTCGATCAGCACCATGCGCACATCCGCCGGGCGAGCGCGCATCAGCAGACTCGTGATCATCGAGTTCACGAAGCTCGACTTACCCGAGCCGGTGGAGCCGGCGACGAGGAGGTGCGGCATCTTGGCGAGGTTCGCGACGACGAAGTTGCCGCCCACGTCCTTGCCGACGCCGATCGTGAGCGGGTGAGTGCTCTTCTGCGCTGCGGCGGAACGCAGCACGTCGCCGAGGGCCACCGTCTCCCGGTCGGTGTTCGGGATCTCGATGCCGATCGCGCTCTTGCCAGGGATCGGAGAGAGGATGCGGACGTCGTTCGAGGCGACGGCGTAGGCGAAGTTGTTGCTGAGCTGCAGGATCTTCTCGACCTTGACGCCGTGACCGACCTCGACCTCGTACTGCGTGACCGTCGGGCCGCGGGAGAAGCCGGTGACCTTCGCGTCGACCTTGAACTGGTCGAGGACGCTGGTGATCTGCTCGACGATGCGGTCGTTCGCGTCGGAACGCGCGACCGAGGGCGGCCCCTCGGAGAGCACGCCGGGCGACGGAAGGATGTACGGAGCGACCGGAGCCTGTGGCCCCCGCTCCCCCGGCCCTTCGGTACCGAAGCCGTCGAGCCCGGGGAGCTCGGGCATCTCGCCCGTGTCGGACTCGTCGTCGAGGAGGGCCGTGGTCTGCTGCTCAGCGAGGGAGTCGGCGATGGACCGGACGTCGGAGAGCACCTCGGTGGCTACCTCCGACGGATTGGCGACCGTGACCGCCTGGTCGTACGCGGGCGTCGGCTCGTTCGTGGTGAGCAGTGCCGTGATGTCGTCGGAACCGAGCGTTCCCTCGTCCGGATCCTCCTCGCGGCCCGTCTTGTTCCGGCGCCACCAGGGCAGCACGTCGGGATCGTCGACCTTGTCGGCCTCGTCGATCGCCGCCGCGTCCTTCGTCGGCTTCTCCGGGCGCTCCGCGTCGAACATCCACGCGTAGAGGTCGCCGAGACGCGAACCGATGCGGTTCGGCGGAGTCTTGGTCAGGATCAGGATGCTGAGGACGACCAGCAGCGACAGCAGCACGTAGGCGGGGATGTCGGTGAGGTAGGAGACCGGCTGTCCGAGGAGCCAGCCGAGGAGACCGCCCGATTCGCTCAGAGCCGGCATCCCCTGGTTCGGATGGGGCCGCGGTCCGGCCACATGGAAGATCGCCGACAGCGCCAGCACGAACAGGCCGAAGCCGATCCCGATGCGCCCGTTGTCGTGCACGGAGGACGGGTGCCGGAAGAGCCAGCCGGCCAGGAGGAGCAACAGCACCGGCATGATGAACGCGACCCGGCCGACGAACAGACCGACCGAATAGGCGCTGATGTTCGCCGCGATCTCGTTGCCGATGAAGAACCACTCGTTGACGGCGCCCAGCACCGCCAGGATCACCAGGAAGAACGGGAAGCCGTCGCGACGGTCGTCCTTCTCGAGCGTCTCCGGCCCGAACGCACGGAAGA
Organism: Microbacterium sufflavum; assembly: GCF_023091155.1. Lineage (NCBI taxonomy): Bacteria > Bacillati > Actinomycetota > Actinomycetes > Micrococcales > Microbacteriaceae > Microbacterium > Microbacterium sufflavum. Next base: position 2,623,281 of record NZ_JAHWXK010000001.1, on the reverse strand, counting down.
GCCCGCCGACCGCGTGCGCCAGGCCGTTCCAGGCGCGGACGGCGACCGGAGGCTTGTCCGCTTCGTCGACGTACTTCTTGGGTGCCGGCGCCGCCTTGGAAGCCGACTGCCGCTTGGGGCGCGACGACGCGGTCGTCGACGCGCGCTCGGTCTTCGTGGTGCTCCTGGCCATGCTCCCACGCTACGTCCAACAGCCGACATCTCCGCGCAATGACGCGGCTTTCCGCGGCTATCCGGGGTCAGGCCTCGATGACGAGGGGCACGATCATCGGACGGCGACGGAGCTTCTGGTTGACCCAGCGGCCGATCGTGCGGCGCACGACCTGGGAGAGGGCGTGCGTGTCGCGCACGCCGTTGCCCGAAGCCTCCTTGAGCGCGGCGACGATCTTCGGCGCGACGTCGTCGAAGACCGAGTCGTCCTCCGCCACGCCGCGGGCGTGGATCTCGGGGCCGGAGATGATGCGACCGGTCGCCGCGTCCACCACGACGATGACCGAGATGAACCCCTCCTCGCCCAGGATCCGCCGGTCCTTCAGATCCGCGTCGGTGATCTCGCCCACCGTGGAGCCGTCCACATACACGAACCCGAGATCGAGCTGTCCGCTCACGCGGGCCACGCCGTCCTTGAGGTCGATCACGGTGCCGTTGGAGGCGATGATCGTGTTCTCCTCCGGGATGCCCGTGTCCTGGGCGAGCTTGGCGTTGGCGATCAGGTGGCGGTACTCCCCGTGCACCGGGAGGACGTTCTTCGGCTTGAGGATGTTGTAGCAGTAGAGCAGCTCGCCCGCCGCCGCGTGGCCGGACACGTGCACCCGCGCGTTCGCCTTGTGGACCACGTTCGCGCCGAGCTTCGTGAGACCGTCGATCACACGGTAGACCGCGTTCTCGTTGCCGGGGATGAGGCTCGAGGCGAGGATGACCGTGTCACCCTCGCTCACCTCGATCGCGTGGTCGACGTTCGCCATGCGGCTGAGCACCGCCATCGGCTCGCCCTGCGACCCCGTCGACATGTAGACGATCTGCTCGTCGGGCAGGTCGCGGGCCTTCTTGAAGTCGATCAGCACGCCCGCGGGCACCTTGAGGTAGCCGAGCTGCTCGGCGATGGTCATGTTGCGCACCATGCTGCGACCGAGGAAGGCGACGCGCCGTCCGTGCGCGTGCGCGGCGTCGATCACCTGCTGCACGCGGTGCACGTGGCTGGAGAAGCTGGCGACGATGACGCGGCGCGGGGCCTTGCCGATCACCTGATCGAGCACGGGACCGATCGAACGCTCGGTCGGGGTGAACCCGGGGACGTCGGCATTCGTGGAGTCCACGAGGAAGAGGTCGACGCCCTCCTCCCCCAGCCGTGAGAACGCGCGCAGGTCAGTGATGCGGCCGTCCAGGGGCAGCTGATCCATCTTGAAGTCGCCCGTCGCGAGCACCATGCCCGCCGGCGTGCGGATCGCGACAGCGAGCGCGTCGGGGATGGAGTGGTTGACGGCCACGAACTCGAGGTCGAACGGCCCGACCCTCTCCTTCTGCCCCTCCTTGACGGTGAGGGTGAACGCCTTGATGCGGTGCTCCTTGAGCTTCGCCTCGACGAGCGCGAGTGTCAGGCCGGAGCCGATCAGGGGGATGTCGCTCTTCAGGCGCAGCAGGTACGGCACGGCGCCGATGTGGTCCTCGTGCCCGTGCGTGAGCACCACGCCGACGATGTCGTCGAGACGGTCGCGGATGGGCTCGAAGTCGGGCAGGATCAGGTCGACGCCGGGCTGGTGCTCCTCGGGGAACAGCACGCCGCAATCGACGATCAGGATCTTGCCGTCGTACTCGAACACGGTCATGTTGCGGCCGACCTCGCCGAGGCCGCCGACCGGGATGACCCGCAGCGTTCCTTCGTCGAGAGCGGACGGTTCGGCCAGGGGAATGGACATGCTGTCTCCTCAGTCGGACACTTCGCGCGTCCGTTCGTTCATGGGGACGCGACTCAGCGCGTCGTGCCGTGCACCTTCGGCAGGGCGCCGCCCGCGGCCGCGTTGCGGTCGGGACGGAAGTTCGAGAAGTCCGCACCGGGAACCCCGGCGACCAGATCGAGCTCGTCCTCGATCAGCGCGGCCTCCCACTCCTCCGGGCCCACCAGCGGCAGTCGGACGCGCGGGCTCGAGATGCGACCGAGCCCGTGCAGGATGTACTTCGCCGCGACCGTGCCGGGGACATGCGTCATGACGGCGCGCACCAGAGGCTCGAGGCGCTTGTGCTCGGCGGTGGCGGTGGCGAGGTCGCCCCGGTTCACCGCATCCACGATCGTGCGGTAGGGCGTGGCCGTGATGTTGGCCGTGACGCCGATGAGCCCGGTCGCACCGATCGCGAGATGCGGCAGGACGTTCGCGTCATCGCCCGAGAAGTACATCAGGTCGGTCTGGTTGAGCACGCGGCTCACCTCGGAGAAGTCTCCCTTGGCGTCCTTCACGGCGAGGATGTTCGGGTGCTTCGCGAGGCGGAGGATCGTCTCGTACTTGATCGGAACGCCCGTACGACCGGGGATGTCGTACAGGATGACCGGAAGGTCCGTGGCGTCCGCGACGAGGCGGAAGTGCGTCAGGATGCCGGCCTGCGTCGGCTTGTTGTAGTACGGCGTGACGATCATGATGCCGTCGGCACCGGCCTTCTCGCTGGCCTTGTAGAGCTCGATCGCGTGCGCGGTCTCGTTCGATCCACCGCCGGTGATGATCTTGGCGCGGCCGGCGGAGACCGACTTGCCGACCTCGACCAGCTTCAGCTTCTCGGGGTCCGTCAGGGTCGAGGTCTCGCCGGTCGTTCCCGTCACCACGATGCCGTCCGCTCCCGCGGTGATCACGTCATCGATGTGCTTCTCGACGGCGGGCCAGTCGACTTCGCCGTCGGCCGTCATCGGAGTGACGAGCGCGACGAGAACCTGTCCGAAAGGGTTGCCCGAGTGCGTCATGACACCAGCGTATCGGGTCACGTGGCGCGGCCGCGGACCGTGCCGCCTAGGCTCACGCCATGGGATGGATCACGCACGCGTCGCGCCTCGCCTACGAGAACTCCTGGATCCGCGTACGCGAGGACCAGGTCACCGGTCCGAGCGGCCGAGGGATCTACGGCGTCGTCGAGATGCAGCACCCCGCCGTGTTCGTGGTCGCGGTCGACGCCGACGACCGCGTCTGCCTCGTCACTCTTGACCGGTACACCGTGGGGCCGTCGCTCGAGATCCCCGCGGGGGGCACCGACGGCGAAGAACCGCTCGTGGCCGCCCGCCGCGAGTTCCTCGAGGAGACCGGTCACACGGCCGACGACTGGACCGAGCTCGGCACCATGAACGCCCTCAACGGGATCGCCGTCGCGACGGAGCACGTGTTTCTGGCACGCGCGATCCGTCGTGTGGACGAAGCGACCGGCACCCGGGCCGAGGAGGGCATCGGGTCGGTCTCGTGGGTGCCGTTCGCCGACGCCCTCGCGATGATCACGGATGGACGGATCACCGATGGAGAGACCATCGCCGCCCTCGCCCTGGCCGGCATCCGGCTCGGACGCTTCGGCTGAGACCCTCAGACGCGCCCGCGCCGCGCCACGGCGGAGGTCAGCGACTGCGGGAGCACGCGGGCGACCGCGACAACGACCTTGTAGCGGAGGGACGGGATCGACACGGGCTTCCCACGGGCGGCATCACGAAGACCGGTGCGCACCACCGACGGGGCGTCGAGCCACAGGAGACCCGGAACCCCCTCCTGCCCCACCGCGAGGCCCATGCGCTCGTGGAAGGACGTGTGCGTGAAGCCGGGGCAGAGCGCCGTGACCGTCACGCCGTCGCGCGCGTACTCCGCGTTCGCCCAGCGGCTGAAGCCGATCAGCCACGCCTTGCATGCCGAGTACGTCGACCGGGAGATGAACCCGGCGACCGACGCGACGTTGATGATGCGTCCTCCGCGGCCGCGCATGCTCTGGAGTGCGGCGTGCATGAGGCGCATCGATGCCTCCACGTGGACACGCAGGTGCCGCACCTCGTCGTCGATGTCGTTGTCCGCGAACTGCAACGGCAGTCCGAAGCCGGCGTTGTTCACGAGCAGATCGACCGGATCGGACGTGTCCCGCAGGCGCTCGGCGACGCGCGAGACGCCCTCCTCCTCCGACAGGTCGGCGACGAGCACCTCGACCGCGACGCCATACTCGCTGCGCAGCTCCGCCGCGAGGGCCTCGAGCGCGTCGGCCGAGCGGGCGACCAGGATGAGGTCTCCCCGACGTCGGGCGAGCTGACGCGCGAACTCCGCGCCGAGGCCGGCGCTGGCTCCCGTGATGAGTGCGGTGGGCATCAGCGCTCGTATCCCAGGAAGCGATACCGCACGCCCGTGCGCGAGGTCTGCCACTCCCCCTCGTCCACGAGCCGCCACCCCGTCGTCGGAGGCGCGAACGCGTCGCCGTCGACGTCGAGGTCGATCTCGGTGACCTCGAGCCTGTCGGCGTCGCCGATCACCTGGCGGAAGATCTCCGCCCCTCCGATGATCCACACCCTGTCGCGGCCGCGCACGGCCTCGGCCACGGTCGCGGCACGGGAGGCCCCGTCCGCCGCCCAGTCCTGCTGGCGCGTGACGACGAGGTTGTCGCGCCCGGGGAGCGGCCGGAACCGCTCGGGCAGCGAATCCCAGGTCTTGCGCCCCATGATGACCGGGGCTCCGTGCGTGATCTCCTTGAAGTGCGCGAGATCTTCGGGAACGTGCCACGGCATGCCGCCCTCGGCGCCGATCACCCCGCCGTGGGCCTGCGCCCAGATCAGCCCGACCCAGGTCATACCGCCACCGCCGCCCTGATCGGCGCGTGGTGCTGATAGTCCTCCACCACGAAGTCCTCGTAGCGGTAGTCGAAGATCGATTCCGGGGTGCGGGCGAAGCGCAGCGTCGGATACGGGAAGGGCTTCCTCGTCAGCTGCTCGCGCACCTGGTCGACGTGGTTGTCGTACACGTGGCAGTCGCCGCCCGTCCAGACGAAGTCGCCCGGTTCCAGCCCGACCTGCTGCGCGATCATCATCGTCAGCAGGGCATAGGACGCGATGTTGAAGGGCACGCCGAGGAACATGTCGGCGCTGCGCTGGTACAGCTGGCAGGAGAGCTTGCCGTCGGCCACGTAGAACTGGAACAGGGCGTGACACGGCGCGAGAGCCATGTCCGGGATGGCGGCGGGGTTCCACGCCGACACGATCAGGCGTCGCGAGTCCGGGGTGCGACGGATCTGCTCGATCACCTCGGACAGCTGGTCGATACTGCCCCCGTCCGGGGTGGGCCAGGAACGCCATTGCACGCCGTACACGGGTCCGAGGTCACCCTCCGCGTCCGCCCACTCGTCCCAGATCGTCACGCCGTTCTCCTGCAGCCAGCCGACGTTGGAGTCGCCGCGGAGGAACCAGAGCAGCTCGTAGGCGATCGATTTGAAGTGCACGCGCTTGGTCGTGATCAGCGGGAAGCCCTGGGAGAGGTCGAACCGGATCTGACGGCCGAAGACGCTGGTGGTCCCGGTGCCGGTGCGATCGCTCTTGTGCGTCCCCGTCTCGAGGACGTCACGGAGCAGGTCTTCGTACGGGGTCGGGACGGGGGCGCTCATGGGAGTCAGGATACCCGGCCCGCTCGCCCCGAGGGCGGATCTGCGCTGTGCCGCCGGGGCGTCATCCGCGGAAACATGCGGGCCCGCATGACTCGCGCGCGCTTAGTCTCGACGCATGTCGCCCGTGCTCGCCCTCGCCGTCGTGGCAGTGCTGCTCGGCGTCGCGGTCGCCGTGGGAGCCGTACTGCGCCACCGCGAGGGCGCTCGCCGTCGCGCCGGAGTCGTCCGGTTCGATCCGGCCGACGCGGGGGCTCCGCTCGGCCAACGCGCGACGTTGGTGCAGTTCAGCACCGAGCTGTGCGCGAAGTGCCCGCACGTCCGTCGCCTCCTGGGCAGCTACGCCGCGGAACAGGACGGACTGCGCCACGTCGAGATCGACCTCACCACGCGTCCCGACCTCGCCAGCCGCTACCGCGTGCTGCAGACCCCGACCACCCTCGTGGTGGACGGCAGCGGCGAGGTCATCGCCCGCTTCCACGGCGTGCCGCAGCGGCACGCCCTCACCGACGCCGTCGCCGCGGCCTGATCAGACCAGGAGAACTCATGTCCGCTCCCGTCGGCATCGACCCGCGAGGACCACGGTTCGCCGCCACCATCACCAGTGTCCTGCTGCTCATCGCCACATTCCTCGCCTTGACCGGCCTCTCCACCGACCGGACCGAGCCTGCGGGCGACTGGGCGATCGTCGCCGCCTCACCCCTCGAGCGACTGACCGACCCCGGCTGCCTGCTCGCGCTCGTGATCGCGCTGCTCTTCCTCTGGAGCGTCGTGTCACCGCCGACCACGCCCTGGGGTGCGCTGTTCCGCAGCGTCGTCCGCCCGCGCCTCGCGCCACCCTCCGAGCTGGAGGACCCGCGACCTCCACGGTTCGCGCAGGGGGTCGGGCTGGTCGTGGTCGGTGCCGGCCTCGCCCTGCACCTCGCGGGCGTCCCCTGGGCGCTGCCGGTCGCCACCGCGGCGGCCTTCGTCGCCGCGTTCCTGAACGCCGCGTTCTCGTTCTGCCTGGGCTGCCAGCTCTACCTGGTCCTCCAGCGCACCGGCCTGCTCGGACGGAACACGAGGCCCGCCTGACCCGGTTCCCCGGCGACCGGCGGCTCGATAGGCTGGCCCGGAGCGCCGCTGCTCACCCCGCAGCGCGAGAACCGGAGGACCCCCATGCCCGTCACCAGTGAAGCCGCCGCCACGTGGACCGGATCGCTCACCGAGGGATCGGGGACGGTCGCGTTCTCGTCGTCGCACCTCGGCACCTTCCCGCTCGACTGGAAGGCCCGCAGCGAAGGCAGCGACACCACCACCACTCCGGAGGAGCTGATCGCCGCAGCCCACGCCTCGTGCTTCAGCATGGCGCTGTCGCACGCACTCGCCGAGAACGGCACGCCCCCGGAGCGCGTCAACACCAGTGCCTCCGTCACGTTCAAGCCCGGTGTCGGCATCACCGGCAGCCACCTCAACGTGAACGCCGTGGTGCCCGGCCTGACCCCGGCCGCGTTCCAGGAGATCGCCGAGGGTGCCAAGACCGGCTGCCCGGTGTCGCAGGCGCTGGCCGGGATCGACATCACCCTCGAGGCCACTCTCGCCTGATCGTCCAAGCGGCGGGCATCCGACGTCGGAATCAGGCGCGGAAGAGCCTGATCGCCTCGCGGATACTCGCCCTCGCGTCCTTGCGTCGACCGGCGGCGTCCTGCACCACGCCGAGACGGTAGCGGGCGCGCCAGTCGCTCGGAGCGGCCGCCGCGGCCTCGGTGTAGCGGGCGATCAGAGGATCCGCGTCCGCCCGGGCCAGGCGGCCGCTGGGCGTGAGCTCGGTCTCCACGGGCGGCATCGCCCCCTCGGCATCGAGGATCCGACCGAGCCGGTCGGCCCCGAACCCGAACAGCATCTCCCTGACCAACGCCCAGGCTCCGAGCGGGGCGAGCACGAGGAGCGTGATGCCCATGCCGATCGACACCGGGGTGCCGACGGAGATGAACATCACCGCCAGCCACACCGCCACCGCCAGGTACACCAGGAGCGCCGCCGCCATCAGGCCGACGCCGATCCGCGACATCACGAGCGCAGACCGAGGTCGATCATGTTCTCCAGCCCGACGACCACTCCGGTCGCCGACGCGGCATACGGCACGGCGAGCCGGATGCCCGGGGCGTACGCGAGGGCCGAGTCGGTGGTGTCGTGCGTCAAGGTGAGCGACTCGCCAGGGCCCGACAGGATCACCTCCTGCTTCGCGATCACGCCGGGACGGCGGAGGGAATGGATCGGGACGCTTGCGACCTGCTGGCCGCGGGCCCGCTGATCCGCGTGCGGCGCACTGACCGGACCCTGCTCTGCCCGCGCCGCGGCGATCAGCTCGGCCGTGCGGACCGCCGTGCCGCTGGGCGAATCGATCTTCGTCTCGCGGTGCGCCTCGATGATCTCCGCCGATCCGAAGAACGGTGCCGCAGCGGCGGCCAGCGCCGAGCCGAGCACGGATCCCAGCGAGAAGTTCGGGATGAAGACCGCACCCGTCCCCGCCGCGTCGACCAGCGGACGCACCAGAGCGATGCGCTCGGCCGACCAGCCCGACGTCGCCACCAGCACGTTGCTGCCCTGCTCCACCGCGGTGCGCACCACGTCGACGCTGATCTGCGGCGTGGAGGCATCCACCACGAGGTCGGCCCCCTGCAACTCCGACAGATCGCTCGATGAACCGAGGACCCGCGTCACCGCGAAGCCGTCGAGCTCCGCGATCACCGAGCCGATGATCGTCCCGAGCTTTCCGGTTCCGCCGACGAGGGCTACCTTCGTGGTCATGCGTCCAGCCTATGGCCGGGCGAGCGACCGCAGCCGCGGCGCGCTGAGGCGCGGCGTCACACGAGGAGCGCGTCGGGGATCCCGGTGCGCAACTCCACGGGCAGGTGTCCGGTGTCGTTGTGAGTGAGCAGCGTCCACGGACGCCCCTGCTTCTGCGCGATCACGGTGAGACCGCAGTGCGACTGGTTCAACGTCATCCAGCGCCACTCCGGCGCCGCCAGCACCTCGCGCACGAACCACGAGATCACGAAGTTGTGCGTGATGAGCACCTCGTGCACCTCGCCGGTCTTGCGGACCAGGAACTCGTTGACCGCATCGGACATCTGCGCGCGGCCGGCCTCGATCTCCGCCTCCGTGACGGAACCGAAGAACGGCTCGAACACCGAGGGCGTCTCCTCCGTCATGCCCGTGGGCACGCAGTCGAACAGGAGCGCCGTCGGCTCGGGATCGACCGACGGAAGACGTCCGGCGATCGCCCTCGCCGTCTCGTTCGCCCGCAGGAGCGGCGAGTGCCAGACCGCATCGAGCGGAAGCCCGGACAGGCGGTCGGCGATCAGCTCCGCCTGCCGCTGGCCGCGCGGCGACAGGGGTCCGTCGGCGAGGCCGTGCTCGGCATCCTGATGTTCACCGTGTCTGACCAGATATATGTAGTGCGTCACAACTCGCTCGCTCGCTTCATCGCCAGCTCCCGCCGGACCTCTCCTCCACCCTATGTCACGGGTGGGCCGACGTTCAGTTGCCCGCGCGGGAGAGCTCGGCCACCTGACTCCGTGACAGTGCCACACCCGCACCCTGCATGAGCTCGTCCACCTGCTCGGCCGCGAACGTGTTCACGATCGGCGCGGTCACCGTGCGCTGCGCCAGGAGCCAGGCGATCGAGACCGCGGCCACGGGCACCCCGAGCTCCTCGGCCACCTGGTCGAGTGCACGGAGGATCTTGATGCCGCGCCGGTTGAGGTGGCCGCGCAGCTGTTCCCCGCGCACGCCGCGCGAGGTGAGCGCCTTGTTGCGGTGACGCCCCGACAAGAAGCCGTGCTCGAGAGCGTGCGAGGGCGTGACCGCGAGGTTCTGCGCTCCGGCCACCAGCCGCAGGTCGCCCTCGAACGGCTGACGCCGCACGAGGTTGTACGGCGCGTCGATGACCGTGATGCGGGGGTATCCGGCCGAGGCCAGGATGCGCGCTTCCACGAGTCGCTCCGGGCTCAGTCCGTAGGCACCGACGGCGCCGATCTTGCCGGCCTCCATCAGCCACTCGACCGTCGCGAGCGTGTCTTCCAGGTTGGTCGTCGCATCGAGCGTCGCGTCGAGGTACAGCACATCGACGCGCTCCACGCCCAACCTCGTCAGCGATCCCTCGACGGCGCGGACGAGGTTGACCGAGCCGAGTCCGGGGTTGTCGGCGTGAGCGCCGATGCGGACGCTCAACACGACCCGGTCCCGCTGGTCTCGCGACCGCAGCCACTGTCCGAGGATGTGCTCGCTGCGACCACCGGAGAAGCCGTCGGCCGTGTGGATGGCGTTCCCGCCGATCTCGGCGTAGCGGTCCAGGATGCCGTGGCTCGTCTCCAGGTCGACGTTCCACCCGAACTCGGCGGCGCCGAGCATGAGCGGGAAGGTCTCGAAGCCGGTCTCCCCGAGCGGGAGCCGGATGGCCTCGCCGACGCCGGGGCCGACGATGGGGATGGGGGCGGACGGGTGGTCCTCGTGTTCCTGCGCGGCGCGATCAGCCGCTGTTCCTGCGCCTACGCTGAACAACCGCATACTCTCACCCCCGCATCGATCGGTGCGTGCCGACCTGCCTCGCTGCCTGACTAGCACCCCCCGGTGCGTACTTCGAGGGTATGCGACCGCAGCCGACGTCCCGACCAATCCGGGGAACGGCGCGGAAACTTCCGATAACGTTTTGATCACATCGCCGACGACGAAGCCCGGCCCCCTCCTCGCGGAGAGAGCCGGGCTCCAGACGAACGGGCGGAGTTACTCCGCCGCGGCCTCGTCCGACGGCGCCTGCTCAGCGGCCGGGGCGTCGTCGAGCACGGGCTCCAGCGAGAGCTTGCCGCGGTCGTCGATCTTCGTGATCTTGACGAGGATCTTCTGACCGACCGAGAGGACGTCTTCGACGTTCTCCACGCGCTTGCCACCGGCGAGCTTGCGCACCTCGGTGACGTGCAGCAGGCCGTCCTTGCCGGGCAGCAACGAGATGAAGGCGCCGAACGTGGCGATCTTCACGACGGTGCCGAGGAACTGCTCGCCGACCTCCGGGTTGGTGGGGTTGGCGATCGCGTTCACCTGGGCACGGGCGGCCTCGGCCGAGGGGCCGTCGGTCGCGCCGATGTAGACGGTGCCGTCCTCCTCGATGGAGATCTGCGCACCGGTCTCGTCCTGGATCGCGTTGATCGTCTTGCCCTTCGGGCCGATCAGCTCACCGATCTTGTCGACCGGGATCTGCACGCTGATGACGCGCGGCGCGGTGGGCGCCATCTCGTCGGGAGCGTCGATCGCGGCGTTCAGGACGTTGAGGATCGTCAGACGGGCGTCCTTGGCCTGGGTCAGCGCGCCGGCGAGCACCGACGACGGGATGCCGTCGAGCTTCGTGTCGAGCTGGATGGCGGTGACGAACTCGCTCGTACCGGCGACCTTGAAGTCCATGTCGCCGAGCGCGTCCTCCGCACCCAGGATGTCGGTCAGCGCGGCGTAACGGGTCTCCCCGTTCACCTCGTCGGAGACCAGGCCCATCGCGATGCCGGCGACGGGAGCGCGCAGCGGCACACCCGCGTTCAGCAGCGAGAGGGTCGAGGCGCACACGGAGCCCATCGAGGTCGAGCCGTTGGAGCTCAGCGCCTCGGACACCTGACGGATCGCGTACGGGAACTCCTCGCGGCTCGGCAGCACCGGCACGAGGGCGCGCTCGGCGAGGAAGCCGTGCCCGATCTCGCGACGCTTCGGCGAACCCACGCGGCCGGTCTCACCGGTCGAGTAGGGCGGGAAGTTGTAGTGGTGCATGTAGCGCTTGCTGGTCGTGGGCGACAGCGAGTCGATCTGCTGCTCCATCTTGAGCATGTTCAGCGTGGTGACACCCATGATCTGGGTCTCGCCGCGCTGGAAGATCGCAGAGCCGTGCACGCGCGGGATGACCTGCACCTCGGCGTCGAGCGGGCGGATGTCCGCCAGCCCGCGGCCGTCGATGCGGGTGCCCTCGGTGAGGATGCGCCCGCGGACGATCTTCTTCGTGACCGACTTGTACGCGGCGGAGAACTCCAGCGGGGCCGCGGCCGGGAGCGAGCCCGCCTCGGTGGCCTCGATGAGCTCGGCCTTGACGCGCTCCTTGATGGCGTCGTCGGCGTTCTGGCGCTCGGTCTTGTCGGCGATCTGGTAGACGTCGCTCAGCTCGGCGAACGCGCGCTCGGACACGAAGTCGTAGACCTCATCGCTGTAGGCCGGGAAGACCGGGTAGACGCCCGGCTCCTTCGACGCCGTGGCGGCGAGCTCGGCCTGTGCCTTCACGAGCTGGGCGATGAACGGCTTCGAGGCCTCGAGGCCCTGGGCCACGACGCTCTCGTCGGGCTTGGTGGCGCCCGCCTTGATCAGGTTCCAGCTGCCCTCGGTCGCCTCGGCCTCGACCATCATGATCGCGACGTCTTCGGAGCCGTCGGCCTTGGTGACAACGCGACCGGCAACGATCAGGTCAAACACGGCCTCCGACACCTGCTCGGCCGTCGGGAACGCGACCCACTGGTCGGCGTGCTCGCCGTGGCCGGGGATGAACGCGAGGCGCACACCGGCGACGGGGCCGGAGAACGGCAGGCCCGAGATCTGGGTCGACGCGGACGCGGCGTTGATCGCCAGCGCGTCGTAGAACTCGCCCGGCGCGATCGAGAGGACCGTGATGACGATCTGGACCTCGTTGCGCAGGCCGTCGACGAACGACGGACGCAGCGGACGGTCGATCAGACGGCAGACCAGGATCGCCTCCGTGGAGGGACGACCCTCACGACGGAAGAACGAGCCGGGGATCTTGCCGGCGGCGTAGGACCGCTCCTCGACGTCGACCGTCAGCGGGAAGAAGTCGAAGCCCTCGCGCGGGTGCTTGCCCGCGCTGGTGGCCGAGAGGAGCATGGTCTCGCCGTCGAGGTAGGCGGCGACAGCGCCCTGAGCCTGCTGCGCGAGGCGGCCGGTCTCGAAGCGGATGGTGCGGGTGCCGAAGCGGCCGTTGTCGAGAACGGCCTCGGTGGCGGTGATTTCAGGACCTTCCAAGAGGTCTCTCCTTCTTTGTTTAGCCTCGCGGGCCCGTGTGACGCGCGAGGTGTTCATGAAGGAGCGGATGCGGTGGGGTTCGGGCGCGCGGGGATTCCCCGAGTCTCGCCTGCGCTGGCCACCAGTAGAAAGCCACCCGACGACCGCGCCGAGGAACCCACCACAGGGGACCAGCTTCTCCGCCGATCGCTCCATGAGTCGATGTGAAGTTGTACAGTCGACCGCAGTCAACCGGATCCACCCTACCAGCGACGTCCTCGGATCCCGCGTGCTCTCGCCGTCGAAAGTGTCGACACCCGCCGGTCATGGTGTGTTCACCCTCCCGTCGACCGTGCGTCCAGGGCGTCGGCTCTGCTGGGGCCATGCGCATGTCAGTGATCGGATGCGGGTACCTCGGGGCCGTGCACGCCGCGGCCATGGCATCGCTCGGACACGAGGTGATCGGCGTCGACGTCGACGAGGGCCGCGTGGCTGCGCTCTCCCGCGGGCAGGCCCCGTTCTTCGAGCCGCAGTTGGACGACCTCCTCGCGTCGGGTCGGGCGGCAGGGCGCCTCCGCTTCGGCACCCGCATCGAGGACGCGGCAGGCGCGACCGTGCACTTCCTCGCCGTCGGCACGCCGCAGCAGCCGCACGGCCCGGCCGCTGACCTGCGCTTCGTGGACGCCGCCGTCGACGCGCTGCTCCCTCACCTGCGCCCCGGCGACGTGGTGGCGGGCAAGTCCACGGTTCCCGTCGGCACCGCCGCGCGTCTCGCCGGACTCGTGCACGACCGCGGAGCGACGCTGGCGTGGAACCCCGAGTTCCTCCGGGAGGGCTGGGCCGTGCACGACACCCTGACCCCCGATCGGATCGTGGTGGGGGCGGACAGCGGGGCAGCGGGCGAGCGCGCCGTCGCGGTCCTGCGCGACGTGTACCGTGCCGCGATCGAGGCGGGAACCCCCTTCCTCGCGACCGACCTCGCCACCGCCGAGCTGGTGAAGGGAGCGGCCAACGCCTTCCTCGCCACCAAGATCTCGTTCATCAATGCCATGGCCGAGATCGCCGAGGCCGCGGACGCCGACATCGCCCTGCTCGCGGAGGCGCTCGGCCACGACACGCGCATCGGGCCACGCTACCTCGGCTCCGGCATCGGATTCGGCGGCGGCTGCCTGCCCAAGGACATCCGGGCGTTCGCGGCGCGCGCGGAGGAGCTCGGTCGGCGCGAGGCCGTGGGCTTCCTGCACGAGGTGGACGCGATCAACCTCCGCCGCAGAGACCGCGCGGTGCAGCTCGTGGTCGACGCCCTCGCCGGACGGGTGTTCGGCCGCCGGATCGCGGTGCTCGGTGCCGCGTTCAAACCCTTCAGCGACGACGTGCGCGACTCCCCTGCGCTCGATGTCGCCGTGCGCCTGCGCGGCCTCGGCGCCGACGTCGTGGTCACCGACCCCGCGGCGATCGACAACGCCAGGGCCCTGCACCCGCAGCTGGGATACACGAGCGACCGGGACGAGGCCCTCCGCGGGGCCGACGCCGTGGTGGTCGTGACGGAGTGGGACGAGTACCGGCGTGCGCTCTCCCCCGCGCATGCGGGGTCGCTCGTGCGCGGACGAGTCGTGGTCGACGGCCGCAACTGCCTCGACGCCGCGGCGTGGCGTGCGGCCGGTTGGACGTACCGCGGCATGGGTCGTCGCTGAGCGCCACCCCCGCGCTCAGCCCACCGGCGCGCCGCGCTCGACGGACGAGCGACCGAGGTAGACGTAGTCGTCGTGCTTGGCGCGGCGGCCGTCACCCGCGGCCCTCCCGTGCAGGCGACGCCATACCCACGGCAGCGCGTACCGCCGCCACCACGCACCGGCTCCGATCGACTCGTGCTCGTGCAGCACGGCGTCGAGCGCGCCGAGGGCCTCGGCATGGGGCACCCCGAGCACCTCGCCGACGCGATAGGCGAGGAACCGGTGCCCGCGACTGCTGAGGTGCACGAGATCCTCCCCCCAGTGCGGTCGCTCCGCGAGCGCGGGATGCAGGTCGGTGTCGATCAGGATGGCGCCGGTCCGCGCGGCCACCCCGGCGAGCGCGGTCGCGAAAGCTGCGAAGCGTCGCGCGTACAGGGCTGCCGCGCGTCGTCCGGGGAGGAAGGGCGTCACCAGCACGACCTCGGCGCCGCCGGCGCGCAGTCGCACGATCGCGCCCTCGACCTGTGCCGCGAGCGTCGGCACGGGGGCACGGTACTTCACGAGGTCGTTCGCGCCCACGAGGATCGAGACCAGGTCGGGTCGGAGCTCCAGCGCGCGCTCGAGCTGCTCCCCGCAGACGTCCTGCACGCGCTTCGACCGGATGGCGAGGTTGGCGTAGTGCAACCCGCCCCGCGCCGCGAGCAGCAGCGCCAGTCGGTCGGCCCAGCCCCGCAGCGCCCCATCCGCGCCCGGGTCGCACAGTCCCTCCGTCAGCGAGTCGCCCAGCGCGACGTATCTGCGCCAGCGCGCCGGCGGCACGGGTGGCGTGGGCTCGGGCCTCACGAGCCGACGGGCTCGCGCCGCCGCGTCCGTCCTGTGCAGCTCCTCGGCCTCCGCGAAGTGCCCGAGGAGCTGATCCCCGACGGCCGCCCAGCTGCGCGCCTGGACGCTCTCGTGACCGGCGCGGCCGAACGCGCGCCGCGTGTGCGCATCGGTCGCGAGCTCGCCCACGCGCCGGCGCAGCTCCCGCAGGTCACCGGGAGGGTAGAGCCAGCCGTCGACTCCGCTGCGTACGAGGTCGAGCGGTCCCCCGCGCCCCGTCGCGACCACGGGGACGCCGCTCGCGTGCGCCTCCTGCAGAGTCTGCCCGAAGGTCTCGCTCTCCCCCGGGTGCACGAACACGTCGAACGACGCCAGGGCCGCGGCGAGCGCGTCGCCGTCGAGGTGGCCCAGGAACAGGGCGTCAGGGAGCAGGTGCTGCAGGCGCGCACGGCTCGGGCCGTCGCCGACCACGACGAGACGGGTACCGGGGATCCCGGCGAGCACGGCCAGGTCTTCCACCTGCTTCTCCGGGGCCAGACGCCCGACATAGCCGATCACGGTCTGCTCACCCCACCGTGCACGCAGAGCGGGGTCGCGGCGCGTCGGATGGAACCGCTCCGCGTCCACGCCTCTCCCCCAGCGGCGGAGGCGGTCGACGCCGAGCTGAGCGAGCTGTCGGGCGGACTCGGCAGACGGAGCCAGCGTCAGGGTGGCCCGCCGGTGGAGCCGGGTGACGTGTGCCTGCGCGATCCCCGCTGTCGCGGCCACGCGGTAGCGCTCGGCGTAGGACACGACATCGGTCTGGTATGCGGCCACCGCGGCGACTCCCTGCCGCTCCGCCGCGAGCACGCCCCGCCACCCGAGGGCGAACGGCGACGCCAGGTGCACCACGTCCGGTCGGAAGTCGGCCCAGCTCGCGATGATCCGCGCCGGGGCGGACGCGCCCACCCGCACGTCGCGGTAGCCGGGAAGGGGCATGCTCGGCACCGCCGTGATCCGCGCGCCGTGGAGCTCGCGCGGCATGCCCTCCGCCGCCGGCGCGATGACCTGCGCCTCGTGTCCACGGCGCTCGAGATGGCGGAGGATCTGCATCACGGATCCGGTCACGCCGTTCATGTGCGGAAGGAAGGACTCGGTGACGATCGCGACTCTCACACCCACAGGATGGCCGCGGCTCGAGCGGCCACCGCCCGGAAACGGCCCGGTGCACCAGATGTTCACCGGATGCTGGACCGGGGGTCACCGGCCAGCTTCCCGTCGGTTGCCGTTCACCCGCGCCGTGCACGCTGGGCGTCGTGCCGACCGATCTGTTCGCCGACGCGCTCGCGAGCCCGTGGAGCCTCGTGGTCATGAGCCTGCTCGTACTGGGTGACGCGTTCGTCGTCGTGATCCCCGGCGAGATCGCGGTGACGGCACTCGGCGCACTGGCCGTCACGACGGGCAGTCCTCCGCTCTGGGCCGTGGTTCTGTGCGCCGCCGCGGCCGCCGCCGTCGGTGACGCCTGCTGCTACCTGATCGGACGGCTCGTCGGGACCCGGCGATGGCGGTGGATGCGCGCGCCGCGCGTGTGGCAGGCGCTGGACGGCGCCAGACGGCGCCTCGACCGCGGCGCGGCCACGGTGCTGTTCACGGCGCGCTTCGTGCCCTTCGCGCGGCTCGCGGTGAACCTCGTCGCCGGAGCCTCGCGTGTGCGACCCCTGCGCTACTTCCCCCTGGTGGTCGTCGCGGCGACCGGGTGGGCGGTGTACCAGGCCGCGGTCGGCGCCCTGATCGCCGCGGTGCTCCCCGGCGGGCCGCTGGTCGCGGTGCCGGTGTCGATCGTCGTGGCCGTGGCGCTCGGACTCGCTGTGGACCGGGTCGCCGCGCGACGCCGCGGCCGACTCCCCGCGCGCGACGACGGTGCCCTAGGCTCGGGGGCATGAGCACCGAAGAAGGCGCCTCCTCCTCGGAGGACATGAAGCGCAAGTTCAAGGAAGCGCTCGAGAAGAAGAACGCGCACCACCGGCAGGGCGAGGCCCACCTCGACGGCGACTCCGCCGTCCACGCCGCCAACGCCCCGCAGACGCGACGCGAGTTCCGACGCAAGAGCGGTTGACCGCGGTGATGCGGGAGCCGGTGATCACCGGCTCCCGCATCCCTGTCCCGCCCGTGTCATCCGCCGAGGGCCCGGTTGCGCGCGCGCTCCTCCTTCGCGGACATCTCGGTGACGGCGGCCTCGTGCAGTCCCTGGACGTCGGTGGCCTGCGGGTGCGGCGCCGCGTGGGCGTCCACCCCGTCGAGTCGTGATTCGTCGAACGGCAGCTCGCCGCTCAGGACCCGGCGTACGCGGTCGCGGTCGATCTGCCTGGTCCAGGTGCCGATCAGCAGCGTGGCGACCGCGTTGCCGGTGAAGTTCGTCAGCGCCCGCCCCTCGGACATGAACCGGTCGATGCCGACGATGACGCCGACGCCGTCGACGAGGTCGGGCCGGTACGCCTGCAGCCCGCCGGCCAGCGTCGCCAGGCCCGCTCCCGTGACGCCCGCCGCCCCCTTGCTCGCGATGATCATGAACACCAGCAGGCCGATCTGCTCCCCGATCGACATGGGCTGGCCCATCCCGGTCGCGATGAACAGCGACGCCATCGTGAGGTAGATCGCGGTGCCGTCGAGGTTGAACGAGTAGCCGGTGGGCACGGTGATGCCGACGACGGGCTTGGAGACCCCGATGTGCTCCATCTTCGCGATCAGGCGCGGCAGCGCGGACTCCGACGACGACGTGCCGACGATCAGCAGGTACTCCCTGGCCAGGTACTTCATGAGCGACAGGATGTTGACCCTGGTGACCGCCCACAGGAGCGTCCCCAGCACCACGAGGATGAAGACGATGCAGGTGATGTAGAACGCCACCATCAGGATCCCGAGGCTCCAGATCGCGGCCACCCCCGTCTTGCCCACGACGGCCGCGATCGCCCCGAAGGCGCCGATGGGGGCCAGCCACAGGATCATGCCGAGGATCCGGAACACGAGCTTCTGCAGCTGCTTGACCGCCTCCATGATCGGGGCTCCGCGCTCACCCAGCCCCTGCAGCGCGAACCCGGTGAGCAGGGCGATGAAGAGGACCTGCAGCACGCTCTCGCCCGTGAAGGCGGAGAAGAACGTCGCGGGGATGATCCCGAGCAGGAACTCCTGCGTCGTCGTGGCCTCCGTGGTCTCCGTCTGATAGCTGGCGTTCGCCATGTCGAGCCCGGAGCCGGGGTGGACGATGTTCCCCACGATCAGGCCGATCGCGAGCGCGAAGGTCGACATGACCATGAAGTAGAGCAGCGCGAGACCGCCGATCTTCCCGACCGTCGCCGCCTTCGCGATCGAACCGACACCGACCACGATCGTGCAGAAGATGATCGGCGCGATCATCATCTTGATCAGCGCGACGAATCCCGTGCCCAGCGGCTCGAACCCGCGTCCGACCTCCGGCCAGACCAGCCCGACGACCGCGCCGAGCACCACCGCGATGATCACCGAGACGTACAGCCAGGTGTGGCGGTCCCAGGCGTGCTTGCCTCGCCGCCAGTGGAACCGGGGAAGGGAGAATCCCGTCGTGAGCGCCATGCGTCCTCCTCGTGTCGACGTCGTCGTCCGAGCCGGTGGCCTCTGTGCCCCCGACCCCTTCCACGGTCTCCGCGCTCGCACGACGACGCCATTTGTGGTCGTATTGGTCCCTGCCGGACCCGTCGACGATCGGAGGAACGGGATGGCGCACGCCTCCCCAGGCCGCAGCGCCGCGTCGCGGGTATTCGCGGCGCTCGTGGTGACCGCCGTGGTCGTCGGCGCGCTCGTCGCGCTGTTCCTCGTGGTGGAGGCGCAGCGTGCCGTCCGCTCCGAGGCCGAACGGCTCACCGCCGCCACAGCCGCCGCCCTCGCCTCCGCACCGGACGTGGTCGCACTGCTCACCCGCGGCGATACGGCGAGCGCCAGCGCGTCGCTCGAACCGTACGCGCTGGAGGTCATCGACAGGGCGGGGTTGGACTTCGTCACGATCATGACGCCGGAGGGTCTGCGCCTCACCCATCCCGATCCGACTCAGATCGGTGCGCCGTACCTCGGGACGGTCCCGTCCACCCCGCGCGTGCTCACCGAGGAGTTCCGCGGCACGCTCGGTCCGTCCGTGCGGACGATCGTCCCTGTTGTCGATGATGACGGCACCCTGGTGGGCTGGGTCGCCACGGGGGTGACGACCGAGACCATCTCCGAGACCCTGGTGCGGCGGTTGCCGCTGTCGCTCGCCATCACGGCGGGACTGGTGCTGCTCGGGGTGGGCGGTGCCCTGCTCGCCCGTCGGGTGACGCGGCGGTTCGCGGGCGACCTGCCGCCCGGGGAGCTGCGCGACGCGGTCTCCTCCTATGAGTCGGTGCGCACCCTCGGCGAAGCGCTGCGGGCGCAGACGCACGAGCACGGCAACCGCATGCACGCGGCGGTGGCGCTGCTCGAACTCGACCGCCGCGACGAGGCGATCGAGATCCTCACGCAGACGTCCAGGCAGAGCCAGTCCCTCGTGGACCAGGTCACGGCGCGGCAGCACGGCGACCCCGCGGTGGGCGCACTGCTGCTGGGCAAGGCCGCACAGGCGCGCGAGCGCGGCATCGACTGGCGGATGGACATCGCCCCGGACACCCCGCGCACCCCGCTGGCGCCCGTCGACGCGGTGGCCGTGCTCGGGAATCTGGTCGACAACGCGATGGATGCCGCGGCGGAATCCGCAGACCGCTGGGTGCGGGTGTCGCTGCGGCGCGGCGATCGCGGCGGCATCGTGCTGGAGGTGGCGGACAGCGGCCCGGGGATCCCGGTCGATCAGCGGGAGCGGATCTTCGCCCAGGGGTATACGACGAAGCCCGCGGGGCCGCACGGGCGCGGCATCGGGCTGGCCCTCGTCCGCTCCGTCGTGAGGGAGGCCGGCGGGGACGTGACCGTGGCGGGCCCGCCGACGGTGTTCCGGGTGACCCTCCCGTCGGCATCGTCACGCGGGAGCAGGTCGTGATCCGCGTCCTGCTGGTCGACGACGACCCGTTGACCCTCGAGCTGCATCGCACCTACCTCGCGCGGCTGGACGGCTTCGCGGTGGCCGGTGAGTGCACGGGAGCGCGCGCGGCTCTCACGGCCGTGCGCGAGCGACCCGGCGCTGGCGCGTTCGATCTGATGCTGCTCGACGTGACGATGCCGGACGGATCCGGACTGGAGGTGCTGCGCGCGCTCCGCGCGAGCGGTGCGGCGCTGGACGTGATCGCGATCACCGGCGTGCGCGACGCGGAGACCGTGCGGCAGATGGCGGCACTCGGCGTCTTCCACTACCTCGTGAAGCCGTTCGCGTTTGCGGTGTTCCAGGAGCGGCTGGAGCAGTACCGGGCGTATCGTGCCCAGGCGCACGGGACGACGGGCCCGGCGACGCAGGCGGAGATCGACGCGCTGCTGAGTCGGTCGACCGGAGCCATCGTCCTGCCGAAGGGGCTGTCGGCGACCTCGCTGGAGCGCGTGACGGCGGAGCTGCGCGCCCGCGGACCGCTCTCCGCGCGCGAGGCCGCCGAGCGACTCGGACTGTCACGCGTGGCCGTGCGCCGCTACCTCGAGCACCTGGTCGTCGAGGGCGTGGCGGTGCGCGGTGCCCGCTACGGGACGCGCGGTCGACCCGAGACCGAGTACACCTGGCGGCGGGGACCGGCTGGGCGGTGACGCGCGCCCCGTCCCCGTGTCTCCACGGGGACGGGGCGCGGACGTCGGCGCGGGGTCACTCGCCCGCGAGACCGCCGAGCATGTGTCCGAACGATCGACCCTCACCGAGATAGGTCGCCGGGTCGTACGGGTCGACGACCGTGGCCGCCTCGCGGCGGGCGACAGCCTCGGCCAGCTCCCTGGCACCCTTCTCGACGCGCTTGGCGAGCGGGGCCACGTCGTCGCCCGCGCCGCCCCAGTCGCTGGACGCCGCGAACACGCCGGTCGACACGGCCTCCGCGTGCAGGTAGGCGAACAGCGGGCGGATCGCGTAGTCGATTGCGAGCGAGTGCCGCGGGGTGCCCGCGTTGGCGCCGATCAGCACGGGCTTCCCGGTCAGCGCGTCCGGGTCGAGCACGTCGATGAACGACTTGAACAGGCCGGAGTAGCTGGTCGAGAAGATCGGGGTCACGGCGATCAGCGCGTCCGCCGAGACGACCGTGTTGATCGCGGTCTCCAGGGCGGGCGGCGCGAAGCCCGTGAGCAGGTTGTTGGTGATGTCGTGCGCGTAGTCACGCAGCTCGATCACGTCGACCGTGGCCTGGATGTCGCGCTCGGCGAGCGCCTTGACGGTCTCGGCGGCGAGCCGGTCGGCCAGCATCCGCGTGGACGAGGGGTTCGACAGGCCGGCCGAGACGACGGCGATGCGACGCGTGGTCATGTCAGGCCTCCTTCCGGCCGAGTCCGAACGCGGCACCCGCGGGTGCCGGGGTGTCCTGGTAGGGCGAGTCGCCCGTGAGGTTGTCGCCCCGGTTGGCGCCGGGTCGCGCCTGACGCGTGGGGCCGTCGCCGAACTCGGCCTTCACGCGCGCCGCGTGCGTCGGGGCGTCGGGCACGCCGGCCGGACGGTCCTTCGCGAGCTCCTTGCGCAGCACCGGCACGACCTCGGAACCGAGGATGTCGAGCTGCTCGAGCACCGTCTTCAGCGGAAGGCCGGCGTGGTCGATCAGGAAGAGCTGGCGCTGGTAGTCACCGAAGTGCTCACGCATGCCCGCGTACCGGTCGATGACCTGCTGCGGCGAACCGACCGTCAGCGGCGTCATCTCGGTGAAGTCCTCCATGCTCGGGCCGTGGCCGTACACGGGGGCGTTGTCGAAGTACGGCCGGAACTGGTTCACGGCGTCCTGCGACTTCGCGGCCATGAACACCTGCCCGCCGAGTCCGACGATGGCCTGCTCGCGCGTGCCGTGGCCGTAGTGCTCGAAGCGCTGGCGGTACAGCTCGATCAGGCGCTGGTAGTGCTCCTTCGGCCAGAAGATGTTGTTCGCGAAGAACCCGTCGCCGTAGTAGGCGGCCTGCTCCGCGATCTCCGGGGTGCGGATCGATCCGTGCCAGACGAACGGCGGGATGCCGTCGAGCGGGCGCGGGGTCGACGTGAAGCCCTGCAGCGGGGTGCGGAACTTGCCCTCCCAGTCGACGACGTCCTCGCGCCACAGCTTGTGCAGCAGGGCGTAGTTCTCGATCGCGAGCGGGAGGCCCTGACGGATGTCCTGTCCGAACCACGGGTACACCGGGCCGGTGTTGCCGCGCCCGAGCATCAGGTCCATGCGGCCGTCGGACACGTGCTGCAGCATCGCGTACTCCTCGGCGATGCGCACGGGGTCGTTCGTGGTGATGAGCGTGGTCGACGTCGAGACGATCAGGCGCTCGGTCTGCGCGGCCAGCGCCGCCAGGAACGTGGTGGGGCTGGAGGACCAGAACGGCGGGTTGTGGTGCTCGCCGATCGCGAAGACGTCGAGGCCCACCTCCTCGGCGTGGGTGGCGATGGCCAGCGTGGCCTTGATGCGCTCCTGCTCGCTGGGGGTGACGCCCGTGGTGGGGTCGCGGGTGATGTCGCTGACCGACATGATGCCGAACTGCATCGCCTGCGCGCCTGACTGCTCGCTCATGATTGCTCCGTGTTCTCCGAACCCGATGATCGTGCCACCCGGTTCTATTCATTTGAATGTAATCGTGTCAACGCGTGCACGGCAACTTTATTCCCGCGCCTGTAGCCTCGGAGGATGAGCACCACCGGGGCCGACATCACGGGGCCCGCCACCGGGTCCGTCCCGCGGAAGCGCCGGCGCGTGCCCTTCTGGGACAACGCTCGCTACGCGTGCATCGTCCTCGTCGTGCTCGGCCATGCGATCCAGCGGCTCATCTACGACTCCGACATCGCGTTCGCGTTCTACCTCGCGCTGTACGCGTTCCACATGCCGGCGTTCGCGATCATCTCCGGCTACTTCTCCAAGTCGGGCTCGCCCACCAAGACGCAGATGGCCAGGGTGATCACCGACATCGTCCTGCCCTACGTGATCTTCGAGACGCTGTGGACCCTCACCAAGTGGCTCGTCGAAGGTCAGGCCACCCCGAACTTCACCAAACCGAGCTGGACACTGTGGTTCCTCCTGGCGCTGGCGATCTTCCGCCTCGTCCTCCCCTACCTCGCGCTGCTGCGCTGGCCGCTGCTGTGGACCGTCGTGATCTCGATCGGCGCCGGCTACCTCTCCAACGTCGACAGCACCTTCTCGCTGTCCCGCACGCTGGGCCTCCTCCCCTTCTTCACGCTCGGCTGGTGGCTGCGCGAGCACGACATCGTCAACCGGCTGCGCCTGCTGGACTTCCGCCCCTGGTGGATCCGCGCGGCGGCGATCGGCGTCTTCGCGGCGACCGGGTGGGCCGCCTGGAACTGGCTTCCGCTGTGGCAGGCCGCCGACCTGCGCGAATGGCTGTTCTACGAGGCCTCCTACTCCGACCTGGTCGGCACGCAGTGGTGGGCCGGCGCGATCCGGGTCGCCCTCATGCTGCTCGCCGTCGTCCTGTGCGCGGCGTTCTTCGCGCTGATCCCGCGCGGCTCGTACTGGTGGACGACCTTCGGCCAGTACACGATGTACGTCTACCTGCTGCACTCGTTCGTGCTCTATCCCTTCCGGGAGAGCGGTGTGCTGCGCGACCTCGAGCCGACGTGGTTCTGGCTGCCGCTCGTGACCGCGCTCTCGGTGGTCCTCGCGCTGCTGCTGGCTACCAAGCCCGTGCGACGGCTGTTCCGCCCGCTCGTGGAGCCGCGCCCGCGCTGGCTGTTCTCCGATCCCGAGCTCGCCGCGCGCGAGGGTCGCAGGAACGACCCGACCGGCTCGCGTCGTCCCCGATGAGCGGCGCCCCCGGAGCCGACGCCCTCTCCGTAAAGGACAGCCTGGTCGCGATCATCGAGGACACGGGCTTCCGCGCACACGGCCTCCACGTGCGCGCGGGCGACGGGACCGCCGAACACCGCTGGGCACCGGACGTGCGAGAGGACATCCAGTCGGTCGCGAAGGGCGTGTGCGTGCTCGCCGTGGCTCTCGCCGCCGACGACGGCGTGGTCTCGCTCGACGAGCCCGTGGCGCACCTCCTCCCCGATCACGAGCTCGGGCCGGGCGTCGACCGGGTGACGCTGCGCCACCTCCTGTCGATGTCGAGCGGGATCGACCTGCCCTGGTCGCCCACACTTCTGACCGACTGGCCCGACCTCGCCGCGGAGTTCCTGCGGCGCCCCTCCCGCGGGCGCGTCTTCCAGTACTCCAATGCCAGCACCTACACCGCCATGGCGGCCCTCGCCGCGCGCGTCGGCGACGTGGGCGACTACCTCGACGACCGCCTGCTCGGGCCGCTCGGCATTCACGGCGCGCGGTGGACCCGCTGCCCCCACGGCCGCATCGAGGCGGGCGGCGGTCTCGCGCTGCGCACCGAGGAGATGGCGCGCGCCGGGCGGCTGATCCGCGACCGCGGCGCGTGGGAGGGGCGTCGGCTCGTGTCGCCGGAGCACATCGATGCGATGCACCGCGACGGCGTCGTCGCCGGCGTGAACCCGGGCTACGACCGCTACGCCCTCGCCGGGTGGGGCGGACCGGGACGGGCCTGGCGGCTGCACGGCGCCTACGGGCAGCTGATGATCTTCCTCGATGACGCTGTGGTGACGATCAGCGCCGACGACCACGCGGGAGCCGATGCGCTGGCCTCGTCCGTCGTCGAGGTGCTGGAGGCCGCGCGGCTCGGGTCCTAGGGCCAGTCAGGCGAAGAGCTCGGCACCCACGTAGGAGCCGGGCTTCGCGCCGGCCGGCACCGCCCAGATCCCCGACCCGACGTGGCGGATGTACTCGTTCATGCGGTCGGTCGCCAGCCGGCGCTGCAGCGTGATGAACTGCGCGGGGTCGCGCTGATACGACAGGAAGAAGAGCCCGGCGTCGAGCCGTCCGAGCGTGTTGTTGCCGTCCACGTAGTTGTAGCCGCGGCGGAGGATGCGCACGCCGTCGTTCTGCGTCGGGTGCGCGAGCCGCACGTGGCTGTGGGCGTCGATCGCGCCGCCGTGGAAGTCGGGCTCGGTGAACTCGTCGCCGCCGGAGAGCGGGGCGCCCTCGCCCTTGTCGCGGCCGATGATGGTGGCCTGCTCCGAGAGTCGCACCCGGTCCCACGTCTCGATCAGCATCGCGATGCGCCGGGCGACCAGGTACGAGCCGCCCGCGAGCCAGCCCGGATCGTCCGCGGCGGAGACCCACACGTGCTCGTCGAGCGCGGCGGTGTCGTCGGCGAGGATGTTTGCGGTGCCGTCCTTGAAGCCGAACAGGTTGCGCGGCGTGGCCTGCGCCGCCGTGGTGCGGGACGTCTTGCCGAACCCGAGCTGCGACCACCGCAGTCGCGCACGCCCGAACGCGATCCGGCTGAGGTTCCTGATCGCATGCACCGCCACCTGCGGGTCGTCGGCGCACGCCTGCACACAGAGGTCGCCGTGGGACATCTCGGGGTCGAGGTCGTCGCCGAGGAAGGCGGGCAGCCGCTCCAGCCCTGCGGGGCGCTGCGCCGCGATGCCGTAGCGGTCGCCGGCTTCGTTCTCGAACAGGCTCGGACCGAACCCGATCGTGATGGTCAGCCCGGCGGACGGCAGACCGAGCGCTTCACCCGTGTCGTCGGGCGGGGCTTCCGGGCTGCCGCCGACGGCACCGCTCGCGCTGACCTCGAGTCCCTGCGTGAGGCGCGAGGCCGCGTAGCTCCAGTCCTGGAGCAGCGAGATCAGGTCGTCGCGGTCGGTGCGCGGCATCATGTCGAAGCTCGCGAAGTGCAGGTGGTCCTGCACGGGCGTGGTGATGCCGGCCTGGTGCACGCCGAAGAAGTCGTAGCTGTTCTGCGCGTCTTCGGCGGCGCGGGCGCGTCCGAGCGCGACGCCGCCGGTCAGTCCCGCCCCCAGGCCGACCGCGAGACCTGCGACCCCGCCGCCGACCGCGAGACCGAGCAGTCCGCGCCTGCTCAGCCCCGCGCGAGCGTCGACGCGTGCGGCCTCCGCCCGGTCCTCCGGTTCGCGGATCGGTTCGCTCTCGGTCATGTCCGGCGCCTCTGCGGTCCCGTCAGTCGAGCACCGTCGCGGTCAGCTGCGACAGCGGCTCGGCCAGGGCGTTGATCAGGTCGGTCAGCTCACGCTTGTCGTCCGCCGTGAGGGTGGCGTACCCGACGAACCCGTCCGCGAGGGAGCCGTGCGTGGCGAGCGACGACTCGAGCGCGGCGTACCGCGACTCGATCTCGTCGACCAGCGCGGCGCCGTCGTCGCCCTGCGCCGTGGCGAAGTCCTGCACCAGGGAGAACGCCATCTTGGAGCCTTCGACGTTCGCCGCGAAGTCGAACAGGTCGGTGCCGGACCACCAGTCCTCCTCGCCGGAGATCTTGCCGGTCGCGACCTCGTCGAGCAGCGCGATCGCGCCATTGGAGACACCCGCGATGCCCTGGTCTTCCAGGGTCGTTGTGAAGTCGTCGGAGTGCACGTAGTCGTACAGCTCCTGCACGTCGGCGAGCAGCAGGTCGCCGTAGTCGGCGCGTTCCTCGGGCGTGGACGGGGCCCAGCCCTGCCACGCGGGCGTCTCCCCGTCGGCGTTGAGGGCGTCCTGCGCCGGCACCCACAGGTCCTTCTCGATGCGGTGGAAGCCGGTCCAGTCGAGCCCGTCGGCCACGGCGTCAACCTCGCGGAAGTCGATGCGCGGATCGAGGTCGCCCAGGGCCTCGGCCACGGGCTCGATGCGCTCGTAGAAGGCGCGGGTCTGCGGGAACAGCGTGCGGGCGGTCGCGTCGTCGCCGGATTCGTAGGCGGCCACGAGCTCTTCCACCGCCGGCACGAGCTGACCGACCTGATCCTTCACGAACGCCGCGTACAGGTCGACCGCCTTCGTCTTCTGCTCGGCGTCCGGCCCGTCGACGGCCACCGGGTCGCCCGTGACGGCGAAGGCGGCCTTGCCCACGCCGTCGCCCACCATGCCCGGCTTGCACAGCGTGAAGTAGTCACCGGGCTGCACCACGACCGTGAGCGTACGCGACGCCGCCGGCGCGATGTTCTCGACCTCGCCGACGATGCGCAGGCCGTCGTCCGCGAGCAGGTAGAACTCCGACACCTGGTCGGTGTCGTTCGAGACGTCGAACGTGAGGGTGCCGCTCTCCGCGGTGGCGGCCGAGACCGCGCAGTCGGAGTCGGTGGACGACACCTCGAAGGCGGCCGTGGCCGCGGTGTCCTCCTTCGCGACGCAGCCGCTCAGGACGAGGACGGCTGCGCCGGTCACGGCCAGCACCCCCAGGGACCGGGACGAGATGGTCATGCTGCTCCTTGCTGTGAGAGAGGGGTCGCCTTGGTGCGAGGGCGCGGCGTCGGTGCCGCGGAGCGACGCCGCGGGCGGAGGCCACGCACGTAGAACGTGCCGACGATGGCGAGGTAGAGGACCCAGGCGGTCACCTGGAGCCAGGTCATGGCCGGCATGAAGCCGATGGTGGCCTGCAGCACGGCGGCGAGAGGGCCGCCGGGGGCGATCCCCGACGACACGTCGAAGGCCCAGCCGAACGGGAAGCCGGCCGCCCCCACGGCGACCGCGCCGGTGGCCGCGTCGATCGGCGCGGCGGCCGTGAACGGACCGGGCAGCGCCCCCGCCTCCTGCAGATCCATGACGGCGTACGCGAGCACGCCGGCGGCGACGATCACGAGGAACCCGCCGGTCCAGGCGAAGAACCGGCGCAGGTCGAGGCGCAGCGCGCCCCGCGAGATCAGCCAGCCGAGGGCCACCGCGGCGAGCAGACCGAGCAGCGCACCCAGCAGCGCGGAGGGCGCGTCGCCGAACGACTGCACCATCGACCACAGCAGCAGGGTGGTCTCGATACCCTCCCTGGCGACGGAGACGAAGCCGATCGCGACGAGCGCCCAGAGTCCGCCCGCGGTGAGCGCACGGTCGACGCCGCCCTCCAGGGTCGCCTTCATCGTGCGTCCGGCCCGCTGCATCCAGAAGATCATCCAGGTGACCATCGCGACCGCGAGCAGGGACAGCCCGCCGCCGATCAGCTCCTGGGCGGTGAACGTGAGCTCGTACGCGCCGAAGGTGAGGACCGCGCCGATGGCCAGAGCGAGACCGACCGCGAGACCGACGCCCGCCCAGAGCTTCGGGAGCGCATCACGCCGGTCGAGACGCCGCAGGTAGGCGACGAGGATGCCGACGACGAGTGCGGCTTCGAGCCCCTCGCGGAGGCCGATGAGGAAGGTGGCGAGCACGGACGGTGTCCCTCTGATGAAGACTGAGGTAAGGCATCCCTTACCAACGAGACTCTAGCACCGCGACACCCGTTCCCCCGACCGGATGACATCCGCCGGTGCCGGGACACCCGCCCGAGTAACGCGACGCAACACTCGCCCGCGGTCCGAGAACCTCGACATACCCTCGGTCCATGGCTGAACTCTCGCTCCCGATCCTTGACCTCTCCCAGCTCGACCAGGGCCCCGAGGCCGCGGCGCGGTTCCGCGACGAGCTGCGTGCCGCGACCCACGACGTCGGCTTCTTCTACCTCACCGGCACCGGCGTCTCTCCCGAGCTGGAGGCGCGCCTGCACCGCGCCGCACTCGACTTCTTCGCCCTCCCCGAAGAGGACAAGCTCGCGATCGAGAACGTCAACAGCCCCCACTTCCGCGGCTACACCCGAGTCGGCGGCGAGCGGACCCAGGGCAAGGTCGACTGGCGCGAGCAGATCGACATCGGCCCGGAGCGCGAGCCCGTGAGCGACGGCCCCGCCTTCAACCGCCTGATCGGCCCGAACCTGTGGCCAGCGGCCCAGCCCGAGCTCCAGGCCGTGGTCGCGGAGTGGCACGACTCCCTGACAGAGATCGCACGCAAACTCCTGCGCGCCTGGGCTGTCACTCTCGGCGCGGACGAGACCTACTTCGACGAGACGTTCCGCGATCCGTCGACCCTGATCAAGATCGTGCGATACCCGGGCACGGACGAGCCGGAACCACAGCAGGGCGTCGGAGCGCACAAGGACTCCGGTGTGCTGACGCTGTTGTGGGTCGAGCCCGGAAAGGGGGGCCTCCAGGTCGAGCGTGACGGCGAGTGGGTCTCGGCTCCCCCGGTGTCCAGCGCATTCGTCGTCAACATCGGAGAGTTGCTGGAGTATGCCACCGGCGGCTACCTCAAGGCAACGAACCACCGCGTGATCTCACCGCGGGCACCCGAGGAGCGCATCTCGATCCCGTTCTTCTTCAACCCCGCACTCGATCAGCAGCTCCCGCTGCTCGAGCTCCCCGCCGACCTCGCCGCTCAGGCGACCGGGGTCACCGATGACCCGGGAAATCCGATCCACGCGACCTACGGCGAGAACGCGCTTAAGTCCCGGCTTCGTGCGCACCCCGATGTCGCGGCGATCCATCACCCCGACCTCGTGACCGTCTGACGGGCGTCACAGTTCCTGCCCGGCACCGAGGGCCACGATCTCACGCAGTGCCTGAAGGTGCGCGGCGAAGGCATCGCGCCCTGCCTTCGTCGAACGCACCCAGGTGCGCGAGCGCCCCCCGACCGCGCCCTTGCGCGCGACCACGTACCCGGCGGCCTGCAGGTGCGCGATCGCCTTGCTCAGGGGCGAGTCGCCGCACTGCAGCATCTCCCGCAGGGCCGCGAAGTCGAGTTCCATCCCGTCGCCCAGTCCGGCCATGAGGGAGAACCGGATGGGCGAGGCAAAGTTGTCGTCCAGCCGCGTGCGCGGGTGTGGGACAGACGCGGGCTCACGCACGTTCGCCGTGCCCCGCGACGAAGGAGACCGCCACGAAGGACGCGAGCACGCCGGCGCCCGCGCACACGCCGACGAGTCCTGCGTTGCCGAGCGATCCGGATCCCAGGACGATGCCGACGGGCATGCAGGCGGCGATGAAGAAGACAGTGATGTGCGGCCAGCGCCAGGACGCGCCGACTGCGGGTAGACCGAAGTCTGAGGCGGAGGCGGCGATCCACCCCACGAGGCACAGCATCACGAGCAGGGTGATGATGCTCCTCAGCACGTCGTCCGGCGATCCTGCGAGCATCGTCAGCACGGCGAACGCGACGCCTATGAGGACGGTGCCCCATCGAAGCCGGTGCGGCAACGAACGGGGAGCCGGACGGGGACGACCCAGGTCGCCCGCAGCCCGTATGAGCCGCGCGACGCCATGCCCTCCGACTCCGACGAGCACCGTGACTGCCGGGATGAGCACCACCCCGACAGGAAGTCGCGTATCGAGAGCAGCGAAGCCGAACACCACGAGCGCACCGATGATGATCGCTGCGCCGCCGACCAGCAGCGGCCACCGCGAACGCGTCATCCGCCACTGCATGCCCGTGCGCTGCGCCATCCCCGTGGACAGCTGTCCCCAGACCAGAAGGGTGAACAGCACGATCTGCGACGCCAGCACGTCGTCTCGCCGGAGAACAAGCGCGAAGGCGACGAAATACGCAGCCATGACCACGGCGTTGCCGATCTGCAGCCGGGCGAGAGCACGTCGGTCGACTGCATGTTCGCGGCGGTCCACCACCGCCTCCGCCGCCTCGAGGTACCGCCGGGCCGTCTCCGAGTCCGGGGGCACCAGAGCGTCCTGGCCTGCGATCGGTTTCTGCTCCATGGCGACTTCCCCGCTTTCCACTTGGAAAGCTCCATGACTTTCCTATCGGAAAGTTGCACGGGTGGCAACCAGAGCTACAACACATCTGCACACGACGAAGGCCGCCCCACACCGTGGGGCGGCCTTCTCAAGAATGTTCTGCGCGATTGAACGCTGGGTTCGCTCTGCCTTATCGGCGGAGTCCGAGACGCTCGATCAGCGAACGGTAACGCTCGATGTCGATGTCCTGGAGGTAGCCGAGCAGACGACGGCGCTGACCCACGAGCAGGAACAGACCACGACGCGAGTGGTGGTCGTGCTTGTGCTCCTTGAGGTGCTCGGTGAGGTCCTTGATGCGCTGCGTCAGCATTGCGACCTGCACCTCGGGGGATCCGGTGTCACCGGGGTGCGTCGCGTACTCTTCGATGATCGCCTTCTTGACGTCTGCTTCCAGTGCCATAGATTCGATCCCCTCTCTGCTTGTTGCGCGGCGCCCGACGCCTGATGCGTGAGCTCTCTTTATCCGCGGCCGATCGAACGGCAACCTGACGAGTCTACCAGCCCGGGCGAGCCCCGAGCGACACGGCCGACCAGCGCTCCCGCGCACTCCACTACGCTCGAGGAGTGCGGGAGAGGTGCGTGGCGTGAACGCGGGACGAGGACATCTGATCGACCTGACGCCGCTGCGGATCAGCCCCGCTTTCGCACGCATGTGGATCGGCTCGACGCTCGCGGGCATCGGCGGCCAGCTCACGATCGTCACGGTGATGCTGCACGTGTTCGCGCTCACCGGGAGCACGTTCGCGGTGTCGATGATCGCGGTGGCCGGGCTCCTGCCGATGGTCCTGGCCGGCCTGTACGGCGGCATGCTCGCCGACGCCTTCGATCGCCGTCGCGTCGCCCTCATCGCCGCCACCGTGACGTTCGCCTCCACCGCTCTCCTCGCGGCGCTCACGTGGACCGGCGCCGAGACGATCTGGTGGCTGTATGCGCTGAGCATGATCAACTCGGCCGCCAACTCGGTCGGCATGGCCACGCGCACGGCGATCGTCCCCCGCCTCATCCCTCGTGAACAGCTCGCCGCGGCGTCAGCGCTCAACGGTGTCGCCTTCGGGCTGACGGTCATGGCCGGTCCTGCCCTGGCCGGCCTGCTGGTCGCCCTCACGGGCTACGGCTGGACCTACTCGATCGACGTCGTGCTGATGCTGTCGATGTTCCTCGGCCTATGGACACTGCCGTCGGTGCGGCCGGAAGGCGAGATCGTCCGCCCCGGTCTCGCCTCGCTCGTCGACGGCTGGCGCTTCCTCCGCCGCGCGAGCAACATCCGGATGCAGTACGTCGTCGACATCGTCGCGATGACCTTCGGCCAGCCCCTCGTCCTCTTCCCCGCACTGGGCACGCTGCTGCTGGGCGGCGGCGCGGTCACCACCGGCATCCTCACCGCAGCTGTGGCGGTGGGCACCTTCGCCTCGAGCCTGTTCTCGGGCCGGGTCGTGCAGTACCGCTGGCACGGTCGCGGGATCGCACGCGCGGTCGAGGCCTATGGCGCATCGATCCTGCTGTTCGGTGTGGTGCTGCTCGTGGGCGCCTTCTCCTCCCCCGCCGACGAGGACACACCCCACGTCGGACTGATCATCGCCGCCTGCGTGGCCCTCGCGCTGTCCGGCGCCTCCGACAACGTCAGCTCGATCTACCGCAACACGATGATGCAGGCGGCCGTGCCGGACACCATGCGCGGACGCCTGCAGGGGCTGTTCATCGTGGTGGTCGCCGGGGGCCCGCGCATCGGCGCCCTCTACGCCGGCACGCTCGCCACGCTCACGACGCTGTGGTTCCCTCCCCTGCTCGGCGGGATCCTGGTGATCGCGCTGGTCGCGCTGATCGCCGGGCGCAACCGCCGCTTCCGCTCCTATGACGCAGAGAACCCCGAGCCCTGACGGACCCGGGGTTCCTGAAGCCGTGCGGTGATCAGTCCTGCTGCAGCGCTCCCTGCAGGTCGAGGTTGATCGTGACGTCCTTGCCCACGAGCACGCCGCCGGTCTCGAGCGCCGCGTTCCAGGTGAGGCCGAAGTCCTCGCGGTTGATGACCGTCTTCGCCGAGGCGCCCGCCTTGTAGTTGCCCCACGGGTCGCTGCCGAAGCCGCCGAAGTCGAGCTCGAACGTGACCGGCTTCGTGATGCCGCGGATCGTGAGGTCGCCGTCGACCAGCAGGTCGCCGCCCTCGACGCGCGCACCGGTCGACACGAACTCCATCGTGGGGTAGTTCTCGGTGTCGAAGAAGTCCGCCGAGCGGAGGTGCTGGTCGCGGCCCTCGTCCTTCGTGTCCACCGACGTCACGTCGACGCTCGCCTCGACCTTGGCCTCGAGCGGGTTCTCCGGAGCCACGAGCGTCGCGCTCTTCACGCCGAACGTGCCGCGCACCTTCGAGATCATCATGTGACGGACGCTGAAGGTGACCTCGCTGTGCGCGGGGTCGAGGACCCAGGTGCCGGGGCGGTAGCCGGGGATGTCGATGCTGGTCATGGGTTTCTCCTCGGAGAATCGGCCGCGCGGAGGCGGCGTACGGACAGGGCCGCGATCGCGGCGTCCTCCAGCCCAACCTACATTCACGCGAATGTATTCCCGTGCATGCACACGCGTTCCGGAAAGACAGAACGCCCCTCCTGGCGAGAGGAGAGGCGCTCGAGATGTCGCGTCGGGATCAGCCCACGGCGACGAGGTCGATGATGAAGATCAGCGTCTTGCCGGACAGGAAGTGTCCGCCGCCGACCGGACCGTAGGCCAGGTGCGGCGGGATGATCAGCTCGCGGCGTCCGCCGACCTTCATGCCGGGAATGCCGTCCTGCCAGCCCTGGATCAGGCCGCGCAGCGGGAACTGGATGGTCTCGCCACGGCCCCACGAGGAGTCGAACTCCTCGCCGGACTCGAACTCCACACCGGCGTAGTGGACGGTCACCGTGTCACCGGGCTTGGCCTCGGCACCATCACCCTCGATGATGTCGCGGATGACCAGCTCTGCGGGGGCAGGAGCGGTCGGGGCGTCGAACTCGGGCTTCGTGCGATCAGTCATGGCTCCATCCAAGCGGACCCGCGCGCGCCCGGTCAACGCGACGGGACCTGCTCACAGCGAACACCTCGACCGGGCGGGTGGCCTCGCGCCCTGCCCCTTGACACGTCCGAGGGGCCGGGTGCACCCTGGTGGCAGATCAACTCAGCGCCCGGGAGACATGCAGGCATCGCCGCAGCACCGGGCGCTGAGTCTTGCTCAGGGCGGATCAGTAGGCCAGCAGCGCGGCCCTCGTCGCGCGCGTGCGGATCAGCAGCGCCCGCTCGTCCTCGACCGCCAGCGGGTCGCGGCCGGTGATCGCCCGCTGCCGCACCGCCGCCAGCGCCGTCGCGTCCTTGATGAACTCGCGCATGAGCGGACGACGGTCGCCGCGCAGCTGCGCCGCCCACGTCAATCCCGCCTTGCGACCGGACGGCGTCGCGAGCATCGTGACCTCCTCCGGCGTGAACCAGCCCGCGGCGGCGTACTCGGCGAGCCGCGCCCTCGTGAGCCGCGCCTCCTCCCGCCGCAGCGCGATGATGCCCAGGATGAAGCCGATGAACAGCGGGACCTGCAGCGTGAAGTAGAGGCCGAAGAAGTCCGCGAAGGTCGCCGAGCCGTTCCACAGCGCGTGCAGGAAGACCGCGCCGAACCACCCGAGCAGTCCCGCGCCGAGGGCCGCCCCGGCGGAGGCGTGCCGGCGCGCGACGAGGCCGATCGCGAACCCCGTCAGCGACGTGAACATGGCGTGCGCGAAGGGCGACAGCAGCGCGCGCACCACGAACGTGGCGCCGAGCTGCTCGCCGCCACCCTCGATCAGGCTGACCGCGAAGTACTGGATGTTCTCGGTGAACGCGAACCCGGCCCCCACCAGCGCGCCGTACACCACGCCGTCGACCGGGCCGTCGAACGAACGGCGGGCGAGCAGGAAGACCAGGAACACTCCGAGGCCCTTCCAGAACTCCTCCACGATCGGCGCCTGTACGACCGCCGCCACCGCCTCCGGCACCGGGCCGAGCAGGATCGTCATCCCGACGTCGACCAGGAGAGTGAGGCCGACCGCCGCCACCGCGCCCCACGCGATCGCGAAGATCACGAGACGCTTCGGCTCCGGCTCCCATCGGTCGATCATCCGCACCCCGAGGAACACGATCGCCAGGGGGATCAGCGCGAGAACGAGCCCCACGGCCGACGCCGTCGGCCCCAGCGCCCAGCCGAAGTAGCCGATCAGCGCCAGGAGCAGGAACCCGAGGAAGGCGAACAGCCACAGCGAGACCGTCCTGCCCTTCTTCGTGGTCACCGGCAGGGCGGGCAGCGACTCCGCCGGCGACGGCGCGACCGGCGCCGGCGGGGTGTACGGCGTCGGCTGCGCCAGTGCGGACGCGTAGCCGGGCTGCTGCCCGTACGCCGCCGGCAGATATGGCGACTGCGCATACTGGGCCGCGGAGTACGCCGACGGGGTGGGCTGCTGGGCGGGCGGCGGCGTGTATCGCCCGGGCTGCTGGGGGTCGGCCGGTCCTCCGAAAGTCATAGCCAAAGCTTATGGGGCACAAGCAATACCGCCCGGGTCTGGTCGAGTCCTCCATCCGCCCCGCCGCAGCCACCCGGTAGCGTAGAACCATGCGGTTCGCTCATCTGCGCCGTCCCGACTCCCCCCGCGCGGTCCTCGCCGTGGTGGACGACACGGACGCCATCCTCGTCTCCGATCTCCTGTCCGACGCTCCTGCCACACTGCAGCAGCTGATCGAGCGGGGTGACGTCGCCCTCGACGAGCTGCGCACCGCCCTGGCCGACGGCACCGCTCCGCGTCACCCGCTGGGTGACTGGAGCTTCGACTCCGCCGTGCTCGCCCCGCCCGCCGTGCTCGCGGTCGGCCTCAACTACGCCGCGCACTCCAGCGAGCTCGGACTCAAGACCGACGCCGCGCCCACGGTGTTCACACTGTGGCCCAACTCCCTCACCGGGCACGATCACGTCACCTCCTGGCCGCGCAGCCTCAGCGAAGCCGTCGACTACGAGGCCGAGCTCGGCGTGCTGATCGGCACCCCCGCGAAAGACGTGAGCGAAGCCGACGCACTGTCGCACGTGTGGGGATACACCGTGGTGAACGACATCACCGCGCGGAACATCCAGTTCTCCGAGGCGCAGTGGTCGCGCTGCAAGTCGTTCGACGGCTTCACGCCCACCGGTCCCTTCGCGGTCACGGCCGACGAGGTGCCCGATCCGCAGGACCTCCACATCTGGACGGTCGTCGACGGGCACACGGTGCAGGACGCGAGCACCGACCAGATGGTGCGCTCGGTCGCGAAGCTGATCGCGCATCTGTCGCAGTCGCTCACGCTGCTGCCCGGGACGCTCATCTCCACCGGCAGCCCCGGCGGTGCGGGCTACTCGCGCGACCCGCAGATCTTCCTCCGCGACCACTCGACGGTCACGGTCGGCATCGACGGGATCGGCGAGCTCACCACGCACTGCCGCATCCTCGACTGACACCGGACACGCGGAAGGGGACGGGAGCCGCGGCTCCCGTCCCCTTCTGCGTGTTCGGCGTGCCGCAGGTCAGATCTGGATGAGGTCGTCGGGCGTGACGATCGGGATGGCCGCCGTCACGGCCTCGAGGCCCGACAGGCGCGCGGGCGAGAGCTGCTTGGTCACCTCGTCGCGCGACATGAGGCCCGCCTCGACCACCAGATCGGCGACGTTGCGGTTGGTGAGCAGTGCGGTCTTCGCGAGCGCGGCCGCGGCGGCGTAGCCGATGAAGGGGGTGAGCGCCGTGATCACGCCGACCGACGCGCCCACCATCGCCCCGAGGCGGTCGCGGTTGGCGGTGATGCCCTCGACACAGTTCACCCGCAGGGTCCACATGGCCTGACGCATCCAGGTGATGGACTGGAAGATCGAGTGCGCGATGACCGGCTCGAACGCGTTGAGCTGCAGCTGTCCGCCCTCGACCGCCATGGTCACCGTGGTGTCCGCGCCGACGACGGCGAACGCGACCTGGTTCACGACCTCGGGGATCACCGGGTTCACCTTGCCCGGCATGATGCTCGAGCCGGCCTGGCGGGCGGGGAGGTTGATCTCGCCGAGGCCCGCCTGCGGACCCGACGAGAGCAGGCGCAGGTCGTTGCAGATCTTCGAGAGCTTGATGGCGTTGCGCTTGAGCGACGACGAGAACGACATGAAGGCGCCGGTGTCGCTCGTGGACTCCACGAGGTCGGTCGCCGTCTCCAGGTCGAGCCCCGTGATCTCGCGCAGGTGCTTGAGCACGGCCGGCGCGTAGTCGACGTGCGTGGTGATGCCGGTACCGATCGCCGTGGCACCCATGTTGATCTCGAACATGAGCGAGGCGTTCTCGGTGAGACGGCTGTGGTCCTCCCCCAGCGTCGTGGCGAAGCCGTGGAACTCCTGGCCGAGCGTCATCGGCACCGCGTCCTGCAGCTGGGTGCGCCCGACCTTGAGGATGTCGTGGAACTCGCTCGCCTTGCCCAGGAACGCGATGCGCAGGGCGTCGAGCTCGTCGAGCAGCGACCGCAGCGTGAGCGACAACCCGATCTTGACCGCCGTCGGGTACACGTCGTTGGTGGACTGGCTGCGGTTGGTGTGGTCGATCGGCGAGAGGAACGCGTAGTCGCCCTTCTCGCGTCCGGCCATCTCGAGCGCGATGTTGGTGATGACCTCGTTCGCGTTCATGTTGGTCGAGGTGCCGGCACCGCCCTGGATGACGCCGACCGTGAACTGCTCGTGGAACTCGCCGTCGATCACCCGCTGCGCCGCGCGGTCGATCAGGTCGGCACGCTCGGCATCGAGCACGCCGATCTCCTTGTTCGCCCGCGCACTGGCCTGCTTGACCATCGCCAGAGCGATCACCAGGTCGGGGTACACGGAGATCGGCCGCTTGGAGATCGGGAAGTTCGCGTCGGCGCGGGCCGTGTGGATCCCCCAGTAGGCGTCGACGGGGATCTCCATGCTCCCCAGCGAATCGGTCTCGGTACGTGTAAGTGCAGGCGCGGCAGAAGCCATGTCACATCCTCGTGGGTCGTGGCGAATGGAAAAGTGGGGGATGCGACCAGTCTACGCCGGTCGGCGCGGCGGTTTCCGGGAGAACGCGTCGAGCCGCTGCTCCGGCGTGAGGGCGGCCATCCGCTCCAGCCACTCGGAGGAGAAGAAGTCGCCCGTGGGAGCGTCGACCACCGGGACGACGGTGTGGGTGATCGTGTCGGGATACACATGCACGAGCTGGAACGACTGCGCCGCGTCCATGCCGTTCACGTCGGGTGCCGGCCGGGCGACGTTCATCGTGTAGCAGGTCGCCGAGGCCACGCTCACCGGGACGCCGGCGAACACCCCGTGCGAGGAGTAGTGCAGGTGTCCCGCGAGGATCCCCCGCACGTCGGTGCCGCGGATCACCTCCGCGAGCTCGTCCTGGTGGCGCAGCTCGAGGATGTCGAACAGCGGCAGGTGGCTCGGCAGCGGCGGGTGGTGCATCGCCAGCAGCGTGCCGTGCGGCGCCGGCTCCGCGAGCAGTCCGGCCAGCCACTCGAGCTGACCGGGGTCGAGGTCTCCGTGGTGCCATCCGGGGACACTCGTGTCGAGCGCGATGAGCCGCAGTCCGTCCAGCTCCCACACGCCCGTCACCGGCTCCTCCGTCGGCTCCCGGTCGAGAAGCTCACGGCGCAGCGCGGGGCGTTCGTCGTGGTTGCCCGCGACCCACACGATCGGTGTGCCCCGGTCCGCGGCGACCGGCTCGAGCGCGGCTCGCAGTCGCCGGTACGCGTCGGGCTCACCGAGGTCTGCGAGGTCGCCCGTGACCACGATGGCTGCAGGCGCCGGATGCACGGCGCGGATCGCCGCGAGGGTGCGGTCGAACGAGGCCTGCACGTCGTAGCTCCCGCCGAGCAGTGCCCCTCCC
Source organism: Microbacterium sufflavum (assembly GCF_023091155.1). Taxonomy (NCBI): domain Bacteria; kingdom Bacillati; phylum Actinomycetota; class Actinomycetes; order Micrococcales; family Microbacteriaceae; genus Microbacterium; species Microbacterium sufflavum. Next base: position 2,584,594 of record NZ_JAHWXK010000001.1, on the reverse strand, counting down.
GCGAGGAAGTGCGGGTCGCTCACGTGGATCAGGACGTGGGAGGCCGGGTCGTGCCTGCCGAAGACGTACGGGGTTCCGGGTGCCGCGGACATGACCTCAGCCTAGGGTCACGCCCCGACGCCGGGTCCGGACGCGCCAGGGCCGCGGGGTCTCAGTGTCCGAGGACGAGGAGGAGGATGCCGCCGATGACCGCCGCACCGCACAGCACGAAGCACGCGTAGGCACCCACGAGCGCGAGAGTCTTCTGTCCCTCGGTGAGCGGGCTCTTCTTCGCCGCCTTGGCCGCCTGCTTGGCCGCGCGCTTGAGTTCCTTCTCGGAGATCACGGTGATCGCGTCGGTGAACTCGGCGGGGCTCACGACGGGGGCCCGGCCGCTGCGGACCAGGAGCCGCAGTCCCAGCGCGTAGAAGGTGACGATGGCAGCAGCGCCGATGAGGGCGGCGGCGAACACCTGGAAGAACGCGAGCCAGTCGATCGTGACGCTCATGCCGAGTCCCCGTTCCGCGTGATCGTGGCCTCGTCGGCGGCCGACTCCGGTGCCGGGGCCGGGGGCGGGGCGACGGGTGCAGCGCCGGTCTTCGCCGCCTTGGCACCGGCCTTGGCCTCCGCCTTCTTCTTGGCCTTGTTCTTCGCCTCGGCCTTCGCGCGGTCCTTGGCCTCGGCACGCGCCTTGGCCTCGGCCTTCGCGCGCTCGATGCGCTGCTGACGGCGCGTGGGCGGGGGCGTGTCCGGCAGCTCGATCGCGAGACCCGACTCCGCCACATCGCTCATCGCGTTCGCGTGCGTGACCGCGTTGCGCCGCGAACGCAGGAACAGGCCCAGGATGATCGCGAGCGCAAGGACCGCATCGATCGCGACGCCCCAGGGGCCGAGCCACACGACCAGCAGGGCCGCGAGGGCGCCGACACCGCCGGCGGCCGGCAGCGTCAGCAGCCAGCCGACGCCGATGCGTCCGGCCGTCCGCCACCGCACGGTCGAGCCGCGGCGACCCAGCCCCGAGCCGATGACCGAGCCGGACGCCACCTGGGTCGTGGAGAGCGCGAAGCCCAGCGCGCTGGACGCGAGGATCGTGGCCGCGGTCGAACTCTCGGCGGAGAAGCCCTGCGCCGGCTTGACATCGGTCAGCCCCTTGCCGAGCGTGCGGATGATGCGCCACCCGCCGAGGTACGTGCCGAGCGCGATCGTGAAGGCGCACGCGACGATCACCCACAGCTCGGGCTCGTGGTGGGCTCCCGACTGCCAGCCGATCGTGATCATGGCCAGGGTGATGACACCCATGGTCTTCTGCGCGTCGTTCGTGCCGTGCGCCAGCGCGACCAGCGAGGACGTGAAGATCTGACCCCAGCGGAAGCCGTCGCGTCCGTCCGGCTTGCCGTCGTAGCGGCGCGTGACCGAGTACGCGATCTTGGTGGCCGCGAACGCGATGATGCCCGCCGTGATCGGGGCGATCAGCGCGGGGAGCACGATCTTCGACAGCACTGCGCCGAAGTCGATGCCGCCGAGGCCCGCGCCGACGAGCGTGGCGCCGATCAGGCCGCCGAACAGCGCGTGCGAGGAGCTCGACGGCAGGCCGAGCAGCCAGGTGAGCATGTTCCACGTGATCGCACCGATGAGTCCGGCGAAGATGAGCGACAGGAACAGTTGCGCCCCCGCCTCGAGGATCGCATCCTCGCGGATGATGCCGCCCGAGATGGTCTTCGACACCTCCGTGGACAGGAAGGCACCGACGAGGTTGAGCACGGCGGCCAGCAGCACCGCGGTCTTGGGCTTCAGGGCACCGGTCGCGATGGGAGTGGCCATCGCGTTGGCGGTGTCGTGAAAGCCGTTCGTGAAGTCGAAGAAGAGTGCCAGCGCGATGACGAGCACAACAATGAGGGCTGCGGTTTCCACCGTTCGCTTTCGGTCTTGAGGAAAGGGAATGTCGACGGGATCGACGTGACGAACGAAGAGTTCACCGTGGGTTTGACTTCCGTTTACCGGCCCCGGTAAATCCTCCCACCGTCCCCCGTGCCGGTCAACTCGACCTGGGATAGCGTGGAGCGGTGACTGACGCCCCGATCGCCGCCCGCCGTCCGACGTTCCGCACGCACCACGGGGACACCGTGGAAGACCCCTACGAATGGCTGCGCGAGAAGGACTCCCCCGAGGTCATCGCTCATCTCGAGGCCGAGAACGCCCACACCGAGGCCGAGACCGCCCACCTGGCCGGACTGCGCGAGACCCTGTTCCAGGAGATCAAGGGCCGCGTGCAGGAGACGGATCTGTCGGTGCCGACCCGCCGCGGCGACTGGTGGTACTACAGCCGCACCGAGGAGGGCGCGCAGTACGCGATCCACTGCCGCGCGGCCGCGGAACCCGACGACTGGACTCCCCCGCGCCTGGAGCCCGGCGTCCCGGTGCCCGGCGAGGTCGTGCTGCTGGACGGCAACGCCGAGGCGGAGGGCCACGAGTTCTTCTCGCTCGGAGCCTTCGACACCACGGATGACGCGACGAAGCTCCTGTGGTCCACCGACTTCGAGGGCGACGAGCTCTACACCGTGCGCGTACGCGATCTCGCGACGGGCACCACGCTCGACGACGAGATCCCGAACACCGGCAGCGCCTTTTTCACCCCCGACGGCACGGGGGTGCTCTACACCACGCGCGACGAGGCCTGGCGCCCGGACACCCTGTGGCTGCACCGCCTCGGCACCCCCGTCGCGGACGACGTGCGGCTGTTCCACGAGCCGGACGAGAAGTTCTGGCTCGGCGCCGGGATCACCCGCAGCCGCCGGTACCTCGTGATCGCGGTCGGGTCGAGCATCACGAGCGAGGAGCGCCTGGTCGACCTGTCCGGCGACATCACCGCGGAGCCGCAGCTGGTGTGGCCGCGTCGCGAGGGTGTGGAGTACTCGCTGGAGCACGCCGTGGTCGACGGCGAGGACCGACTGCTGATCCTGCACAACGACGGCGCCCTGGACTTCGAGCTCGTGTCGGTGACCGTCGCGGACCCGCAGGGCGAGCGACGCGTGATCCTCCCCCACGAGCCGGGACGGCGACTCCTCGGGGTCGATGCGTTCCGGGACTTCGCCACCGTGGAGTACCGCAGCGAGGGGCTCGAACGGGTCGGCCTGCTCGACTACGCGACCGATGCGGTCGAGGAACTCCGCTTCGACGAGCCGCTCTACTCCGCCGGCGTGAGCGGCAACCCCGAGTGGCACGCCCCCTTCCTCCGGCTCGGCTACACCTCCTTCGTGACGCCAGGCACTGTGTACGAGCTCGAACTCGCCACGCGCGAGCTCGTGCTGCGCAAGCAGGTGGCCGTCCTGGGCGGCTATGAGCCCTCCGCCTACGGCCAGCGCCGCGAGTGGGCGACCGCGGAAGACGGCACCCGCGTGCCGATCTCGCTCGTCTGGAAGCGGTCGTTCGGGGAGCCGGGTGCTGAGGCGCGCCCCGTGCACCTGTACGGCTACGGCTCGTACGAGCACTCGATCGACCCGGGGTTCTCCGTGGCGCGGCTGTCGGAGCTCGACCGCGGCGTGGTCTTCGCGGTCGCCCACGTGCGCGGCGGCGGCGAGATGGGACGGCAGTGGTACGAGGAGGGGAAGCTGCTGCACAAGCGCAACACCTTCACGGACTTCGTCGCGTGCGCACGGCACCTGGTCGCGGAGGGCACGACGACGCCCGCGCAGCTGGTCGCCGAGGGCGGCAGTGCGGGCGGCCTGCTGATGGGCGCGGTCGCGAACCTGGCCCCCGAGTTGTTCGCCGGAGTGCTCGCCGGGGTGCCGTTCGTCGACGCCCTGACCACGATCCTCGACCCGTCGCTTCCCCTCACCGTGATCGAGTGGGACGAGTGGGGCGACCCGCTGCACGACGCAGAGGTGTACGCCTACATGAAGTCGTACACGCCGTACGAGAACGTGCGCGAGGGTGTGCACTACCCGCGGATCCTCGCCGTGACATCACTCAACGACACGCGAGTGCTGTACGTCGAGCCGGCCAAGTGGGTGGCCCGGCTCCGCGAGGCCGGGGCGACCGACGTGCTCCTCAAGTGCGAGATGGTCGCCGGGCACGGGGGCGTGAGCGGGCGCTACAACTCCTGGCGTGAGCGCGCGTTCGAGCTCGCCTGGCTGCTCGACACGCTCGGCCTCGCCGACGCCAGAGCCGCGGCGGGTCAGCCGAACAGCGCGGCGGCCTCGTCGTAGCGGTAGCGCGGCACCGTGTTCAGCTCGCCCAGCGCATCCGCGAAGGGCACGCGCACGATGTCGGTGCCCTGCATCGCCACCATCTGGCCCCAGGCGCCGTCGACGATCGCGTCGGCGGCGTGCAGGCCCAGGCGCGTGGCCAGCACGCGGTCGAACGCCGAGGGCGAGCCGCCGCGCTGGATGTGACCCAGGATGGTGGCGCGGGTCTCGATGCCGGTGATCCGCTCGATTTCCGGGGCCAGCAGGTCGCCGATCCCGCCGAGGCGCGGGCGGTTGAAGGCGTCGAGGCCCTTGTCGCTGTAGGCCTCCTCCATGCCCGTGAGCGTAAAGCCCTCCGACACTACGACCAGCGGAGCGCGGCCGCGGTCGTGTGCCCGCGTGACCAGCTCGGTGATCTCGTCGATGGACATGGGGACCTCGGGGATGCAGATCACGTGGGCACCGGCGGCCATGCCGGCGTGCAGTGCGATCCAGCCGACGTGACGGCCCATGACCTCGGCGACCATGCACCGCTGGTGCGAATCGCCGGTCGTCCGCAGACGGTCCATGGCGTCGGTCGCGATGTTCACCGCGGTGTCGAAACCGAACGAGTAGTCGGTGGCGCGCAGGTCGTTGTCGATCGTCTTCGGGACGCCGAGCACCTTGATGCCGTCCTTCGCGAGCCGGTCGGCCGCGGCCAGGGTGCCCTCGCCGCCGATCGCCACGATGCCGTCGATCTTGTGACCGTAGAGCGTCTTGGCGATGTTCTCGGCGCCGCCGCGCTCACCCTCGTACGGGTTGGTGCGGCTCGTGCCGAGGATCGTGCCGCCCACCTTCGACAGCCCCTTCACCTCGTGCCGGGTGAGGGGCATGAAGTCGCCCTCGACGACCCCGCGCCAGCCGTCGCGGATGCCGACGAACTCCAGGTCGTAGGTGGTGGTGCCCTTGAGCACGATGCCGCGGATGACCGCGTTGAGTCCGGGGCAGTCGCCGCCGCTCGTCAGGATGCCGATCTTCATGCTGCTGCCTTCGGAGGTTCGAGTGTCGGGAGGGGGAAAGGCGACGGTGCCTGGGATCGACCCTAGCGGCACGCCGCCCTCCGCCGCCATTCGGACGCGTCGAAAAACCAGGATCTTGACGCGCCCGACCCGCGGAATCCGCGAACTTTGAGATCGAAGCCCGATCCGAGGCGAATCCGGCGTTAAGAAGTCGCGTTCTTAGCGGAGGCTCAGCTCCCGCCGAGGGCCTCGCGCAGCAGGTGCATGAGGGCCGCCAGCTGCACCGACTCGCTCGCCGCCTCCTCGGTCGCCTCGCCGTCCAGCGCCCTGGCCGCGAGGCCCTGCTTCTGGTCGATGAGCTCCGCGATCTTGGTGTCGATCGTGTGCGCGGCGATGATGCGCCACGCCGTCACCGGCTCGTCCTGCCCGATGCGGTGCACGCGGTCGATGGCCTGCGTCTGCTCGGCCGCCGTCCACGAGAGCTCGGCGAGCACGACGTTCGACGCGGCCTGGAGGTTGAGCCCCACACCGGCAGCCGTCAGCGAGCACACCGCGATGCCCACGTCCGGGTCGCCGTTGAAGTCGTCGATCGCTTGCTGACGCACGGTCGTGGTCTGATCGCCGCGGATCGACACCGCGCGGATGCCCGCGGCGGCGAAGTGCGCCTCCGCCTGGTCCATGACGTCGATGTGCTTCGCGAAGAACACGACCTTGCCGACCGACCGCTGCAGCTGCGCCGCGTAGTCGGCCGCGAGCGGCGCCTTGGCCTGACCGATGCGGCGCACCATCGTGAAGACGTTGTCGCCGCCGGTGCCCGCGGCCTTCGACTCCTCGAGCTCGTTCTGAGCGACCAGGCGCACGATGTCGTCGTCGATCTCGCCGGGAAGGAGCCCGCGATCGCCCCGTGCCTCGATGATGCGGCGGTAGCGCGCGGCCAGCCGCTCCCCCAGCTCGCGCTCGGCCTGACGGATGCTGCGTCCGAACTCGTCGTCGAGCTGCACCGGCAGATCTGCGACGAGCTTGTCCGGGAGGTCGGCCGCGACGTCCTTCTTCTTGCGGCGCACGATGCCCATCGAGATCACCGCGTCCCGCGCTTCGGGATAGAACGCCTTGTCGGCGGGCGTGAACCCGGTCGCGTCGAGCTTCTCCATGAGCGCCGGTCCCGGCTTCTCGCCGTTCGTCCACCCGAGGAAGCGCCAGATGGCGTCGAAGTCCTCGACGTCGTTGATCAGCGGGGTACCCGTGAGCGCGAGCATCAGCGGGTCGTGTCCCGGCGTGCGCTCACGCACCTGCGCGGCCAGCGACAGCACGTTCTGGGAGCGCTGCGACGACAGGTTCTTGATGAAGTGCGCCTCGTCGACGACCATGCCCCGCAGACCGATGGTCGCGAGCCACGACAGGTGACGATCGAGGATCTCGTAGTTGACGATGAACACGTCGGCGAACGCGTCGATGTCGTCGCCGTCGCCCTGGATGACGGTCGCGCGGCGCTGCGGCGTCCACCGCTCCACCTCGCGCGCCCAGTTCATCTTCACCACGTTCGGCACCACGGCGAGCAGCGGGTAGGCGCCTGCGACGGATGCCGCCAGCACCGACTGCGCGGTCTTGCCCAGACCCGGCTCATCCGCGAGCAGGAAGCTGCGGTGCCCCGCGCGCACCGCCTCGAGGAAGCGCGACTGGTGCACCATCACGTCGAGGCCCTTGGGCGACACGTGGTCGAACTCGGGCGCGGGCGGAAGCTCCATCGAGGCTGCCGCACCGCCGGCGCCGGTCTCGAACGCCTTGTACAGCGGCCCCATCAGCTCCCAGCCGTCGAGGCGGCGCCGGGGCGTGCTGGCCGGGCGCGGCGTGAGGTCGGGCGCGAGGAAGGGGTTGGCGAGCTGTCGCGACTCCACGGACGGCGGCGTCACCTGACGTTCGGCGATCGCGGCCGGCACCACGGGGGCCTGCACGGGCACCTGGTCCGCGATGATGAGCTCCTCGGGCGGCAGCTCGGCGCCCGACTCCAGCAGCCAGTCGCGGCGCATGCGCTTGGCGACGGGCGACGTGGCCTGGTCGGCCTCCAGCAGCTGGATGAGCGAGGTGTCGCGCGCGGCCGTCTTGGCGAGGATCGTGGCGACGCCGTCCAGACGCTTGAGCAGCTCGGTGCGCGCGGCGTCGGTGATCTCGGTGTCGGCCTTGACCCGCGCGCGCTCCTCACGCACCAGGAACGCGATGACCTGGAACTTCGTGCGGTTCGTCGGGCCCAGCTTGCCGCGCTGGGACTTCGCCTCGATCTCGCGCACCTTGCGCGCGAGGATCGGGATGAGGGGTGCCTCGTCGTCGCGACGGGACGTCTTCTTGCGCCGCGTGGCGGCGGTTGCCGTGGTCGGCATGCTCCTCCTGAGCCTGAAGGGCCCGGCGCCCCCAGGGAGCCGATGGCCGTTCTCGTCGTCCGCGTGTGGCGTGAGCCAGGACCGTGCGGACCGTGGATCGTCTCCCTCCGGCGCTCACGGCGGTGCGCGGGTCGGCGGGAGCCTGCTCCCATTCTATGTCATCGGGCCGACCGCCCGCGGAACCGCGCGCCGGAATCGCGGTGCAGCGGTCAGGACTCCACGCCGAGGATCGCCGCAGCCTGCGCCACATCGGCCGCCATCTGCGACATGAGCTTCTCGATGCCCTCGAACGCCACCATGCCGCGCAGCCGCTCCACGAACTCCACCGTCACGTCGTGCCCGTAGAGGTCGAGCCCCGTCTCTCCCAGCACGTGCGCCTCGACCTGGCGGACCAGCACGTCGTCGAACGTGGGGTTCGTGCCGACGGAGATCGCGGACGGATGCCGGATGCCGGTGTCGTGGTCGACCAGCCAGCCGGCGTAGATGCCGTCCGCGGGGACGAACGCGTCGACGATGGTCGAGAGGTTGGCGGTGGGGAAGCCCAGTTCGCGGCCGCGCTTGAGGCCGTGCACGACCTCGCCGCGCACATCGGGAGAGCGCCCCAGCACCCGCGCGGCGCCCGCGACGTCGCCGTCCACGAGCAGCTCGCGGATCCAGCTCGACGACACGCGCCGCGACGACCCCTCGAGGTACACGTCCTCGACCACCTCGACCGTGAAGCCGTAGCGGGGGCCCAGCTCGCGCAGCAGCTCGGGTGTGCCTGCCCCGCGATGCCCGAACCGGAAGTCCGCGCCGACGAACACGGTCGACACCTGCAGCGCGCCCACCAGGATGTCCACCACGAAGTCCTCCGCCGAGCGGGCGGCGAGCTCCTCGTCGAAGGTGAGCATTAGGGTCGCGTCGAGGCCCAGCTCGCCGAGCAGCTCGAGCTTGCGCTCCACCGTGACGACGTTCTCGGGGCACCGGTCGGGGCGCAGGACCGCGAGCGGATTGCGGTCGAAGGTGACGGCGACCGCCCGGCTCCCCGTGGCGGCCGCGGTGTCCTTCAGCCGCTGGATCACGGCGCGGTGCCCTCGATGCACCCCGTCGAACTTGCCGATGGCGACCGCGCTGGGTCCGAAGCCGTCCGGCACCTCCTCCGGACTGCGGAACACGATCACGCGACGGCCTCCACCGGGCGTTCCACCGCGACGGGGCGGTGCGTGCGCAGCCACCAGATGCCGAAGACGGGAAGCACCAGCGGCACGAAGAGGTAGCCGCGGCCGAACAGCGACCACACGGTCTCGTGCTGGAACAGCGCGGGAAGCAGGATGCTCAGCACCCCGACGACGAGAACGCCGGTGAGCTCGAACACGATCGCGACCCACGCCACGGTGTACCACCCGCGACGCCGGGCGAAGATCAGCGCCAGTGTCGCGAGGATGTAGACGAGCGCGGCGACGGCGGACAGCGTGTACGCGAGCGGCGCCTCATCGAACCGGCGCACGATCTGCACGAAGCTGCGCCCCGTGGCAGCCAGCGCCATGACGGCGTAGACGATCACGAGGACGCGACCGATTCCGGTCATCCGGGTGGAGGGGGCGGTGGAGCTCATAGCGCATTCCATCCTAGAGCCGCGGCGGGACGCCGGACTCCGCCGGGCTCCCGCCGTCAAGCGACCTGGACGGTCCAGATGGCCTGCATGCGCCACAGCATGACCGCGATCGCGAGCGCCGCGACGCCCAGCACGACCGTGCTCCAGCGGCTGCGCTCCATCAGGGCCCACAGCACGGCGCCGATCGGCAGCAGCACGGCGGAGACCAGATACACCCAGTACTCGAGGAGATCGCCCGTGGGCGGGTTCCCCGCGAGCGGGGCGACGATCGCGACGACGACCTGCCCGATCAGCAGCAACTCGACGAGTGCGAGCGCGCCGACCGAGAAGTCGCTCGGCCGGCGCCCCGCCAGACCGGCCACCAGGCAGAAGACGCCGGCGGCGACCGCCACCGCGATCTGCACGATCGTGAACCACAGGATCATCGGACGGCCTCCGGCATGTTCATGGCGCTCTTGACGTCGGCGCCGCGTCTCTCGACGATGCCGACCAGCACGTCGTCCTGATCGATCGCCGCGACGAGGGCGCCGGAGAGCCGATCGGCCTGGCCCACCAGGCGTTTCCCGTGCCGCAGGTCCCTCGCCTCATCCGCCGAGACCGCGAGCACCGGGAGGATGCGGGACGCCGCCTGCGCCGGGGTCAGCGTCGGCGCGCCCTCCAGCTCGTCGACGCCCACCGCGTCCGCCGCGTCGAAGGGGCCGACCCTGGTCCGCCGCAGGGCCGTCAGATGGCCCCCGACCCCGAGCGCGGCACCGAGGTCGCGGGCCAGGGAGCGGATGTAGGTGCCGGACGAGCAGTCCACGATCACGTCCAGGTCGATGTGGTCCTCGCCGCGACGGCTGGCGAGCACGTCGAACCGGCTGACCGTGACCTCGCGGGCCGCGAGCACGACCTCCTCCCCCGCGCGCACCCGGTCGTAGGCGCGACGTCCGTCGACCTTGATGGCCGACACCGCGCTGGGCACCTGGGAGATCTCCCCCGTCAGCGCGGCGACGCCGGCAGCGATCGCGTCGTCGGTGACGGTCGACCACGCCGCAGACTCGGCGACCGTGAGCGTGTCACCCTCGGCGTCGTCCGTGGTCGTGGTGGCGCCGAGCCGGATCGTGGCCAGGTAGGTCTTGTCGGCACCCACGACGTAGGTGAGCAGCCGCGTCGCACCCTCGATGCCGATCACCAGCAGCCCGGTCGCCATCGGGTCGAGCGTGCCGGCGTGACCCACCTTGCGGGTGCCGAAGGCCCGCCGCGTGCGGGCGACCACGTCGTGACTGGTGAGCCCGCCGGGCTTGTCGACGAGGAGGATGCCGGAGGGGACCATCCCTCCAGCCTACCGACGCGTGGTGCGCCGTCCGTGCGTCAGCCGCGCACCTCGTACGACGGCTCCGTGCCTCGGCCCGGTCGTCCCGATCCCGCTCGCCTAGGCTGGCGGGGTGCCCGTTCCGCCGTCTTCCCCCACGACGATGCCGAACCTGACGTCATGGTATCGATCGGCCGCCCGCGACCTGCCGTGGCGGCGCCGCGAGTTCCACGACGGCTTCGGCGCCTGGGGCGTGCTGGTCAGCGAGTTCATGCTGCAGCAGACCCCCGCCACCCGGGTCATCCCGCATCTGGACGCCTGGCTGACGCGGTGGCCGACCCCCGCGGCGATGGCCGAGGCGACGACCGCCGAGGTCGTGCAGCAGTGGGCCAACCTCGGCTACCCGCGCCGTGCCCTGTGGCTCCACCGCGCCGCGATCGAGGTCGTCGAGCGGCACGGAGGTGTCGTGCCGCGTGACGTCGACGCGCTCCTGGCACTCTCCGGCATCGGCGACTACACGGCACGAGCGGTCGCGGTGTTCTCGTACGGTGATCGGCACCCGGTCGTCGACACCAACACCCGACGCGTGCTGGCCAGGGCGGTCGAGGGGCGCGCACACCCGGCGCCGCCGTCCCGGCGCGACCTCGCCCTCATGGACGCGCTGCTGCCGGACGACGACGTGGAGGCCGCGCTCTTCAACGCGGCGACCATGGAGCTGGGCGCCACGATCTGCACGGCTCGGGCACCGCGCTGCGAGGTGTGCCCGATCGCCGAGCAGTGCGCCTGGCTGGCGGCCGGTCGACCGGACACCGGCGACGCTCGACGCCGCCAGGCCGCCTACGAGGGATCGGACCGTCAGGCCCGCGGCACGGTGCTGCGCCTCCTCCGCGACGCCGCCCCCGACGCCGTCCCCCTGGCCGCGGTGATCCCGGAGTGGCCCGACGCCCGGCAGCGCGACCGGGCGATCGACTCCCTCATCGCGGACGGCCTCGCCGAGACCGACGGCGAAGGGCTCACGCTCCCCCGGTGACCCCGGATCACAGGTGACGCTCGGTGCGGTGGGCGAGAGCCGTGAGCTCGACACGGTTGCGCACCTCCAGCTTCGCGAACACGCGCCCGAGGTGCACCTCCACGGTCCGCACCGACACGCTCAGCTCTCGACCGATCTCGCGGTTGCCCGCGCCACGAACGGCCAGCATCGCGACGTCGAGCTCACGGGCGGTGAGCCGCCGCCTCCACACGCTGCGGCACACCGAGAGCCGCTCCGGCGCGGGGACGAGCTGCGCCGCCGTCGTGTCGAGCCGATCGATCCTGTCCCTGGCCGCCCGCGCCCACGCGTCCGCACCCGCCGCCTCGAACAGCCGCTCCGCCCGCTGCAGGTGCATCCGTGCGGCGAGATGGTCGTCACGCACCGCGTGCTGCAGACCCAGCACGAGCTCGACGCGCGCCCGCGCGAACGGGGAGCGCAGCGTGCGCGCCGTCTCCCGCACGTCGTCCCGCTCCGACGGCCAGCTCCCCGCCGACGCCGCCAGGAGGCGCACCCGGAGGTCGCGTGCCACCGCGAGGTCCGGAGGTGTGACGGGCCCGGACGCCGCGCGCTGCACCTGCGCCGCGACAGCCACCTCCTCGAGCCCGGGAACACCGAGCACCGGCTCCGGAGCCCCGCCGTCGCGCCAGAGCTCCACCGCCGCCCCCGCCGCGTCCACCGCGCCCGCCAGGAAGGCCTCGATCCCGCTGTCGACCAACCCGTCGACGCCTCCCCCCACCGGAAGCACGGCCGTGAGGGCGTGGGCGACCGGTCCGATCTCCCCCCGCACGGCGAGATCGAGCCGCCGCGCGAGGACGACCCCCAGTCCCGCGAACGGAAGCGCGACCGGGAGCTCGACCGCGGCGCGGAGCAGCCGCTCCCGCGCCGCACCGATGTCACCACGCCACACCAGCAGCAGCGTCTCGGCCACCGCCCGATAGGCGCGCACGAGCGGACTGCGCTCGAGCCCCGGCACCAGATGGTCCGGTTCGAGATCGGCCAGGGGCGAGTCGTCGCGCAGCAGGCGCAGCCCCTGCTCGATGTCACCGCGAGCGGCGAGTCGGAGCGCCCGGAGCAGGGTTCCGCACAGCGGCCCCTCACCCTCTCCATCGCCGACCTCGCTGTCCCCCGCAAGAAGCCAGCACAGGGCGACGACGGGCTCCCGCAGCCCGGTCTCGGCCCCGACGACCGCGGCTCCCTCGCGCACCGCGTCGAGCCACAGGCGCATCGGGGCCCGGTCTCCTCGTTCCGCGCACAGCAGCGCCGCGAGTCCGGCCGCTCTCGTCCAGTCGCGCCATGCCGCCCGACCCTTCGCGCTCCGCGGTCGGAACAGCGCGGGATCGACATCCGGCACCGCGCCCAGCACGAACGTCTGCGCCACCAGCAGTCCCCCGAGCGCCCGTCCCCGGAGCCGCGCCGACGCGCGGGGATACAGGCTGCCGAGATCGTGCACGGCATCCCCGGCGAGCCCCGCGCCGACGGCCGCGAGTCCGGCGAGCAGCATCGCCCCGTCCCGCCGGCGGCCCGACACGTGCGCCGCGGCCTCCCGGGCGAGAGCCAGCGCGCGCTCCTCCCGTCCGGCGCCGAGCAGTCTCCGCGCCGCACCGACCAGCGTCCGTGCGGCCGCGGGGTCGCCGGTCAACGACGCGCGCGCCCGATGCCACGCGGCTGCGTCCTCATCGCCGAGGGCCGCGTGCAGTCCCGCCAGCCGGGAATGCACCTCCGCCGTCCGCGCCGAGGTCGACAGCGCCTGAATCCACACCGAGAGGCGCGGGTCGGACAGTCGCACCCGGCCCGCATGGATCACGAGCAGTGCGCCGACCGGGGAGGCCGCCAGCTCCCGCGCCGACCGGCCGTCGAACGCGACCAGGGTGCCGAGGTCGTCGCCGCTGCGCAGTGTCTGCGCGAGCAGCAGCGTGCGGTCACGCTCCGAGAGCTCGAGCTCCGCGAAGGCACGCTCGACCGCGGGCGTCAGGGGCAGGGGTGAGGGCAGCGCGCGCCGTCCCAGCCGCTGGTCCGGCGTCAGCCGCTCCGCGACCTCGACGACGCTCGGCGGATCGGCGGCGAGACGCGCGGCCAGTCGCGCCACCACGTGCGGCGCGCAGACCAGTTCGCGCGCGAGAAGATCGCGGAGCAGCAGCTCCACGATCGCGGGCGCGACGACACCGCCGTCGCTCGATACCGTCGCTGGAATGCCGATCCCCCAGGTCCATCGGATGTCATCCCCGCGGACCCGAGGGTATCAAACGGATCAGTCCTCGTCGTCGACCGAGCGGTACGGGTCGGCGTCGCCGGCCGGGGAGGCAGAGGAGGCGAGCTTCGCGACCTCGGCGTCCCGCTCCTGCGCCTCACGCAGCAGCGCCGTGATGTGATCGGCGTTCTCCGGGAGCGCGTCCGGGATGAACTCGAGCGTCGGCACGAGACGCGTGCTCAGCTGTCGGCCGACCTCGCTGCGCAGCATGCCCGTCGCCGAGGTCAGGGCGGCACCGCTCGCGATGCGCTCCTCCTCCGAGCCGAGGACCGTGTAGAACACCGAGGCGTGCTGCAGGTCTCCGCTCACGCGGACATCGGTGATGGTCACGAACCCGAGCCGCGGGTCGCGCAGACCCTTCTCGAGACGCTCGGCGAGGATCACACGGATGCGGTCCGCGAGTCGTGCCTGTCGTTCGCCTGCCATAGCTCTTTCCCTTCAGAGGCCTTCGGGCGGGGACGCCTCAGCATCCCCGCCCGAAGGTATCGAACCCGATCAGCCGCGAGGCTTCTCGACCATCTCGGTGGTCTCGATCTCGTCGCCGATCTGGATGTCGTTGTACTTGCCGAGGCCGATACCGGCTTCGTAGTCGGTGCGCACCTCGGTGACGTCGTCCTTGAACCGGCGCAGCGACTCGATGGCCAGGCCATCGGCGATGACGACGCCGTCGCGGATGACGCGGGCCTTCGCGTTGCGCGTGATCGTTCCCGACCGCACGATGACACCGGCGATGTTGCCGAACTTCGAGGAGCGGAACACCTCGCGGATCTCGGCGACACCCGACTGGACCTCTTCGTACTCCGGCTTGAGCATGCCCTTGAGCGAGCTCTCGATCTCGTCGATCGCGTTGTAGATGACGGAGTAGAAGCGGATGTCCACGCCCTCACGGGAGGCGCGCTCGCGCGCCTTCGTGTCGGGGCGGACGTTGAAGCCCACGATGATCGCGTTGTCGATCGTCGCCAGGTTCACGTCGGACTCGGTGATCGCACCGACACCGCGGTGGATGATGCGCAGCTGGACCGAGTCGTCGACCTCAATCTTGAGGAGCGACTCCTCCAGCGCCTCGACGGCACCGGAGACGTCACCCTTGATGATGAGGTTGAGCGACTCGACCTTGCCCTCTTCCAGAGCACGGGTGAAGTCCTCGAGCGAGATGCGCTTGCGGGCCTTGGCCAGCTGGGCGTTGCGCTCGACCGCTTCACGCTTCTCGGCGATCTGACGGGCCATGCGGTCTTCCTCGGTGACGATGAAGACGTCGCCGGCGCGGGGCACGGAGTTGAGTCCCTGCACCTGGACCGGGCGAGACGGCGCGGCCGCCTCGACGGTCTCGCCGTTCTCGTCGATCATCGCGCGCACGCGGCCGTAGGCGGTACCCGCCACGATCGCGTCACCGACCCGCAGGGTTCCGGACTGGATCAGCACCGTCGCGACCGAACCGCGGCCCTTGTCGAGCTTCGCCTCGATGGCGACACCGCGAGCGGCCTTGTTCGGGTTGGCGGTGAGGTCGAGACCGGCGTCCGCGGTGAGCAGCACGGCGTCCAGGAGGTCCTGGATGCCGGTGTTCGCGCGAGCCGACACGTCGACGAACATCACGTCGCCGCCGTACTCCTCGGCCACCAGACCGTATTCGGTCAGCTGCTGACGCACCTTGGCCGGGTTGGCCTCGGGCTTGTCGACCTTGTTGACCGCGACCACGATCGGCACGTTCGCCGCCTGGGCGTGGTTCAGGGCCTCCACCGTCTGCGGCATGATGCCGTCGTCGGCCGCGACCACGAGGATCGCGAGGTCGGTCACCTGGGCACCACGGGCACGCATGGCGGTGAACGCCTCGTGACCCGGGGTGTCGATGAAGGTGATGGCCCGCTCGATGCCCTCGTGCTCGGTCCAGACCTGGTACGCACCGATGTGCTGGGTGATGCCGCCGGCCTCGCCCTCGATGACGTTCGTCTGACGGATCGCGTCGAGAAGGCGCGTCTTACCGTGGTCGACGTGACCCATGACGGTGACGACCGGGGGACGGATCTCGAGGTCGTCCTCGCTCTCCTCCGCCAGCTCCTTCTCGAGGTCGAGACCGAAGCCCTCGAGGAGCTCCTTGTCCTCGTCTTCGGGCGAGACCATCTGGACCTTGTAGCCCAGCTCCTCACCCAGGACCTCGAACGTGGCCTCGTCCAGCGACTCGGTGGCCGTGGCCATCTCGCCGAGGTTGAAGAGGATCGTCACGAGCGTGCCCGGCTGCACGGTGTAGCCGGTCAGTGCCTCGATCTTGTCGGCGAAGTCCGCGATGGACGCACCGCGGCGCATGCGGATCGTCTCGCCGTTGCCGCGCGTGACGTTGACGCCGCCGACGACCGGGGCGCTCCGCATCTCGAACTCTTGCCGCTTCGCCCGCCGCGACTTGCGCTGCTTGCTCTTGCCGCCGCCCTTACCGAAGGCACCGGCCGTGCCGCCACCGGGGCCACGACCGCGACCACCGCCGCCACCGGGACGACCGGCGAAGCCACCACCGGGACGGGGGCCCGCACCGGGACCGCCACCGGCGCCACCCGGACGACCGGGACCGCCCGTGCGCTGCTGGAACGGAGCACCGGGACGACCGCCCTGGCCGCCACGAGGCGCACCCGGACGGGGCGAACCCGGACGGGGCGCTCCGGGACGAGGAGCCCCGGGACGCGGCGCCTGCGGACGCGGGATGTTGCCGGGGGTCGGCCGCTGTCCCATGCCCTGCGCCGAGGCGAAGGGGTTGTTGCCGGGACGGGGACCGGCGGGGCGCTGCCCCATGCCCTGCGCCGACGAGAAGGGGTTGTTGCCGGGGCGCGGCGCACCGGGCTTCGGGGCGTTGCCGTCACCCGACGACGGGGCGGCCGGCGCCGGAGCGGACGGCTTGGCCGGAGCCGCGGGAGCCGGAGCCTTCTCCGCCGGAGCCTGTGCGGCGGCGGGAGCCTCGGCGGGTGCCGGAGCGGCCGGAGCCGCGGGTCCGGGCTTGGGTCCCGGCTTCGGGCCGGGGGTCGGTGCCGAGCTCTTCGCCGCGGGCTTGGGCCCGGGCTTGGCCGCCGCGGGCTCGCCGGACGCCTTGAGCGACGGGTCGGCCTCGATCGCGGCGCGCAGCTTGCGCGCCACCGGGGGCTCGACCGTCGACGACGGGCTCTTCACGAACTCGCCGAGCTCCTTGAGCTTCGCGAGGGCGACCTTGCTGTCGACGCCGAGTTCAGCGGCGATCTCATGTACGCGTGGTTTACCAGCCACAATTCTCCTGTCTGGGTCGGTCTGCCCAGACAGGGCAGACCACTAGTCGCGGACGGGTCTCATTTCGAGCCGTTCACTTTGTTTCCATAGCCGTTCAGCCTTTGGTTCTCAGCGGATGCTGTTCGATGGTCTGCGTGTCCAGAGTGGCGGACACACGGAGTGCACGTCCGAAAGCACGGCGCCGCAGGGCGGCATCCATGCATTCCTGTGTCGGATGCACCCACGCGCCTCGTCCCGGCAGGACAGCACGCTCATCGAGGACGAGGGTGTTGTTCTGGCTCACCACCCTGAGCAGGGCGGAGCGGGGAGCACGCGTGCGACAACCGACGCACATTCGTACGGGATCCATCTTACACCTGCGTTCCGTCCGCGTTCGCCCGCCCCGGGGCGTGGCGGGCCGCGGAGTCCGATCAGTCGAGGACGCTGTCCGGCTGGATGTCGATCTTCGCGCCGGTCAGCTTGGCGGCGAGGCGGGCGTTCTGCCCCTCCTTGCCGATCGCGAGGGACAACTGGTAGTCCGGCACGAGCGCCCTGACCGCCTTGGTGGAGGCGTCGAGCACGAACGAGCTCGTGACCTTCGCCGGTGACAGCGCATGGGCGACGAAGGTCGCGAGGTCGGGGTCGTGGTCGACGATGTCGATCTTCTCGCCGGACAGCTCCTCCGTGACGGCGCGTACGCGCCGCCCGAGCTCGCCGATGCACGCGCCCTTCGCGTTGATCGACGGGTCGTTCGCGCGCACGGCGATCTTCGTACGGTGACCGGCCTCCCGCGCGAGCGAGACGATCTCGACCAGTCCGGCTGCGATCTCCGGCACCTCGAGCGCGAACAGCTTGCGGACGAGGCCCGGGTGGGTGCGCGACACGGTGATCTGCGGCCCCTTGAGCCCCTTGGCGACGCTCGTGACGTACACGCGCAGACGCGAGCCGTGCGTGTACTCCTCGCCGGGCACCTGCTCCTCCGGCGGGAGGATCGCCTCGACCGAGCCGAGGTCGACGTGGATCATCCGCGGGTTGGGCCCCTGCTGGATGACGCCGGCGACGATGTCGCCCTCACGCCCCTTGAACTCGCCCAGCACGGCGTCGTCGGCGATGTCCCGGAGGCGCTGGCTGATGACCTGCTTGGCGGCGAAGGCGGCGATGCGCCCGAAGTCGTCGGGGGTCGCGTCCTCCTCGCCGATGACCGCGCCCTCCTCGTCACGGACGACCTGCAGCACGGCGACGTGCCCTGTCGTACGGTCGAGCTCGACGCGGACGCCCTCGGGCGCCGCCCCCTCGGGCGACACGTGCTTGGAGTACGCGGTCAGGATCGCCTGCTCGATGATCGCGACGAGCTCGTCGAACGGGATCGCCTTCTCCTTCTCGATCCCTCGCAGCAGACTCAGTTCGATGTCCATGACGGCCTCCCTATTCAGCTCTCGTCGCGCCTGATCGCACGCGCGACATCCGTACAACGATACCGTGCGTCGGAGACCCCGGCCACGCGGCAGGGGCGGGGGCGGGTCAGGCGGTCGGGGCGGACGGCAGCGCGTTGATCGCCCCGATGAGGCGGAACAGGTTGCCGACCTGGCGCTGATCCAGGTGCAGCATCAGACGCGGCAGGTCGAGGCGATCGTCGTCGGCCGCCTCGGGCGGCAGCGGCGGCGTCCGCTCGATGCGACCGTCCGACAGCATCGAGCCGAACGCCTCGTTCAGTTCCGCCACCTCGGCCTCGGTCGGTTCCGCGCGCAGCCGCAGCACCAGCGCGTCACCCACCCAGCGCAGCGAGTCGTAGTTGCGCCAGAAGCCCGTGATCTCCGCCCTCGCCGCCTCCACCGAATCGGTGATCACGACCCGATCGAAGTCGCCCTCCGAGATCACACCCATCGGCGCGAGGTGCTCGTCGACGAAGCGACGCATCCCCTCCCAGAACGACCCGCCCTTCTCGTCGAGCAGGACGATGGGCGTCGGCTCCGCCTTACCCGTCTGCTGGAGCGTGAGGAGCTCGAACATCTCGTCCAGCGTCCCGAACCCGCCGGGAAGGCAGAGGAACCCGCTCGACTCCTTGATCAGCATCAGCTTGCGCGTGAAGAAGTACTTCATCGCGACCACCTGGTCCTGACCTGCGACGACCGCGTTGGCCTTCTCCTCGAAGGGCAGCCGGATGGAGACACCGAGCGACAGCGCGGGGCCCGCTCCCTCCGCCGCGGCTTGCATGATCCCGGGGCCGGCGCCCGTGACCACCATCCAGCCATCGCGGGCGAGCGCGGCGGCCACGTCCCGCGCCTGCACGTACAGCGGGTCGTCCTGGCGCGTGCGGGCGGAGCCGAACACCGTCACCTTCGGTACACCGCGGAACGGTGCGAACAGACGGAAGGCGTCGCGCATCTCGGCCAGCGCCGCCGAGGCGATCTTGAGGTCGAGGCGATCCGTGCCGTCCTCCCCCAGCTGCAGCGCGGTCCGGAGCATCCGCATCACCAGGCGCCGATCCGCGTGCACGCCCGCCTCGTCCAGCACGGCGTTGATCTCGGACGTGAGCGCGGGAGGAAGGGACTGTTCGGCCATGTCACCAGCGTGTCATGCTCGCACGCGATCGGGCCCCGCAACGCCGTCCGCGCGGCGGAGCACCACGCGCGGCGTCAGCACGCTCGTCCGCCCCTGTCAACGCCCCTGCGGCGGCGACCGGGCGGGGGCATCCTGGCTCCATGACCGAGATCACCGGACCTGAAGCCCTC
Organism: Microbacterium sufflavum; assembly: GCF_023091155.1. Taxonomy (NCBI): domain Bacteria; kingdom Bacillati; phylum Actinomycetota; class Actinomycetes; order Micrococcales; family Microbacteriaceae; genus Microbacterium; species Microbacterium sufflavum. The sequence continues at coordinate 2,564,938 of NZ_JAHWXK010000001.1, read as the reverse complement.
GCCCGCGTCTCCGAGCTCGTGGAGGACATCGACATCACGATGCTCACCACCGTCGACGAGGACGGCCACCTCGTGAGCCGCCCGATGTCCACCCGGCAGATGGACGATGCGGGAGACATCTGGTTCTTCACCGCGGAGGACACCGAGAAGGTCGATGAGGCACGCCGCAACCACGACGTGGGGCTCGCGTACTGCGACTCCAAGGGCATGCGCTACGTCTCCGTCGCCGGAACCGCGGAGGTCGTGCACGACCGCGCCAAGATGGAAGAGCTCTACTCGCCGTCACTCGACATCTGGTTCGCCGACGGCCTGGAGACGCCGGGCATCGCCCTCCTGCGGGTCACCCCGCGGGTCACCGAGTTCTGGGAACCCGCCAAGGGGAAGATCGCGATGGCCGCCGGGGCGCTGAAAGCCCTCGTGACCCACGACACCCCGGACGACACCATGGATCACGGCCGCATCACCTGCTGAGCCGCGCGGTCACCGAGGTCAGCGCGACGTGAGTCGCGCGACCGCCTCCTCGATGGACAGCGCGTCACGCTCGCCGCTGCGCCGATCCCACAGCTCGACCTGTCCTTCGGCGGCACCGCGACCCACGATCAGGATGCGCGGCACACCGACGAGCTCGGCGTCGCCGAACTTGACGCCGGGCGAGACCTTCGGACGGTCGTCGTACAGGACATCGAGTCCCGCGCTCTCCAGCCGCTGCGAGATCTCCTCCGCGACGTCGAAGGCCACCTGGTCGCGGCCCGCCGCCACCACCTGGACGTCGAACGGGGAGACGGACGCGGGCCAGATCAGTCCCTTGTCGTCGTTGTTCAGCTCGGCGATGATCGCGAGGATGCGCGTGACACCGATGCCGTACGAGCCCATCGTCACCGTCACGAGCTTGCCGTTCTCGTTCAACACCTTCAGTCCCAGCGCCTCGGCGTACTTGCGACCGAGCTGGAAGACGTGGCCGATCTCCATGCCGCGCGCGAGCTCGACCGGACCGGAGCCGTCGGGCGCGGGGTCACCCGCGCGCACGTTCGCGATCTCGACGATGCCGTCGGCGGCGAAGTCGCGGCCCATCACGACGGAGTGGGCGTGCTTCTGGTCGATGTTCGCCCCGGTGATCCAGCTGGTGCCCTCGCTCACCCGCGGGTCGACGAGGTACCGGATGCCGGTGGCGGACTCCTCCCCCAGCACCGCGCCCGTGGGTGACCACGGACCGATGTAGCCCTTGACGAGCAGAGGGTTGTTCTCGAAGTCGTCCGCGGTCGCGGTCTCGACCTCGGCGGGAGCGAAGGCGACCTCGGCGCGCTTCTCGTCCACCTCGCGGTCGCCGGGGATGCCCACGATGACGAGTTCGCGGGTGCCGTCGAGGTGCTTCAGCGCGAGCACGACGTTCTTGAGCGTGTCCGCCGCCGTGTACTCGCCCTCCAGCTCACGGTTGCAGTGCGAGACGAGCGTCTCGATGGTGGGGGTGTCGGGCGAGTCGAAGATCACCGGGGTCGCGTCGGCGTCGAACGGCACGGGCGCAGGCACCTCGGTCGTGAACGCTTCCACGTTCGCCGCGTAACCACCGGCGCTGCGCACGAACGTGTCCTCGCCGACGGGGGTGGGGTGGAGGAACTCCTCACTGCGCGAGCCGCCCATCGCGCCCGCATCCGCCTGCACGATCACGTACTCGAGTCCCAGGCGCTGGAAGATCCGCTCGTAGGCGTCGCGCTGAGACTGGTAGCTCACGTCCAACCCCTCGTCCGAGGCGTCGAACGAGTAGGCGTCCTTCATCGTGAACTCGCGGCCGCGGAGAAGGCCGGCGCGGGGCCGCGCCTCGTCGCGGTACTTGTCCTGGATCTGGTAGATCGTCAGCGGCAGATCCTTGTACGACGAGTACAGGTCCTTCACGAGCAGGGTGAAGGCCTCCTCGTGCGTCGGGGCGAGCAGGTAGTCGCCCCCCTTGCGGTCCTGGAGGCGGAACAGCAGATCGCCGTATTCCTCCCAGCGACCCGTCGCCTCGTAAGCCTCCCGCGGCATCAGCGCCGGGAAGTGCACCTCCTGGGCACCCGCGGCGGCCATCTCCTCGCGGATGACCGTCTCGATCTTGGCCTTCACCCGCAGCCCGAGCGGCAGCCACGCGAAGATGCCCGCGGCCTGCGGTCGGATGTACCCGGCGCGGATCAGCAGCTTGTGACTGGCGACCTCTGCACCGGCAGGGTCTTCACGGAGTGTACGGAGGAAGAAGTTCGAGAGACGAGTGACCACGGCTCAAGTGTAGTGAGCCGTGGTCCCCCGTCCCGCCGCGTCAGTTCAGGGCGGGCAGGCCCTGCGGGACGACGCCGCCCGCGTACAGGCTCTCCGCCAGCTCCTGGAGCGCCGTGAGCGCGACCCGCTGCGGCAGCGGACCGTACGAGATGCGGGCGACGCCGAGCTTCTCGTACTCCGAGGCGGCGAGCGCACCGGGGATGCCGATGACGCTCACCTTGCGCTCGCCGATGCCCTCGACGAGCTGCCGCGTCACGTTCGCGTCGAGGATCCCGGGCACGAACACGGCCGTCGCTCCCGCGTCGAGGAAAGCGCGGCCGCGCTGGATCGCATCGGCGACGCTCTCCTGGACGGGACGGTGACCCGCGCGCACGAACGCGTCGGTGCGGGCGTTGAGCGCGAACGGCACGCCCTCCGCCTCGGCTGCCTTCACGATCGCCTCGACCGCGGCCACCGACTCGTCGAGCGGCTTCAGCCGGTCTTCGACGTTCGCCCCGACGACACCGGCGGCGATCGCGAGCCGCGTGGTCTCCCCCGCGTCGCCGTAGCCGTCGTCGAGGTCGGCGGTGACCGGGACCTGCACGGCGGCGGCGATGCGTCCCACCATGTCGATCATCAGCTCGCGCGGGGTGGAGCCGTCGTCGTAGCCGAAGGTCGCGGCGATGCCGTGTCCGGCGGTCGCGATCGCCTTCGTCTCGGGCAGAGCGGCGACCGCGCGCGCCGACACGACGTCCCACACGTTCACCACGCGGAGGATCTCCGGCGCGTCATAGAGTCCGACAAGGGTCTGAGCCTTCGCAGCAGTGGTCATGTCCCCACGCTAACGCCCGGCACGGACGCGAGGGCCGCAGCGGTGGGGATGATGTCTCGGCCCGGTCGCGGGGCGCCGACGGATGCTGAGAGTCGGCATCCCCCCATGCCGACCCTCTGTCCCCTGTGCGTTCAGGCGGTGAGCACCACCTTCAGCGCCTTCGTCTCCGCGGCCCGCGCGAACGTGTCGTACGCCTGTTCGATGGCGTCCAGCGCGAAGCGGTGACTGACGAACACCGCCGGGTCGATCCGACCCTCGGCGACGAGCCGGGTGAGCATGCGCGCCGTGTCGGCGTTCACCAGGCCCGTCGTGATGGTGAGGTTCTGGATCCACAGGCGATCGATCGGGAAGTCGACGGACGCGCCATGGACTCCCACGTTGGCGACGTGCCCGCCGGGGCGCACGATGTCCAGCGCCATGCTCCAGGTCGCCGGAACACCCACGGCTTCGATCGCGACGTCGACGCCGAGCCCGTCGGTCAGGGCGAGCACCTGATCGCGCCAGTCCTCGGCGCCGGCGACCACGCCGTGCGTGGCCCCGAAGAGTCTGGACTGCTCGACACGGTTCGCGTCGAGGTCGATCGCGATGATCTTGCTCGGCCCGTAGAGCTGCGCGGTCATGATCGCCGCGAGGCCCACCGGCCCGGTGCCGACGACGGCGACCACGTCGCCCGCCTTCACGCCGCCGTACTGCACCCCGATCTCGTGGCCCGTGGGAAGGATGTCGCTGAGCACGACCGCCGTCTCGGCGGAGACGCCATCCGGAAGCCGGTGCAGCGAGGTCTCGGCGAACGGGATCCGCACCAGCTCCGCCTGCGTGCCGTCGATCAGGTGCCCGAGGATCCAGCCGATCCCCGACGCCCCCTCCTCGGCTCGGCAGTGCGATGCCAGCCCGGCGGTGCAGAAGTCGCACTTCCCACACGAGGTGATGCACGAGATGATCACGCGGTCCCCCACGGCGAGATCGGTCACGGCTCCTCCGACCTCGGTGATCACCCCGACACCCTCGTGACCGAGGATGCGCCCCTCGGTCACGGCCGGGACATCGCCCTTGAGGATGTGCAGGTCGGTGCCGCAGATGGTCGTGGCCTCGATGCGGACGATCGCGTCGGTCGGCGCCAGGATGGTCGGATCCGGAACCTCCTCCCATCGCTTCTCACCGGCTCCGTGGTAGACGAGTGCTTTCATGGCTGTCCCTTCCGGCGTCACCCTGACGTCGTCGGTGAAATGTTACGCGCCACCACCGACAGAACGCCTCCGGAGACCGGGGCTTCTCGGCCTAGGGTGGGAGCCATGCCTCAGCGCCGGTCCCATGTCGCTCCCTCCGCCGCCCAGACCGAGCTCGCCGCCGCGCTCGCCGACCTCCGCGAAGCGCTCGACGCACCCACCTCGTTCCCACCCGACGTGCTCGCCGAGGCCGAGCGCGCCAGCGGATCCACACCCGAGCTCGACCTGCGCGACATCCCCTTCGCGACGCTCGACCCGGCGGGCTCGCGCGACCTCGATCAGGCCTTCCACCTGGAGAAGACCTCGTCGGGGTACACCGTGCGCTACGCGATCGCGGACGTCCCCGATTTCGTCGAGCCCGGCGGGGCGGTCGATGCGGAAGCCCGTCGGCGCGGACAGACCCTGTACGCGGCGGACGGCACGATCCCGCTGCACCCTCCCGTGCTCAGCGAGGACCGCGCCTCCCTCCTCGCCGACGCCGACCGCCCCGCGCTGGTGTGGACCTTCGCGCTGGACGAGACCGGGGAGGTCGGCGACTTCCGGCTCGAACGGGCGCTCATCCGCTCCCGCGCCCAGCTCGACTACGCGACGACGCAGGCCGCCCTCGATCGCGGCGAGGGTGGACCCGCGGCGCTCCTCCCGGAGATCGGCGCCCTTCGGCTCGAGCGGGAGCGGAAGCGTGGCGGGGCCAGCCTCAACCTTCCCGACGAGGAGGTCGTGCGCGCGGAGGACGGCAGCTACGCGATCGTGCGTCGCCGTCCCCTCCCGATCGAGGAGGCGAACGCTCAGCTGTCGATCATGACGGGGATGGCGGCAGCGCAGCTGATGCTGGGTGCGGGCGTCGGCATCCTGCGCACGATGCCGGAGCCCGACGATGCCGCCTTCGAGACGTTCCGCCTGCAGACGATCGCCCTCGGTCGCCCGTGGACCGACGGCACCTATGGCGAGTTCCTGCGCGGTCTGGACAGGGACGACCCGCTGACGCTGCCCGTGCTCGAAGCCGCGTCGTCACTGTTCCGCGGCGCGGGCTATCTGGTGTTCGACGGCACGGCTCCGGACGACGCCGTCCAGGCCGCCATCGCCGCCCCCTACGCGCATGCGACCGCGCCCCTGCGGCGACTCGTCGACCGGTGGTCGCTGGCGATCTGCCTGGCGGTCTCGAGCGGCGCACCCGTACCGGCATGGGTGCGTGACTCGCTCGCCGATCTGCCAGGCGTGATGCAGGAGTCCGGTCAGCGCGCCTCCCGGCTGGCGTCCGGGACTGTCAACGCCGTGGAGGCGGCGCTGCTGACCCCGCTGGTCGGCACCGAGCTCGACGCCACCGTCGTCGAGGATCGCGGCGAGCGCGTGACCATCCAGATCGCCGAGCCCGCGGTCACGGCGAGCGCCCCCGCTCCCGTCGGCGTGAAGCCGGGCGATCGCCTCCGCGTGCGCGTGGCGCGCGCGGACATCGCGAAGGGCGAGGTGGAGTTCGAGGGCGTCGCCGAAGAGTTCAGGCCGCGGGAGTCGCGGTCGTCGTCATGACGAGCAGCTGAGGATCCGACAGGTCCAACGCCACCCGGATCGCGACGAACTCGTCGAGCGAGTGCGCGTGGGTGCCCCCGCACAGGATCACGGCCTCGCCCTCCGGCAGCTCGCAGTGCCAGCGGCGACGGTCCACGATCGTCGGACCCTCGGTCTCGACGCGGCTCGCGGCGGCGGACTCGACCCACGCCTCGAGCTGTGCGTTGATCCGCTGTTCGCGGTCGGCGAGGGTCGACGCGAAGGTCTCGGTGTCGAAGCCCGCGCGGCGCAGGCTCTTGCCCAGGCGGTACTCGTCGACGGCGCCATCCGCGTGGATGCGGCTCGTCTGGTTGGCGCGCCCCTCGAAGTCGGGGGTGCCGAGGGCGTCGGCGCCCGGGTCCTTGCGCCACAGGTCGGCGACCGCGAGGTCGAGGGCGAGGGACGCGAGATGACAGGCGGTGTGCCCGCGGCTCAGGCCAGCGCGACGGTCTGCATCGACGTCCAGCCGCGCGGCGACCCCGGGCACCAGGGCCGCCGGGGCGTCGCCCGTGAGGCGGTGGCCGACCAGCCAGGTCCACCCTTCCGCCCCGCGCTTGACGGGGATGTCGGCACCCACCGCGAACGTGCCGTCGTCGGACACGGCCGCCATGACGGCCTCTGCCACGGCCACGGAGGAGCCGTCGACCGTGAGGGTCCCGGCATCACCCGGCTGGTCGGGCCAGGTGTGGTCGACGGGGTGGAACGGGGTCTCGTCCACCACGACCACCACGCCCTCCGGCGTCCTCTCGACGTGGGTGACGACGCCCTCTCCACTCGTGGAGCCGGTGGCGAAGGTCACGACGGTGGGCGAGGACATGCTTCTCCTGTGCGGTACGGCGGGGATGGCGATCGGGGTGCGGACGACGGTCAGGCCGTAACGACCTGCGCGGTGCCGAGCGGTGCGTCCGGGCCCATCTCGGCGGCGATGCGGTTCGCCTCCTCGATCAGCGTCGCGACGATGTCCTCTTCGGGCACGGTCTTGATGACCTCGCCCTTCACGAAGATCTGCCCCTTGCCGTTGCCGGAGGCGACGCCCAGGTCGGCCTCGCGGGCCTCTCCGGGACCGTTCACGACGCAGCCCATGACGGCGACACGCAGCGGCACCGTCATGTCCTTGAGACCCTCGGTCACGTCTTCCGCGAGCGTGTACACGTCGACCTGTGCGCGACCGCACGACGGGCACGACACGATCTCGAGCTTGCGCTCCCGCAGGTTCAGCGACTGCAGGATCTGGTGGCCGACCTTCACCTCTTCGGCGGGCGGCGCCGACAGCGACACGCGGATGGTGTCGCCGATGCCCTCACCGAGCAGGATGCCGAAGGCCGTCGCGCTCTTGATCGTGCCCTGGAACGCCGGCCCGGCCTCGGTCACGCCGAGGTGCAGGGGCCAGTCGCCCCGCTCGGCCAGGAGGCGGTACGCCTTGACCATGACGACCGGGTCGTTGTGCTTGACGGAGATCTTGAAATCGTGGAAGTCGTGCTCCTCGAACAGGGACGCCTCCCAGACCGCGCTCTCGACGAGCGCCTCGGGCGTGGCCTTGCCGTACTTCTCCAGCAGGCGGCGGTCGAGGGACCCGGCGTTCACGCCGATCCGCAGCGAGACACCCGCGTCCTGCGCCGCCTTGGCGATCGCGCCCACCTGATCGTCGAACTTCCGGATGTTGCCCGGGTTCACCCGCACGGCCGCGCAGCCCGCATCGATCGCCTGGAACACGTACTTCGGCTGGAAGTGGATGTCGGCGATCACCGGGATCTGGCTCTTCTTCGCGATGATGTGCAGCACGTCGGCGTCGTCCTGGGACGGCACGGCGACGCGCACGATCTCGCACCCGGAGGCGGTGAGCTCGGCGATCTGCTGCAGGGTCCCGTTGATGTCGGTCGTCTTGGTGGTCGTCATCGACTGCACGCTGACGGGGGCGTCGCCGCCCACGAGCACCTTGCCGACCTTGATCTGGCGGGACTTGCGGCGCGGGGCGAGGACTTCGGGGATGCGAGGCATCCCAAGGTTCACAGCTGGCACCCCCTCAGCCTACGCCGCCCGGATGCGCGCGGGCTGGATGCGCGGCCCGTCATCCGCCCGGGTCGCGGGTGCCGCGTGTGGTAGTTTCGCCCCATGCTCGCGAACCTCACCTGGTGGCCCGCCTCCTAGGCGGTGTTCGCGTTCCCACGAATCCAGACCGCCTCCGGGGCGGTCTTTTCGTTGCGCCGAGCCGGAGCCCTGCACAGGAGACATCGATGACCCTCTCACGACTCGCCGAGCTCAGCGCCGATCCGGCCGCATCCTTCGTGCTCATCGCGCGCGACGGCGCCGACTCCGTCGAGCTGCTCACGGGCGAGGTCGTCGACGTCGACCTGCTCGCCGACATCCCGCTCACCGCGGACGGCGTGCCGCGTGAGGTGCTCGCACTGGTGCCCTACCGCCAGGTGCGCGAGCGCGGCTTCGTCGCGCAGGACGACGGCGCTCCCCTGCGCTGCATCGTGGTGGACGAGCACCTGCACCTGCCGACGCCTGCGGTGCTCGATGCGCTGCCGACCTCGTCGGTCCCCCTGCACGACGGCGGCTTCGACATCGCTGACGAGGAGTACGCGGCCATCGTCGAGACGGTCATCTCCGACGAGATCGGACGCGGCGAGGGCGCGAACTTCGTGATCCGCCGCGACTACACCGCCAGCATCGACACCGACGACCGCACGGCCGCCCTCACGTGGTTCCGTGCCCTGCTCGCGCATGAGCGCGGGGCGTACTGGACGTTCGCGGTGGTCACCCCGGGGCGGATCGCGGTCGGCGCGAGCCCGGAGGCGCACGTCGTCGCGCGTGAGGGCGTCGTCACCATGAACCCCATCTCCGGCACCTTCCGGCACCCGGCCGGGGGCTCGACCAAGGGGACCCTCGCCGCCTTCCTCGCCTCCACCAAGGAGACCGAGGAGCTGTTCATGGTGGTGGACGAGGAGCTCAAGATGATGAGCGCCGTCTGCGCCGACGGCGGGCGCATCACCGGCCCGCACCTCAAGGAGATGTCCCGCCTCACCCACACGGAGTACATGCTCCGCGGACGCAGCGGCATGGATCCGCGCGACATCCTCCGCGAGACGATGTTCGCTCCCACGGTCACGGGCTCACCGATGCAGAACGCGTGCGCGGTGATCCGTCGCCACGAGAAGAAGCCCCGCGGCTACTACTCGGGCGTCGCAGCGCTGTTCACCCCGAACGCCGACGGCGGGCACGACCTCGACGCCCCGATCCTCATCCGGACCGTGTATCTCGCCGACGGCGAGCTCAGCGTCCCCGTCGGCGCGACCCTCGTGCGCCACTCCGACCCGCACGGCGAGGTGTCCGAGACCCACGGCAAGGCGGCGGGCGTGCTCGGCGCCATCGGGGCGATCGACCGCGACCGTGCGGCCGAGGCTCGCAGCGACGCCGATGCCCCCGGTGCACGCCGCTCCCTCGCCGACGACCCGGAGATCGCCGCGCTGCTGTCCTCCCGCAACGCCCGCCTCGCCGAGTTCTGGCTGAACCCGCAGGGCGAGGAGTTCACCGGCCCGTTCACGGGGCGCTCCGCCCTCGTGGTCGATGCCGAGGATCGCTTCACCACGATGCTCGCCCACCAGCTGCGTCACCTCGGCCTGGACGTGACGATCTCCGCCTGGGATGCCGTGACCGACGACGCAGTGGCCGCGGCCGACCTCGTCGTCGCGGGCCCCGGCCCCGGCGACCCCCGCGATACCGGCAGCGCGCGGATCGCCCGGATGCGCGCGGTCGTGGAGCGACGGCTCGACGCCGAGGCCCCCCTGCTCGCCGTGTGCCTGAGCCACCAGATCCTCGCGGACCGTCAAGGCGCAGCGCTGGTCCCGCTGGCCGCCCCGCATCAGGGACTGCAGAAGTCGGTGCCCGTGTTCGGCGAGGACGCCTCGATCGGGTTCTACAACACCTTCACCGCGCGTGTGACACCCGGTGCCACGAGGATCGGGGATGCGGAGGTCTCCGCCGACCCGGGCTCCGGCGACGTGTTCGCACTCCGCGGCCCGCGCTTCGCGTCCGTACAGGGACACCTGGAGTCGATCCTGTCGCGCGACGGCATCCGCACGCTCGAACGCCTGGTGTCGTACGCCCTCGCGTGACCGGCGCCGGTGCCGGGCCGGTCAGCCGAGCAGCTTGACGGGGTTGAACAGGTCGGCGACGAGGAGCAGCGCGCCCATCCCGATCAGCAGGACGGCCACCACCACCGTCAGCGGCACCAGCCGGGTGGCGTCCACGGGTGCGGGCGGCGGGCGCCGGAAGAGCTTCGCCCATGCCCGCTTGACCCCCTCCCACAGCGCGACCACGATGTGACCGCCGTCGAGCGGCAGCAGCGGGATCAGGTTGAACACGAACAGCGCCACGTTGAGGGACCCCAGCAGCCCCAGGAGGACGGCGAACCGGTTGAGGATCGGGGCATCGGTCGCCGCGACCTCGCCGGCCAGGCGCCCGACGCCGACGACGCTCAACGGGCCGTTCGGGTCACGTTCGCCCCCGGTGACCAGGGACACACCCACATCCCACAGCCGCACGGGCAGCGTGACGATGAGCGACGCCACCCTCGCGACGTTCTCGGCGGCCATCTCCGGTCCGGCGCTCAGCGGCTGTTGCACGAAGCCCATCTGCGAGATCATCCCCGCGTACCCGACCTCGCGCACGACCGGGTCGCCCTGATCGTCGAGCACGGGCCGCCCGCTCGCGTCGGTGATGGTGCGCTCCGCCGCGATGGGCGTGAGGCTCAGCGTCTGCTCGGCCCCGTCGCGCCGCACCACCAGCTCAAGCGTCTCGCCGGGCGAGGCCTGGACGATCGTCGTCGCCTGCTCGAAGGTCGACACGGGCTGACCGTCGATCGACACCAGCACGTCACCGGGTCGCACCCCCGCCTCCGCCGCGGGGGACTCCGGGTCGTCCGGGGCGCACTCGGTGGCGGTCGACGACGCGGGCACCACGCACTCGTTCACCGCGGAGATGGTCGTCGTCCCCTGCTGCACGCCGATGCCGCACACGAGCACCGTGAAGATCACCACGGCCAGGACCAGGTTCATCAGCGGACCGCCGAGCATCACGATCACGCGCTTCCACACCGGCAGCTTGTAGAAGACCCGGTCCTCCGCGCCCTCGGCGATCGTCTCGTCGTTGGCCGAGCGGGCGTCCTGGATGAGCGTGCGGAACACCCCGGACGCCGGTCGCTCCCCCTTCGACGCCGGATACATGCCGGACATCGAGATGAACCCGCCGAGCGGGAGCAGCTTGAAGCCGTACTCGGTCTCGCCGATCCGCTTCGACCACAGCCGCGGGCCGAAGCCGATCATGTACTGGCCGACGCGCACGCCGAAGAGCTTCGCGGGGACGAGATGGCCGACCTCGTGCAGACCGATCGAGAGGCCGAGGCCGATCAGCATGAACAGGATGCCGCCCACATAGAGCAGGATTTCCACCCGCCCACGGTACTGCCCGCAGCTAGGAATCCGCCCCGCCCGCGCCGCTTGGCTAGGCTGGGATGGTGACCACCCGGCAGCTGCGACTCCTGCGCGCCGCCGCCGTGTCCGCCACCGCGACCCTCATCGCCGCGGTGTCCCACACCATCGGAGGCGGCGCGGCACCCCACCCGCTGCTGATCCTCGCGGTCACGGTGCTGTTCCTGGCACCGACCGCCGCCCTCCTCGGGCTCCGTCGGTCGCGCTGGCGCGTCGCGGTCGCCGTGCTCGTGTCTCAAGCCGTGTTCCACCTGGTGTTCCAGCTGCTCGGCTCCCCCACCGCGGACGTCGACGGCGCGATCGGCCCGCACGTCCATCACTTCGACCTGGCAGCGTTGAGCGGCACCGTCTCCGTCGCGCCCATCGACGCGACGATGCTCCTCGCGCACGCCGGCGCCGCCGTGCTGACAACTCTGCTGGTGTGGCACGCCGAACGCCTCCTGCGGGCCGTCGCCGGCTGGTTCCGCGCTCTCGTGCGTCGCGCGTCGCCGACGGGCTTCTCCGGCCATCGCCGCCCGACCCCGCTGCGTCCGCTGCGCTTCGCTCCCCTCGACCGTGCCGTGGCCGCCGCCGTCTCCCGGCGCGGCCCCCCGGTGTGCGCACGCGGCTGACCCGCCGCCCGAGAATCACGGCCGAACCCTCGGCCACCCTTTGCGCGCCCTCCGGCGCGCCCGCACACCTTTTCTGGAGAATCATGTCCCGTACCACCACGTCCCCTCGTCGTCCGCGCTCCCGCCGGGCCCTCGTCGCCACGACCGGCGCGCTCGGCGGGATCGCCCTCGCCCTCGCGGTTCCGCTCATGGCGGGAGCCCACGTGTCCGTCAGCCCGGATGAGCTCGCCGCCGGCGACCACGGCGTGCTCACGTTCTCGTTCGCCCACGGCTGCGGCACCTCGCCGACCACGGCACTGCGCATCACCATGCCGGACGGCCTCACGTCCGTCGCCCCGACCCTGGACGGCGACTGGACCATCCAGGTCGAGCGCGGTGAAGACGGCCTCGTGAGCGCCGTCACGTACACCGCGCTCACGCCGGTGCCGACCGACCTCCGCGGCGCGGTCAGCATGTCGGTCGGGCTCGACGAGAAGACGCCCGAGACGCTCGCCTTCCCGGTGGTGCAGCAGTGCGTCGACGGTGCGACCGAATGGACGCAGCTCGCCGAGGAGGGTGAGGACCCGCACGCGCTCGATGCCCCCGCTCCCGTGGTCACGGTCACGGATGCGGAGGCGTCGATGCATGGCGCCCACGGCGACGGGGAGGCGGACACCGCGGACGCCGACGCGGCCGCCACGGCCGCCGACCCGCTCGGCATCGCCCTCGGCACGGGCGGGCTCCTCGCCGGGGCGGCTGCTCTCGTGGTCGCCGTGCTGGCCTACCGCCGCCGGGCCTGAGCCCCGGCCCGCCGCGCGTCCGACCCCGGCGCGCGGCGGGCCGTCCGCCCGGCATCCGTGCGGCGCCGTGAGATCATGGATCCGACATGTCGATTGAACAACAACCGAGCCTGCCCCCTGTGCTCCGCCCCGCGAACCCGCCCCGGCGCGAGCTTTCCGAACTGGCCTCCCGATTCGCCGCCACCGTGCGCGGCGACGCCACCGGAGTGTCCCTGAGCGGCATCACTCTCGCCACCGCGGATCTTCGCCCCGGTGAGGCCTTCGTCGCGATCCAGGGCGTGAACCGCCACGGAGCCGACTTCGCGGCGACCGCTGCCGAGAAGGGCGCGGTCGCGGTCATCACCGACGAGCGCGGCGCGGAGATCGCCGCGGACGCCGGCCTGCCCGTCCTCGTGGTGGACGATCCGCGCGCCGTGCTGGGCGACCTGAGCGCCTGGGTCTACGGCACCGGGGCGGACGACCCCCTGCCGCTGCTCTTCGCGACGACGGGCACCAACGGCAAGACGAGCGTCTCCCACCTCCTGGAGGGCATCCTCGAGCAGATGGGCGTCGTCACGGGGCTGTCGTCGACGGCCGAGCGCCACATCGCGGGCGAGGTCATCGTGTCGCGGCTCACCACGCCGGAGGCGTCGGAGATGCACGCGCTCCTGGCGCTGATGCGCGAGCGGCACGTGGAAGCGGTCGCGGTCGAGGTGAGCGCGCAGGCGCTGTCCCGCCACCGCGTCGACGGGATCCGGTTCGATGTCGCCGGCTTCACGAACCTCAGCCACGACCACCTCGACGACTACGCCGACATGGAGGAGTACTTCGAGGCGAAGCTGCCGCTGTTCCGTCCCGATCGCGCGGTCCGCGGCGTGGTCTGCCTCGACTCCCCCTCCGGCGCGCTGGTCGTCGATCGCGCGGAGATCCCCGTCGTCACGGTCGGCACGCCGTCGATCGCCGCCGACCCCGATGCCGCGGCCCGCGCGGACTGGGTGGTCGTGATCGACGAGGAGCGCGCCGCCGGCACCACCTTCACGATGAGCGGCCCTGCCGGAACCCTCACCACCACGGTGCCGGTGATCGGTCCGCACATGGCCGCCAATGCCGCGCTCGCGATCGTCATGCTGCTGGAGGGCGGGTACGCGTGGGAGCGGATCACCGACGCGCTCGGCCGCGACGGCGGCATCCACGCCTACCTCCCCGGCCGTACGCAGCTCGTCTCCGGCGACCGCGGACCGGCGGTGTTCGTGGACTTCGGGCACTCGCCGGACGCCTTCGAGAAGACCCTCGCCGCCGTGCGCCGGGTCACCCCCGGAAAGGTGCTGATGCTGTTCGGCGCGGATGGCGACCGCGACGCCAGCAAGCGCTTCGACATGGCGCGCACGGCCGTGGAGGGCAGCGACATCCTCGTCGTGACCGATCACCACCCGCGCTTCGAAGACCCGGCGTCCATCCGGGCGACCCTCGTGGAGGGCGCGCGCCGGGCACGACCCGACGCGGAGATCCACGAGTACTCCCCACCGGAGGCGGCGATCGTCGCGGCGGTCGGCCTGGTGGGCGACGGCGACGCGATCCTGTGGGCGGGTCCCGGGCATCAGGACTACCGGGACATCCGCGGCGTGCGCACCCCGTACTCGGCGCGTGAGCTGTCCCGCCGCGCGCTGAAGGCCGCCGGATGGCCGGTCCCGGAACCGCGCTGGCCTGTGCCCTACCCGGACGAGGACTGACCGCCGCCCGGTGCAGCGCCGCGCTGCATCGGGCGCCCTCGGCGGCCGCGCCGTCAGCTCGCGGCGATGAGCCGATCGGCCGTGCGCCGTGCCCAGTCCTCGGCCTCTGCGAGCGTCTCGACCGTGAGGGTGCTCGGCGCCTCGTGCTGGTCGACGACCGCGGAGATCGTGTCGACGATGCCGAGGAACGACAGGCGTCCCTCGTGGAACGCGTCGACGGCCTGCTCGTTGGCTGCGTTGTACACGGCCGGGAAGGTGCCGCCCGCGCGTCCGACCGCCTTGGCGAGTGCGACGGCCGGGAAGGCCTCGCCGTCGAGCGGCTCGAAGGTCCACGAGCTCGCGGTCGTCCAGTCCAGCGGTCGACCCACGCCGCCGATGCGGTGCGGCCAGTCCAGGCCGAGGGAGATCGGCAGACGCATTTCCGGCGGGGACGCCTGTGCGATGGTGGACCCGTCGATGAACTCGACCATGGAGTGCACGATCGACTGCGGGTGCACGACCACCTCGATGTCGTCGTAGGCCACGTCGAACAGCAGGTGCGCCTCGATCACCTCGAGCCCCTTGTTGACGAGGGTGGCGGAGTTCGTCGTGACCGTCCTGCCCATGTTCCAGGTGGGGTGCGCGAGCGCCTGCCCCGGTGTGACCTCGGTGAGCTCACTGCGCGTGCGTCCGCGGAACGGTCCGCCCGACGCGGTCACCACCAGGCGTCGCACCTCGTCATGCGTCCCGGAGCGGAGCGCCTGTGCGAGGGCGGAGTGCTCGGAGTCGACGGGGACGATCTGCTCGGGGGCGGCCGCCGCCAGCACTAGATCTCCCCCGACGATCAGCGACTCCTTGTTCGCGAGGGCGAGCGTGCGGCCCGCCTGCAGCGCGGCGAGCGTGGAGCCGAGTCCGATCGAGCCGGTGATGGCGTTGAGCACCACATCGGCCTCGACGTCCCGCACGAGCTGTTCCGCTTCGACGGCTCCGAGGGCCGTGTCCTCCACCTGGAACTGCTCCGCCTGCTCTGTCAGCAGCTCGCGGTTGGAGCCCGCGGCGAGCCCGACGAGCTCGAACCGGCGCGGGTTGGCGCGGATCACGTCCAGCGCCTGGGTGCCGATGGAACCGGTGGAGCCGAGGACGATGACGCGACGCATGACGCCAGCCTAGGACACGGCCGCCGTCGCGCCCGCGCTACTGCTGCGCCTGGACCGGGGTCGTGGCGAGGATGTCGACGACGAATACGAGGCTCTCGTTCTGCAGTTCGTTGCCCTCGCTCGCACCGTAGCCGTCGGACGGGGGCATCACGACGAGCACCTGCGAGCCGACCTTCTGACCTTCGAGCGCCTTCCGGAATCCGGTGACCACTCCCGTGGTCTGGAACTGCGCCGGCGCCGCGTCGCGACTCCAGCTCGAGTCGAACTCCTTGCCGTCGGACCACTTGACCCCGAGGTACTGCACGACGACCAGGTCGCCCGAGGCGACCGTCGCTCCGTCACCCTGCTTGAGCACGGCGACCTGGGTCTCGGCCGGCGCATCGCCGTCCGGGATCGTGATGCTGGGCTTGCCGTCGTCGTCCAGCTTCACCTCGGGCATGCCGGGGGTCGGGTCGACCGGCGTGCCGGTGGCGACCTCGGGCAGTTGCTCGACGGCCTCTGCGTACACGACCTTGTTCGTCCCGCCCTCGCCGAAGACCTCGCCTGGAAGGGCGAGGACGACCTGCGTTCCGATCGGCTGGCACTCGAGAGCGGCGATGAAGAGAGATGCACTGTTCTGGTCGAGAAGGACGGGAGCCTCACCACCCTCGCTTCGTGCCGAGGAATCGACGACTTCACCTGTCGACGCTTCCACGATCTGGTACTTCACCCCGACGAGGTCATTCGCGACGACTTCGTCACCTGTGCCCTCAGCGATCACCGTTCGCTCCACATCGGCGAAGGCCGCATCAGCTGGCACTTTGACGACGGCATCGAGTCCCTCGCCCTGAACGTCAATGGAATCCGAGGTCTTGCCCGGCTGCGCGTCGAGCAGACACCCACTCGAAGCGGACGGGTCGGGGGTGCCCGAGCTCTCCGGCGAACCGCTGCCGGAGCAGCCGGCGAGCAGGAGGGTCGCCGCGGCGACGGTGGACAGGACGATGAGCGGACGCTTGCGCACAGTGAGACCTCGGGATCGCGGGCGGGACACTCCATCCTGCCCCATCGCCCTTTGCCCTCCCTGGGAGGTACGGCGCGAGTCTTCATTCCCACGTCGGCATGGGGCCGGGAGTATCCTGCTCTGATGACCTCTGAGCAGTCCGTCGAGCCCGAACCCGCCTCAGAGGACACGCCGAAGCCGCGCCATGCGGGCTTCACGTACGCGCTCGGTCGCAGCCTGATCGCCCCGCTCGCGCGGCTGATCTACCGTCCCCGCATCGAGGGCCGCGAGAACGTCCCCACCACCGGTCCGGTGATCTTCGCGAGCAACCACCTGTCGTTCATCGACTCGATCGCCATCCCGGTCGCGGCACCGCGACCCGTGCACTTCCTTGCGAAGTCGAGCTACTTCGAGGGGACCGGATTCAGCGGCCGGCTCACCAAGACCTTCTTCGAGGCGATCGGCGCGATCCCCGTCCGGCGCGGCGCTGGTCAGGCCGCACTCGACGCGCTCGATCTGCAGCGGCAGCTGCTCGAGGAGGGCCTCGCGGTCGCGCTGTACCCCGAGGGGACCCGTTCCACCGACGGTCGCCTATACAAGGGCCGGACAGGCGTGGCGTTCCTGGCCCTGCAGACGGGCGCACCGGTGGTCCCGGTGGGACTGATCGGCACCGACAAGGTGATGCCGGTGGGCGCGAAGATGCCGACGCTCTCCGAACGCGTGACGGTGCGGTTCGGCGAGCCGCTCGACCTGTCCCCCCACGGACCCGCTACCAGCGGACGCGCACGGCGGCTCGCGACCGACGAGATCATGGCCGCGATCCATGCCCTGTCCGGTCAGGAGCTGGCGGGCACCTACAACGAGGCTCCGGCCCAGGGCACCATCGAGAAGATCAAGCAGGCGCTCCCGCACGAGCGCCGCTGAGTAGCGCTGAGCGTGAACCCCGGACCCTCCCGGTAGCGGCGACGACGTGTCCCTTCCCGAGCGAGGAGTCCGACAGCGGTTGCTCCTCCGCCGCGGGGGTCACACGCTCGCGGTGACCGTGGCCTCGTGCCGCACCGGGAAGTTGACCGAGTTCGCGATGAAGCACCACTCGCTCGCCTGGGCGTGCGCCCGCTCTGCCGCCTCGATCATGGACGGATCGGCGACCACGACCTCCGGGGAGAGCGTCACCTCGACGAACGATCCCCCTCCTGCCCCGTTCTCGCGCATCAGCCCGCGCGCGCTGTCGCGGTAGGAGACGACCACGACGCCGGCGGTGACGCAGGCGTGCAGATACGACAGCAGGTGGCACTCGGAGAGCGAGGCCAGCAGGAGGTCTTCGGGGTTCCAGCGGGAGGGGTCTCCGCGGAACGGCTTGTCGGACGAGGCCAGCAGCGCGGGCTTGCCCTCGATCTCGATCGTGACGTCGCGGCGATAGTCGCGGTATCCGCTCGTTCCGGTGCCGGAGTTGCCCGTCCACGTAGTTGTGAGAGCGTAGCGGTGTTCACCGAGCGGACGCGACGTGGTGTGCTCTGCCATGCGCTCAGTCTGCCAGGTGCCGCCGACGTCGCGACCCTCCGCGGGGACCCCGAGGCCGCGGGACCACCGGCACTAGGCTGGTGGAGTGCTGGAGACACTCACCGTTCAGGATTCCGTCGAGCTCGCCGTCGTCGAACGGAGCGGATTCATCGAGTCACGTCACGCCGGCGCCGCGGTGGTGCTCTCGCCCGACGGCGAGGTGATCGCGCGACACGGCAACGCCGACGCGCTCATCCTCCCGCGGTCGAGTCTCAAGCCGCTGCAGGCCGTGGCGTGCATCACCGCCGGCGCACCGCTGGAGGGCGAACAGCTCGCCCTCGCCACGGCGAGCCACACGGGCACGGACCGGCACGCCGCGGTGGTGCGCGACATCCTCACCGCCGGGGGCCTGACGGAAGACGACCTCGCGTGCCCTCCGGCCTGGCCGGGCGACTCCGCGACCCGCGACGAGCTGGTGCGCGAACACGGCCAGGAGGCGCGCGTCCGCATGAACTGCTCGGGCAAGCACGCCGCGATGCTGCGGGCCTGCGTGGCCACCGGCTGGCCGACCGCCGGATACCTCGACCCCGCGCATCCGCTGCAGGCTCACATCCGGGAGGTCGTCGAGCGCCTCACCGGGGAGAAGATCGCGCACACCTCCATCGACGGCTGCGGCGCTCCGGTGCATGCGCTCACCCTCACCGGGCTCGCGCGCGCGATCCACCGCATCGGCACCGCGTCCGACCGTTCGCCGTTCGCGCTGCACCGCGTGGCCGGGTCGCTCGTCCGCGCGGTGCGCGAGAACCCCTGGACCGTCGAAGGGCCCGGCCGCCCCGACACCATCGCGACCGAGCGTCTCGGCGTCTTCACCAAGGGCGGCGCGGAGGGCGTCATGGTGATGGTGGCGCCGGACGGGACGACCGCGGCCCTGAAGATGCTCGACGGCGCCGCGCGCGCGTCCACCATCGTCGCCGCCACCCTCCTGGCTCGCGCGGGCTCTCTGAGCGACACCGACGTGGCCGGTCTCGCGGAGGCCCTCCCGCTCGACGTGCTCGGGGGCGGTGCCCGCGTGGGAACGGTCCGCCCCGGCGCCGGCCTCTGACGCACCAGCCTCACCGCGACCCGAGCCCCGGCACGACGACCCGCCGCGGCGCGCGGTCCCCCACCACCGACCACGCGCGCCCCTGATGCAGCCGGGCGAACGGCGGGAGGTCGCGCACACCGACTAGCTGGCGCAGATCGGACGGACGCTCCGCGCGGACCAGGACCTCGCCCTCGGCGCGGATCTGCTGCCACAGGGCCCACTGCCGCTGCCAGCCCTCCGCGTCGGCCATCAGGATGCACGGGCTCGCGGTCGTCGGCACGTCGCTCCCGGCCGTCCGCACGTCCCACTCCGGGCGCGCCGCGCGGAGTGCGCCCACCGCGTCCGACGCGCCCGCCGTGACCAGCGCCACGACCGGCCTCGCCGGTGCCCAGATCTCCGTCGAGGAGGCAGCGGACTGCCTCGGCCGCTCGTCCGCCCAGGCGAACTGCACCTCCCGCCCGTCGAGCACCGCGCGTCCCGGCGGTCGGTCCCGCACGAACCCCGACGTCTCGCCACCCGCTGCGAGGTGCTCGACGCGCGACGCCGCGCGTAGAAGCGCTCGACGGGGCAGCGCGTCGAGCACACGGCCCAAGGGACCCGATGCCCGTGCGGCCGTGAGGATCCAGGTCGTCGAAGGTGACAGGCGCAGCGACTGCTCCCACCGCTGCGCGAACTCCTGTGCGTACTCGACGGGGAGCTCGGCGTGCAGCGCGTCGATGTCGTCGCACAGCACGAGCTCGGGGATCTCCGTGTCACCCCTGACCCACGCCGCGAGCAGGTCCACCGCGCTTTCCGCATCGGAGGGGAACAGCAGGGCATCATGGCGCTGGGCCGCCACCGCGCGCACGAGCGCCGTGCGTCCGCTGCCCGGAGCGCCGACCACGGCGAGCCCGCGCTCACGTCCCGGACGCAGGAGCTCCCGAGGCTGCCGCTGTCGCTGCGGGTCGTCGGCGAGACCGAGCACCACCGCGTCTCCCCCGGCGTCGTCGCTGCCGTCGTGATCCGCGCCACGAAGGTCTGCGAGATCGATGCGTCGCGGCAACGGCGGGAGCCAGGGGCTGACAGCCGGAACCGCCTGGCTCCAGCGCGTCGCTGCACGCCGCAGGTCTCCGGGACCGGTCAGCGCGACGCGCACGAGCTGCGGCTCCGCATCCTGCGGTCGACGCACGAGCGCACAGCCGCGCCCCTCCGGCCCCCCATCGAGCAGCGCCGCGCCGTCCGTCCCGATCACGGCCCTGCTGTCCGCGGGATCTGCGACCCGCAGGCTGATCCGCAGCGGGCAGTTCGCCGCCAGGGCGTCACGGATCACGCCGCCCGCACGCTGCGTCCCGAGGACCAGGTGCATCCCCAGGGCGCGGCCGCGCGCAGCGATGTCGATGAACACGTCGCCGAGGTCGGCGTGCTCGAGGAGCAGGGCGGCGAACTCGTCGACCACGATCACCAGGCGTGGCAGGTCGGCCTCTGACACGTCACGAACGCCGGCCGCGGCGAGGGCGGCCTCCCGTCGTCGCATCTCCGCCCGCAGGCTCAAGACACCCCGGCGCGCACCCTCGTCGTCGAGGTCCGTGATCACCGCCGACACCTGGCGGAGAGCGCGAAGCGGCTCGAACGCCGTCCCACCCTTGAAGTCGGCCAGCACGAACGTCACCCGATCCGGTCCGTACGCTGCACACATCGCCGCAACCCAGGTCACGAGCAGTTCGCTCTTGCCCGCGCCGGTCATGCCGGTGACGATCGCGTGCGGTCCGTGCTCCACCAGATCGACCGCGATGTCGGTACCCCGGGCGTCACGGCCCACCACGACCGCGAGACCATCACCTGCCTCTGAGACGATCACGTCAGCCAGCGGCACGCTGAGCGGGAGCTCCGCATGCGTGTCCGACGGCTCGCCCGTCGCCGAGGCGACCAGTTCTGCCTGCGGTCGCGACAGGCACTCGACCGCGACCTCGGTCACGCCCTCCGGCGTACGCAGCGATGCGGCCCCCGGCTCGACCACGTCGAGCACGGTCGTGATCCCCGACGGCACCTCGGCGTCGGGAGCCGCCGTCCAGATCACCGCATCTGCCGCGACGGGCGCTCCGAGCGTGCCCCACCCCACCCGGAAGGCTCCCCGGCGCGCCCGCACCGCGTGAGCCGCCGTGGTCAGGCCGGACGACGCCAGCTCCTCGCCGACGAGCGCCAGTTGCGCCGGCCCGAAGCGGAGGCAGAGCTGCGCGACCAGAGCTCGTGCCGCCGCGGCTGCGACCGGGGCCTGGCCTCGGACGCAGACGCCCCCGCCGAGCCGCACCACGACCGGTGCGTCATCGAGCTCGGCGCATCGCGCGCGGAACGCCTCTGCTCGATCGCCCTCCCCACCCGTCGTGCGCACGGCGCTGACACGCACACCGCGACCCACGGTCATCTCGGTGTCGGCAGCGATCGGATCCGTCCCACGAAGCGGCGGTTCTGCGACGCACGCGGCGACGTCCGGGTGGCGCGACTCGAGCTGGGCCCGCTCCTCGGCGTGACGACGGGCGAGCGCATCCTCGACCGCGCGCCACTCGGCCTCCACCCTGTCCGCCTCACGCCGTCGATCGTGCCGTCGCGTCCTCGCGGCGTCGGCCACCGAAGCGAGCATCATGAGGGGACCGAGTGCGGCGAACCACAGCGACTGCACCGACCCTGTGGTGAGCCACAGCGCCACCCCCATCCCAACCGGGACGATTCCCGCGAGATAAGGCAGCGAGGTACGGCGCGGCGGCGCGGGCGCGGAAGGAATGACGAGGGGAGACGGGTCCATCTCCCCAGTGCACCGCTCCGTGACAGCAGAGAGCCTGCTGTCCACAGCGTCGGAGTGACTACTCCGCGGTGTCCCCCTCTGGGGAGGAGGACTGGGGGTCGCTCACCTGCAACACGATGAGCGTCACGTTGTCGCGACCACCGTTGTCGAGAGCCGCAGCGAGCATGGCGTCGACGCACGCGGCCGGATCGGAGTTCTCCCGCAGGAAATGCTGGATGCCGTAGTCGGTCAGCTCCTTGGTGAGTCCGTCGGAGCAGATCACGAACCGGTCGCCCGGACGCAGGTCGATGGTGACATAGTCCGGAGCGGTGAGCTCGCTGGCGCCCACCGCGCGCGTGATGACGTTGCTGTAGGGGTGGCCCTCGGCCTCCTCCGGGCTGAGCTTCCCCGCTGCGATCAGCTCCTGCACCACCGAGTGGTCCGTGGTCACCTGCACGAGCCGGTCATCGCGCAGGAGATAGACCCGCGAGTCGCCGATGTTCAGCGCGACCCACTGCGCCTGGTCTCCGCCGTCGTCCAGGTAGACGCCCGTGAGCGTGGTCCCGGTTCCCTCGTCGGTGGTCTCCGGGTGCTCCGCGATGTCGTCGACGGCGCGGGCGAGAGCCTCTTCGATCGTGCGATGCGAGATGTCGCCCGCGACGACCGCGGCCTGCAGGCGGGACACGGTGCTTTGGCTTGCGATCTCGCCTCCCGCGTGCCCGCCCATTCCGTCGGCGACGATGAAGAGGGGGAACTCCGCGAGGAACGCGTCCTGGTTGGTCTCACGGCGACGGCCCTGATCCGTGACACCCGACCACGAGAGCAGCAGCGGGCGTCCCGCAACCGTGACGGTGTGCGTCTTCGTCTCAGCCACGTGCTGCCTCCGATGGACCTGCGGCGGAAAGGGCGGTCGCAGGATACTCACACATCGTAGTGGAACACGATCCCCTCGCTCGCACCGGGGCCCTTCGAGGGGCAGAGCGGAACGGAGACGCCGATCGGGCGCTGCGACAAGACCATGACCTCCACGTTAGCGGGCGCATCGCCCGCGAGAACACCGTTCACACCACGAAACCCCCGGCGGTGGGCCGGGGGTTTCGCGACGACGGTCACGCAGGGGGCTGCGTGGGATCGTTCGGGGTAGTGGGAGGAGCCGGCGGTGCGGCCGGCGGGGCCGCGGGCGGAGCCGGCGGCGTGGTCGGCGGAGCCGCGGGCGGAGCGGGCGGCGTGGTCGGCGGCACAGGCGCGCTCGTCGAGGGAGCGGCGGAGGGCGCGGCCGGCGGGGCGTAGCCGGGAGCCGGCGGAGCCGTGAACCCGGGCTGCGGCGGCGCATAGCCCTGGGGCTGCTGCGGGTAGCCCTGGGGCTGCTGACCGTAGCCCTGCGGGGCACCGTACCCCTGCGGCGCCGCGGTCGCGGAGGGCTGGACCGGGATGCCGTCCCACACCGTGCGATCGCCGAGGAAGCCGTTCCCGGCCCACGAGGCGGGCTGGATGTTGGGGTTCCACCGCGACTTGTCGAAGGCGTTGATACCCAGCCACACCGGCGGGAGGAAGAAGTACAGGATGACCCAGACCGCATCCTTCTGCAGCTTCAGTCCGACCCGCCACGCGGCGATGAGGTCGAGGACACGGCCGGCGATGCCGACGAGCGGGAGGATGAGGAACCAGCCCAGGACCGGGATGATCGCCCCGACCACGCCGGCGCCGATGAGGTACAGCACGAGCCACGGGCTGAGGTCGCCGAGCTTGTAGAAGATCATCGAGTTGTAGACCGGGACCCAGGCGCGCCACTTGCCCTGGACACCGGCCTTCTCGAAGACCTTCATGTAGAACCAGGCGTAGATCGCGTACACGATGAGCGGCAGGATCGTGTACAGCAGCGTCAGCGCGACGAGTGCGCCGCCTGAGATGCCGTAATCGTAGTAGTCGTCCAAGGTTCCCCTCCAGAAGGCTGATATTCCCGGGTGATGCGCTGCTTACACTAGCGCGTCACCGCCGCCGCGCGCAGGACCCTCGCTGACGTCCCGCGCCGCGAACCGGTCTCACTCCGCGACGACGAGTTTCAGCTCGCCGGGATGGTCGGTCTCGCGCAGCACGATGCCTCGCCCCTCCGCCCACCGCAGCAGTGCCCGGCGGGAGCCGATGCGCGGTCGGTCCTCCGTGAGTGCACGCACCAGGAGGCCCTTCGACTTCTTGTTGAAGTGGTTCAGCGCTCTGCCCTGCTCGGTGACCACGCGCACATACGCCGAGGGCACCGATGCGGGCACGGGTCCGAGACCCACGTACGCCTCGCTGCGCAGGTCGAGGACGAACGACGGCGCCTCGTCCGCGATCGCCGAGGTCGTGGCTTCCGCCCAGTGACGCCGGAGCGGCGGCACCCCGGGAAGCGACGTTCCCGCGGCGAGGCGGTAGGTCGGGATCGGGTCGAGCGCGCCGACCGGACCGAACGGCGCGCTCTGGATCCACACGTGGGCGTCCGCCCACCGCCGTGACGCCGGGGAGAGCGAGGCCGCGTCGAGGGCGTCGAACAGCACGCCGGTGTAGCGGTCGATCGCCGGCATGGTCGGCGCGCTGCGGAGAGCGCGGTTGTGCGCGATGTCGTCGAGCTGCCGCTCGCTCAGTTTGAGAACACGGCGGGCGGCCTCCTCGTCGGCCGCGAGCTCGACCAGGGCGTCGAGCACGGCCGCGCGATGCTCAGCGAGAGACGGCAGCGGCAGGACACCGAGGTCGAGCGGCGCGCCCGTGCCTCCGGGACGCTTGGTCTCGGACGGCGGAAGCAGGATCTTCATGGCACCTCGTAACGCAGACGCGTCCGCCTCGACACCCAGGGTGCCGAGGCGGACGCGATGTTCAGGACTGTCAGGCGATGAGAGCCGCGTTGCCCGCCACGATGGTCAGAACGTCGCCCTCCATGGAGAGGAAGCCGTCCTGCGCGTTGGCGAGCACCTTGGCGCCGTCGGTCTGGGTGATCCGGACCTGGCCCTCGGCGAGGATGGCCAGCACCGGCTCGTGACCGGACATGAAGCCGATCTCGCCCTCGACGGTCTTGGCGACCACGAGGCTCGCCTCACCCGTCCAGACCTCCGCGTCGGCGGAGACGAGGCTGACGTTGAGCGCCATGATCAGGCGTTCTCCTTCTGGATCTGCGCCCAGCGCTCCTCCACGTCGGAGATGCCACCGACGTTGAAGAAGGCCTGCTCGGCGACGTGGTCGAAGTCACCGCGGGTGATCGCGTCGAACGACTCGATGGTCTCCTTGAGCGGAACCGTCGAACCCTCGACACCCGTGAACTTCTTCGCCATGTAGGTGTTCTGCGAGAGGAACTGCTGGATGCGACGTGCGCGCGACACGACGATCTTGTCTTCCTCGGAGAGCTCGTCGACACCGAGGATCGCGATGATCTCCTGCAGCTCCTTGTTCTTCTGGAGGATCTGCTTGACCGTGGTCGCCACGCGGTAGTGGTCCTCGCCCAGGTAGCGGGGGTCCATGATGCGCGACGTCGAGGTCAGCGGGTCGATGGCCGGGTACAGACCCTTCGACGCGATCTCACGGGAGAGCTCGGTCGTCGCGTCGAGGTGCGCGAAGGTCGTGGCCGGAGCCGGGTCGGTGTAGTCGTCGGCCGGCACGTAGATCGCCTGCAGCGAGGTGATCGAGTGACCACGCGTCGAGGTGATGCGCTCCTGCAGGAGGCCCATCTCGTCGGCGAGGTTCGGCTGGTACCCCACGGCGGAGGGCATGCGGCCCAGCAGCGTGGAGACCTCGGAACCGGCCTGCGTGAAGCGGAAGATGTTGTCGATGAAGAGCAGCACGTCCTGCTTCTGCACGTCACGGAAGTACTCCGCCATCGTCAGAGCCGAGAGCGCGACGCGCAGACGCGTCCCCGGCGGCTCGTCCATCTGGCCGAACACGAGCGCGGTCTTGTCGAAGACGCCCGCCTCCTCCATCTCGTGGATGAGGTCGTTGCCCTCACGGGTGCGCTCACCGACACCGGCGAACACCGACACACCACCGTGGTCCTGCGCGACGCGCTGGATCATCTCCTGGATGAGGACGGTCTTGCCGACGCCGGCGCCACCGAACAGACCGATCTTTCCGCCCTGCACGTACGGGGTGAGGAGGTCGATCGACTTGATGCCCGTCTCGAACATCGTGGTCTTCGACTCGAGCTGGTCGAAGTTCGGGGCCTTGCGGTGGATGGGCCAGCGCTCCGTGACCTCGATGGTCTCACCGGGCTCGCCGTTGAGGACCTCGCCGATCACGTTGAAGACCTTGCCCTTGGTGATGTCACCGACGGGGACCGAGATGGCCTCACCGGTGTCACGCACCTCCTGACCGCGGACGATGCCGTCGGTCGGCTTGAGGGCGATGGCGCGCACCAGGTCGTCGCCGAGGTGCTGTGCGACCTCGAGCGTGATCTCGGTCGACTCCTCGCCGATCACGATGGTGGTCTTCAGCGCGTTGTAGATGTCGGGGATCGAGTCGTGCGGGAACTCGATGTCGACAACCGGACCGTTGACGCGCGCGACGCGCCCGACGACCGCGGTCGCCGGCTGGTCAGCCGTGGCGGTGGTGGTCATTTCTTCGTCTCTTTCCTGATGGTCTATTTGCTCGACGAGAGGGCGTCGGCGCCGCCGACGATCTCCGCGATCTGCTGCGTGATCTCCGCCTGACGCGCGTTGTTGCGCAGACGGGTGTAGTCGGTGATGAGCTTGTCGGCGTTGTCGCTGGCCGACTTCATCGCCTTCTGCGTGGCCGCCTGCTTGGCGGCGGACGACTGCAGGAGGGCGTTGAAGACGCGGCTCTGGATGTACACCGGCAGGATCGCGTCGAGCACCGTCTCGGCATCCGGCTCGAACTCGTACAGCGGGTAGACCGTGCTGCCCGCCTCCGAGTCGTCGGCCTCCGCGATCTCCAGCGGCAGCAGGCGCACGGACTCCGGCGACTGCGTCATCATGCTGACGAAGCGGTTGTAGACGAGAGTGATCTCGTCGACGCCGCCGTCCTCGCCACCGCGGTTGAAGGCCTCGAGAAGCGTCTGCGAGATCTCCTCCGCGGTGTGGAAGGACGGGGTGTCGGTGTCGCCGGTCCACTCCGCGGCCGCCTCGATGCGACGGAACTGGAAGTAGCCCACCGCCTTGCGTCCGATGAGGTAGAACACCGGCTCCTTGCCCTGCTCGCGCAGCAGCTCCGCCACCTCGAGACCCTCACGGAGGATCTGCGAGTTGAAGGCACCGGCGAGACCGCGATCGGACGAGAAGATCACGACCGCGGAGCGGCGGATCGTCTCGGGCTCACGCGTGAGCGGGTGGTCGACGTTCGAGTGCGTCGCGACGGCGGACACGGCCCTCGTCACGGCTCGCGCGAAGGGGGTGGACGCCTTGACGCGTGCCATCGCCTTCTGGATGCGCGAAGCCGCGATGAGTTCCATCGCCTTCGTGATCTTCTTGGTCGTCTGAGCAGAAGAGATCTTCTGCTTGTAGACCCTGAGTTGAGCGCCCATGAATCAGTACCTCACGCGATTACGCGCGACGACCCTTGACGATCTTCTCCTGGTTGACGTCGTCGGCCTCGGCCGCAGCGTGCTCCTCGTGGCCGGGGGCGCCGATGGCGTGGCCCTTGCCGCCCTGGAACTCCAGGAGGAAGTTGTCGGTCTGCTTGTCGAGCTCGGCGACCGTGTCGTCGTCCAGCACGTTCGTCTCGCGCAGCGTGTCGAGCACCTTGGTGTTGCGGCGCAGGTAGTCGAGCAGCTCGCGCTCGAAGCGCAGCACGTCTTCGACCTCGATCTTGTCGAGCTTGCCGTTCGTGCCGGCCCAGATCGAGACGACCTGCTCCTCCACGGGGTACGGCGAGTACTGCGGCTGCTTGAGCAGCTCGGTCAGACGGGCACCGCGCTCGAGCTGACGACGCGACGCCTGGTCGAGGTCGGACGCGAACATCGCGAACGCCTCGAGGGAGCGGTACTGCGACAGCTCCAGCTTCAGCGTTCCGGAGACCTTCTTGATCGACTTGACCTGGGCGTCACCACCGACTCGCGAGACCGAGATACCCACGTCGACCGCCGGACGCTGGTTGGCGTTGAAGAGGTCGGACTGGAGGAAGATCTGGCCGTCGGTGATCGAGATCACGTTGGTCGGGATGTACGCCGAGACGTCGTTGGCCTTCGTCTCGATGATCGGAAGACCCGTCATCGAACCGGCGCCCAGCTCGTCGGACAGCTTCGCGCACCGCTCGAGCAGGCGCGAGTGCAGGTAGAACACGTCGCCGGGGTACGCCTCGCGGCCCGGCGGACGGCGGAGCAGCAGCGACACGGCGCGGTAGGCCTCGGCCTGCTTCGACAGGTCGTCGAAGATGATCAGGACGTGCTTGCCGCCGTACATCCAGTGCTGGCCGATGGCCGAGCCGGTGTACGGAGCCAGGTACTTGAAGCCGGCGGGGTCGGACGCGGGAGCGGCCACGATCGTGGTGTACTCCAGGGCGCCGGCCTCCTCGAGCGCGCCCTTCACCGAGGCGATCGTCGAGCCCTTCTGGCCGATCGCGACGTAGATGCAGCGCACCTGCTTGGTGACGTCGCCGGACTCCCAGTTGGCCTTCTGGTTGATGATCGTGTCGAGCGCGATCGCCGTCTTGCCGGTCTGGCGGTCGCCGATGATGAGCTGACGCTGACCACGGCCGACCGGGATCATGGCGTCGATCGCCTTGATGCCCGTCTGCATCGGCTCGTGCACCGACTTGCGCTGCATGACGCCGGGGGCCTGGAGCTCGAGCTCGCGGACGCCCTCCGTCGCGATCGCGCCGAGACCGTCGATCGGGTTGCCGAGCGGGTCGACCACGCGGCCGAGGTAGCCGTCGCCGACCGGGACCGAGAGGACCTCACCCGTGCGGGTGACCTCCTGGCCGGCCTCGATGCCGGTGAAGTCGCCGAGGACGACCACGCCGATCTCGTGCTCGTCGAGGTTCAGGGCCAGGCCCTTGGTGCCGTCCGCGAACGTGACGAGCTCGTTCGCCATCACGCCGGGCAGACCCTCGACGTGCGCGATGCCGTCGGCGGCGTCGATGACGGTGCCGACCTCGGTCGCAGCGGCGCCGGTGGGCTCGTATGCGGCGGCGAAGTCCTTCAGCGCGTCACGGATGACGTCGGGGCTGATCGATAGTTCTGCCATTGTCTTCCCTTTGTATCTGGGTGCGCGGTTCCCCGCGCGAAGTCGTGTTAGCCCGCGAGCTTCTGGCGAAGGTCGGCGAGTCGTGCGGAGATGCTGCCGTCGATGACGTCATCGGCGATCTGCACGCGCAGACCCCCGACGACGGCGGGATCGATGACGACGTTGAGCGAGACCTCGCCGTCGTAGCGACGCGAGAGGGCGTCGCTCAGACGGGTGCGCTGCGCATCGCTGAGCGGGGTCGCGGTGTACACCGTGGCCACGACGAGACCGCGCTGGGCGGACACGAAGCGGATGGCCCTGCTCAGGAGCTGGCGGACACGCCGCTCGCGCGGACGACGCACGAGGGACGAGACGATCAGCGTGGTGGCCGCACCGGCGGAGGATCCGGCGAGGAGGCGCTCGACGAGCTCCCCCTTCGCGTCCTCTCCCCCGAGGCGGCTGCCCAGAGCGAGTTCGAGCTCCGGGTTCGCGGCGACGAGCCGGGCGAAGGCGAAGAGCTCACCCTCGATGTCGACACCGGGCTCGGCGATCGCGGCGGACCGGATCGCGAGCTCCTCGATGCCGTCGACGAGCTCGTCGGCGTTCGACCAGCGTTGCGCCACGGCTGCGCTCAGAACGCTCTGAGACGCGGCCGAGAGCCCGCCGAACACCGCGGAGACGACGTTCTGCCGCGACTCCACGGACGCCGACGGGTCGGCCAGCGCGCCGCTCAGCTGAGACGAATCGCCCACGGTGCGCGCGGCGACGAACAGCTCCCGCGCGGTGTCGAGGGTGACGTCCTTCGCTGCGGCAAGCGCCTGAGTGGATGCCGCGAGTGCCTGAGCGGTCGCGCTGCCCATTACTGAGCCGCCTTCTCGGATGCTTCGAGATCGGCGAGGAAGCGGTCGACCACGGCGGCCGCGCGAGCGTCGTCGGACAGCGTCTCGCCGACCACGCCACCGGCGAGGTCGAGTGCGAGCGAGCCGACCTCGCTGCGCAGGGAAACGAGAGCCGTCTGGCGCTCCGCCTCGATCTGCGAGTGCGCGGTGGCGGTCAGACGCGCAGCCTCGCTGGCTGCGGTCTCCTTCGCCTCGGCGATGATCTTCTTGCCGTCCTCACGGGCGGCCTCGCGGATCTCCCCGGCCTCGGTGCGCGCCTCGGCGAGCTGGCGGGTGTACTCCTCGAGGGCGGCCTCCGCCTGCTTCTGCGCCTCATCGGCCTTGGCGATGTTGCCCTCGATGGCGGCGGACCGCTCGTCGAGCATCTTCGTCAGACGGGGAAGGGCGACCTTCCACACGACGACGAGGATGATGAGGAACCAGAGGCCCGACCAGATGATGTCGTACCCCGCGGGGAGCAGCGGATTGGGGGACTCCCCCTCCGCTGCCGCGAGGTTCGTGACAAGAGCGTTCAGCATCCTGTCTCCTTCAGAAGTCGGTGGGGATTACGGGAAGGGGATGAATCCGACGGCGATGCCGACGAACGCAAGCGCCTCGGTGAAGGCGATACCGATCCACATGAGGACCTGCAGGCGACCGGCCAGCTCGGGCTGACGGGCGACGCCCTCGATGGTCTTACCGACGACGATGCCCACACCGATGGCCGGACCGATGGCTGCGAGGCCGTAGCCGACCGCCGCGAGGTGGCCGTTGATTTCAGCGAGAACCGTAGTTGCGTCCACGGGTTTTTCCTTTCGTTGGGTGGGAGGGCTGTTGCCCGCCCGCTCAGTGCTCTTCTGCGACCGCGAGCTGGATGTAGACCGCGGTGAGGACGGTGAAGACGTAGGCCTGCAGGACGGCCACCAGGATCTCGAAGAGAGTGAAGGCGCCGCCGAAGGCGAGGGTTCCGATACCGAGGACGGCCCAGCCGCCACCCGCGGTGAAGAAGAAGAACTGGGTGGCCGCGAAGCACAGCACCAGGATCATGTGGCCGACGACCAGGTTCATCAGCAGTCGCAGGGTGAGGGTCACCGGGCGGATGATGAACGTCGAGATGAGCTCGATCGGCGTGACGATGAAGTAGACCGGCCACGGGACACCCGACGGGAAGAGCGCGTTCTTGAAGAAGTTCTTCGGGCTCTTCTTGATGCCGGCGTAGATGAAGGTGACGTAGCTGACCACGGCGAGGGTGAGCGGGACAGCGATGATCGCGGTGCCCGGCATGTTCAACCCCGGGATGATGCCCGTGACGTTCATGAACAGCACCATGAAGAAGATCGTGGTGAGGATCGGCAGGAACCGGTCGCCGTCCTTGCGGCCGAGCAGGTCGTGCGCGATGCCGCCGCGGACGAAGCCGAGGCCCATCTCGACCAGGCTCTGGAACCGCCCAGGCACGACCTTCATACGGCGCGTGCCCAGCCAGAGGATCAGGACCACGGCGATCACCGAGAGGAGCTGGATCAACTGGATGCGGGTCACCGGCAGAGGCCCGACCTGGAAGAGGATCGGCGGGAAGAACTCGTCGATCGAAGGGCCGTGGAACTCGCCATCGGAAGACGCGAGTCGGGGGGTCAGGGTCGCAGCAAGATTAAACAGCGCGGGCTCCAGCTTCGGGGCACCGGTCAGAACCGGGGCGACGATGGTCGGTGTGCTTCAAGCGCAAGCGCTCGCGGGCGAGCGGCGGGCACTCCCCAACACTATCAGAATCCAAGGGTGCCCTAAGACCGCGGAGCGTCGTCCGCCGGGCCGGTGGAGCCGCCGTTCGCGGCGCCGGGCGCGCGGTCCTCCGGCACCTCGGTCGGCAGCGTGGTGTCGCTCACGTTCGGCAGGCGCATCTGGGTGAGCACCACCACATCGATCACCAGCGACATCACCACCCCCGCGACGATCGAGAGGAAGAACACCATCGGGTCGAGCCACGGCTGCCCCGACAGCAGGATCATCACCAGCACGAACACGCCGAGCTTGAGCAGCCAGCCGCCCAGGACGATCGCGAAGAACAGCTGCACGTACAGCGGGTCGCCGTACCACCGGTTCGCGATCAGGATGCTGATACCCGTGATCGCGAGGAACAGCGCCGCCAGCAGCACGCCGAGAAGGCCGCTGACCAGCCCCTCCCCCTGGGCGACGGCGAAGCCGATGCCGCCGGCGAGCAGCGCCAGCACGACGGTCGCCACCGCCGACCAGACGAGGGTGCGACGCAGGATCGGCGTGCTGGAAACGGGACTCGGGCTCATCGGGGCTCCACGGGGGTCGGGTCGGGTTCAGCGGCCGCCGGCGCCTTGCGGCGGCGGGTGGGACTCAGGGTGATGACGAGGCAGGCGGCGATGCCGACCACGCCGAAGCCGACACCGGGAAGGTACTGGCCGGGCCAGTCCTCTCGCGCACCGACGTACATGAGGAGGACGGCGAGGGAGATCACAGCCGTCCACGCGTAGAAGATGAGGACGGCGTCGCGGTCGCGGTGGCCGAGGTCGAGCATCCGGTGGTGCAGGTGCTTGCGGTCGGGCGAGAACGGCGACCGACCCGCGCTCATCCGCCGCAGCACCGCGAGCCCGAAGTCGAGCAGCGGCAGCAGCACGACCAGCAGCGGCAGCAGGATCGGCAGGAACGCGCCGACGAGCTGCGACCGGCCGAGGCGATCCGGCTCCAGCGCCGACGGATCCATCTGCCCGGTGATCGCGATCGCGGACGTCGCCATGAGCAGGCCGAGCACCAGCGCACCGGAGTCGCCCATGAAGAGCTTCGCCGGGCTCCAGTTCAGCGGGAGGAAGCCCAGGCACGCCCCGATCAGCACCGCCGCGAGGAACGTGGAGAGGTTGAAGTAGCTGGAGGCGCCGGAGTCGCGCGTGAAGATGTAGGAGTACGCGAAGAACACGCCGTTCGAGATCAGGCACACGCCCGCGACCAGGCCGTCCAGCCCGTCGATGAAGTTGACCGCGTTCATCACGATCACGATCGCGAACATCGTGATGGTGATGCTCAGCCAGCTCGACACGACGATCAGGTCGCCGAAGGGCAGCGACAGGATCTGCAGTCCCCCGCCCACGGTGATGATGCCTGCGGCCAGGAACTGCGCACCGAGCTTGATCATCCAGTCGAGGTCCCACAGGTCGTCGACGACGCCGATCACCGCGATCAGCAGCGAGGCCGCGAGGATCGCCCACATGGTCTGCGGAGGCGTCCAGATGCTCTGGAAGAACGGGTTGGCGGCCGACACCGCGAACGCCGCGACGATGCCGAGGAAGATGGCCACGCCGCCCAGCCGCGGGGTGGGCGTGGTGTGCACGTCGCGCTCGCGGATGCCCGGGTACAGCTTGAAGCGGAGGCTCAGCCGCCACACCGCCCACGTCAGCACGAAGGTGATGGCGGCGGTGACGATGATCGTGAAGAGGTACTGCTTCACGAATCCCCGTCCTGCTCCTGCTGCTGCTCCGGCTCGAGCAGCTCGCCCAGGACCTCGTGCAGCTGCTCGCGCGTGACGACGCCGTGCCGCAGGATCCGCACGACCCCCTCGCCGTCGTCGGCGCCGCGACGCACGAGCGAGGTCGCGTCGACGATGGTCGAGGCGATGCCGTTCGCGCTCATGCCGTCGGCGAGGTACACCGCCACGCTGTCGCCGAGCATCTTCTCGGCGTCGAGCGCGGAGATCGCCGCGTCCCGTCCCGTGAGGTTCGCACTGGACACGGCGAGCGGCCCGGTCTCGGCCAGCAGCTCCAGGACCACCCGGCCCTCCGGCATGCGCACGGCGACGGTCCCCTGGGTCTCCCCCAGGTCCCACACCAGCGACGGCTGCGCGGGGAGCACGATGGTCAGCCCGCCGGGCCAGAACGCGTCGACGAGGCGCTGCACCGGCTCCGGAACCGACTCGGCCAGGGCCGTCAGGGTCTCCTTGCTGCCGATCAGCACGGGCGGCGGCTGATCGCGCCCTCGACCCTTCGCGTCGAGCAGACGCTGCACCGCCGTCGGCGAGAACGCGTCGGCGGCGACGCCGTACACGGTGTCGGTGGGGATGACGATGAGGTCGCCGCGGCCGATCGCCTGGCGCGCGTTGCGCATTCCGGCGAGCAGCTGCGCCTCGTCGCGGCAGTCGAAGATGGGGGACATGACGGTTCGATTCTATGCGGGACGGACGTCGGAGATGCTCGGAGACCCCTGATCAGGGCCGGATCGCGGTGGTCGCACGGTCGCGCAACGTCAGATCGCGGTGCGTGGCCGCGGCGCGCCAGCCGTCCGCCGTGAGCAGCTCGCGGATCTCCGCGCCCTGCAGCTCCCCGTGCTCGATCACCAGCACGCCCCCCGGGCGGAGCAGACGCAGCGCCCGGTCGCTCAGCACCCGCACGACGTCGAGCCCGTCCGCGCCGCCGTACAGCGCGAGCGCCGGATCGAACAGGCGCACCTCGGGGTCGCGCGGCACCGCGGCATCGGGGACGTACGGCGGATTCGAGATGACCACGCTGGCGGTGCCGTCGAGCTCGGGGAACGCCTCGGCCAGGTCGGACAGCACGAGCGTGAGGTTGCCGGTGCCGGCGACGTTGCGTGCCGCCCAGGCGTGGGCCTCCTCGGACAGCTCCGCGGCGAAGATCCGCGCGTGCGGCACCTCGGTCGCCATCGCCAGGGCGATCGCGCCGCTGCCCGTGCCCAGGTCGACGCCGACCGGGGCGGCCTCGCCCGAGTTCAGCAGGGCGTCGATCGCGAACTGGGCGACGGTCTCGGTCTCCGGCCGCGGGATGAACACCCCGGG
Organism: Microbacterium sufflavum; assembly: GCF_023091155.1. Taxonomy (NCBI): domain Bacteria; kingdom Bacillati; phylum Actinomycetota; class Actinomycetes; order Micrococcales; family Microbacteriaceae; genus Microbacterium; species Microbacterium sufflavum. The sequence goes on along the minus strand of NZ_JAHWXK010000001.1, from coordinate 2,530,243 downwards.
GCCCACCGACAGCTCCAGGTGCCGGAACGGCGCGACACCCGTGAGGTGCTGCAGCGGCTCCCGCCCGGCGCGACGGGACACCAGGCGGGTCAGCGCGGCCTGCTGCTCCTCGTCGATGCGGTCGCCCCGCACGATCGCCGCCTGCACCTCGCCCCGCCGCCGGTCGAGCACGTGCGCGGCCAGGAGCTCCGCGTCCACGAGCGGGTCGGGGACACCGGCATCGGCGAGGCTCTGCGCGGCGGCGCGCACGACGGCAGCGAGCGAGGAGTCGGGCATGCCTCCAGCGTAGAGCGCCCGCACCCGTCACATTGCCCTCCCCCACAGGCCGCTCCCGTAGTCTGGGAGCCGCAGCGACCCGTGAAGGAAGGCCTCACCCATGCCCGGTATCCACTCCGACATCACCACCGCTTTCGGCAACACCCCGCTCGTGCGCCTGAATCGGGTGACCGAGGGACTCGGGGCCACCGTGCTCGCGAAGCTCGAGTTCTACAACCCGGCCTCCAGCGTCAAGGACCGCATCGGCATCGCCATGATCAACGCGGCCGAGGCGTCGGGAGAGCTGAAGCCGGGCGGCACGATCGTCGAGTCCACCAGCGGCAACACCGGCATCGCCCTCGCCATGGTCGGCGCGGCCCGCGGCTACCGCGTGATCCTCACGATGCCCGCGTCGATGTCGAAGGAGCGCCGGGTGCTGCTCAAGGCGTTCGGCGCCGAGATCGTGCTCACCGACCCCACGAAGGGCATGAAGGGGGCGATCGAAGAGGTCAAGCGCATCGTCGACGAGACCCCCGGCGCGATCTGGATCCGCCAGTTCGAGAACCCCGCCAACCCGCAGATCCACCGCGAGACGACGGCGCAGGAGATCCTCCGCGACACCGACGGCGCGGTCGACATCTTCATCGCCGGCGTCGGCACGGGAGGCACGGTGACCGGCACCGGGCAGGCGCTCAAGGCCGCGAAGCCCGGCGTGCAGGTCATCGCCGTCGAGCCCAAGGACTCCCCCGTGCTGACCGAGGGGCACCCCGGCCCCCACAAGATCCAGGGCATCGGCCCGAACTTCGTCCCCGACGTGCTCGACCGCGACGTGCTCGACGAGATCATCACGGCGGAGTTCGACGAGTCGCTGCGGGTCGCGCGCGAGCTCGCGGCGAAGGAGGGCCTGCTGGTCGGCATGTCGTCCGGTGCCGCGGTCGCGGCCGCGCTGACGGTCGCCGCGCGACCAGAGAACGCCGGCAAGACGATCGTCGTGATCATCCCCGACACCGGTGAGCGCTACCTCTCCACCGCGCTGTTCGAGGACCTGCGCGAAGACTGAGACCGCCGATGGGACTGATCGCGCGAATGCGCGAGGACATCGCCGCCGCACGCCTCCGCGACCCCGCCGCGCGCACGTCGCTCGAAGTGGCCCTGCTCTACCCCGGCCTGCACGCCATCTGGGCGCACCGGGTCTCGCACGCGCTGTGGCGTCGACGGCTGCGACTGCTCGCCCGCGCGGGGTCGCAGCTGTCGCGCTGGCTCACCGGCGTGGAGATCCACCCCGGCGCGCGCATCGGCAGGCGCTTCTTCATCGACCACGGCATGGGCATCGTGATCGGCGAGACCGCGGAGATCGGCGACGACGTGCTGATGTACCACGGGGTCACCCTGGGCGGACGCACCCGCGACGTCGGCAAGCGGCACCCGACGCTCGGCGACGGCGTCGCGGTCGGAGCCGGCGCGAAGATCCTCGGCCCGGTGACGGTCGGCGACCGCTGCGTCATCGGGGCGAACGCGGTCGTCACGAAGGACGCCCCCGCGGATAGCGTGCTGGTGGGTGTGCCGGCGAAGCCGCGTCAGCGCACCGCGGGCGAGGACACCAGGGCCCTGCTGACCGCCCCCGACTACTCCATCTGACGCCCGGCACGGGGCGCACGCCTCGCGCCGCGCGCCTCGAGTCGGCGCCGCAGGAACAGCCACGGGAGCAGCACGCTGCCGACGGCCGTGACCAGCCACACGATCACCGACCCCAGCAGCCACCCGGTCAGATCGGTGATGCGCAGACCGCCGATCGGGAGCAGCACGACGACCACGAGCGCGATGAAGGTCGACACGATCCCGATGCCGCCCATCAGCACCGGCGCGTAGCGATCCGCGAGCCTGCTGACCCACGGTGACAGCACCGTCTGCAGCACCGCGAACACGAGGATGCACACCACGAAGCCCCACCACTGGCTCCACTGGATCTGGAAACCGTCGAGCAGCACGTCGGCCGCGAGCAGACCGAGGCCCGCCGACACCAGATACAGGAGAGCGCGGAACAGGAGGGTGATCACGGGGCCGAGCATAGCGGCACCGAGAGGCCGCACTCAGGAATCGGATCCCACCGCGGCGAGCCGCGCCTCCTCATCGGCCGCGATCGCGCTCTCGATGATCGGATCGAGCGCGCCGTCCATCACCTGGTCGAGGTTGTATGCCTTGAAGCCGGTGCGGTGGTCGGCGATCCGGTTCTCCGGGAAGTTGTACGTGCGGATCCGCTCGGAGCGGTCCATGCCGCGGATCTGCGACTTGCGCGCATCCGAGGCCGCCGCGTCGAGCTCCTCCTGCTGCTTCGCCAGCAGCCGCGCGCGGAGCACCCGCATCGCGGCCTCGCGGTTCTGCAGCTGCGACTTCTCGTTCTGCATCGACACGACGATGCCGGTCGGCACGTGGGTGATGCGCACCGCCGAGTCGGTCGTGTTGACGGACTGCCCCCCGGGGCCCGAAGAGCGGAACACGTCGATCTTCAGGTCGTTCTGGTCGATGTGGATCTCCTCCGGCTCATCGACCTCCGGGAAGACCAGCACCCCGGTGGTGGAGGTGTGGATGCGGCCCTGGGACTCCGTCGCCGGTACCCGCTGCACGCGGTGCACGCCGCCCTCGTACTTGAGGTGCGCCCACACGCCCTGGGCCGGATCGGACGAGGAGCCCTTGATCGCGACCTGCACATCCTTGTAGCCGCCGAGGTCGGACTCGTTGCGCTCCAGCAGCTCGGTCTTCCAGCCCTTCGACGCGGCGTACTGGATGTACATGCGCAGCAGGTCGGCGGCGAACAGCGCCGACTCGGCACCGCCCTCCCCCGCCTTGATCTCCATGATCACGTCGCGGGCGTCGTCGGGGTCGCGCGGGATGAGCAGTCGGCGCAGGCGTTCCTGCGCGGCCTGCACGCCCTCCTCCAGCGCGGGGACCTCGGCGGCGAACGCCTCGTCCTCGCGCGCCAGCTCCCTCGCCGCCTCCAGGTCGTCGACCGCCGCCGTCCACGCCTCGTGCGCCGCGACGATGCGCGACAGCTCGGCGTAGCGGCGGTTGACGCGCTTGGCGCGGGCGGCGTCGGCGTGCACCGCCGGGTCGGAGAGCTCCTCCTGCACCCGGCGATGCTCGTCGATCAGAGTCTGGACGGACTCGAACACGTCGCGTCTCAGCGGATGTTGTTGTCGTGCCCGTGCGCGCCCGAGGGCAGCGTCGGGATCGACTTCTGCATCTGGACCAGGAACTCCACGTTGGAGTGGGTCTCCTTGAGCTTGCCGAGCACGACCTCGAGAGCCTGCTGCTGGTCGAGGCCGGCGAGGGCGCGACGCAGCTTCCAGGTGATCTTGACCTCGTCGGCCGACAGCAGCATCTCCTCGCGGCGGGTGCTCGACGCGTTCACGTCGACCGCCGGGAAGATGCGCTTGTCGGCGAGAGCACGCGACAGCCGCAGCTCGCTGTTGCCGGTGCCCTTGAACTCCTCGAAGATGACCTCGTCCATCTTGGAGCCGGTCTCGACGAGAGCGGTGGCGAGGATCGTGAGGGATCCGCCGTTCTCGATGTTGCGCGCCGCGCCGAAGAAGCGCTTCGGCGGGTACAGCGCCGACGCGTCGACCCCACCCGTGAGCACGCGACCCGACGCGGGGGCGGCCAGGTTGTAGGCACGGCCGAGGCGCGTGATGGAGTCGAGCAGCACGACCACGTCGCGGCCCAGCTCGACCAGGCGCTTGGCGCGCTCGATCGCGAGCTCGGCGACCGTGGTGTGGTCTTCCGCGGGGCGGTCGAAGGTCGAGGCGATGACCTCGCCCTTCACGGTGCGCTCCATGTCGGTGACCTCTTCGGGGCGCTCGTCAACGAGCACGACCATCAGGTGCACCTCGGGGTTGTTCTGCGCGATCGCGTTGGCGATCTGCTGCAGGACGATCGTCTTGCCGGCCTTGGGCGGCGCGACGATCAGGCCGCGCTGGCCCTTGCCGATCGGCGCGACGAGGTCGATGATGCGCTGCGTCAGCTTCTCGGGCGCGGTCTCCAGGCGCAGGCGCTCCTGCGGGTAGAGCGGCGTGAGCTTGCCGAACTCCACGCGGGTCGCGGCGTCGTCGACCGAGAGGCCGTTGATCGAGTCGACCTTCACGAGCGCGTTGTACTTCTGGCGCCCCTGCTGCTCGCCCTCGCGCGGTTGCTTGATGGAGCCGACGACGGCGTCACCCTTGCGCAGGTTGTACTTCTTGACCTGGCCGAGCGAGACGTAGACGTCGCTCGGGCCGGCGAGGTAGCCGGTGGTGCGCACGAACGCGTAGTTGTCGAGCACGTCGAGGATGCCCGCGATCGGGATCAGGACGTCGTCCTCGCCGATCTCGGTCTCGAACTCGTCGACCGGCGTGCCCCCGCGGCGCTTGTTGCGCTGGCGGTTGCGGCCGTTGCCGTTCGCCTGGTCGTCGTCCGACGCGGCGGGCTGCTGCTCCTGGCCGCCGCCGCCCTGACCGCGGCCACGGTTGCGGTTGCGGCTCCGGCTGCGCCCACGGCCGCCCTGCTCCTCGCCGCCGTCGGCATCGGAGGAGGAGTCCTTCGACGGCGCATCCTGGCCGGCGTCGTCGCCACCCTCGGCCGCCTCGGCACGGCGGTTGCCGCGACCGTTGTTCTTGGGGCGCTCGGCGCGAGCGTCGTCGCCCTTGGCGTCGTCAGCCTGCGGAGCGGTCTCCGCGGCGCCGCTCGGGGCGTCGGCGGATGCCGGTGCGGCGGCGCCCTCACCCTGCTCGGCGGCGGGCGCCTCGGCCTCGGTCTTCTTGGTGCGACGACCGCGACCCGTCTTGGGCGCCTCGGCGGGCGCCTCGGCGGCAGCCGGAGCCTCGCTCGCCGCGGGAGCCTCCGTCGCCTCGGCGGCCGGGGCATCGGCATCGGTCTTCTTCGCCCGCGAGCGGCGCGGGGCCTTCGCCTTGGGCGCTGCCTCGCCGGACTCGGCCTCGGCGGGTGCCGCGGCCGACTCCTCGGCCGACTTCTCGGCCTTCGCGGCGGCGGTCGCCGTGGTCGCCCGGCGCGGAGCGCGCTTGCGCACCGGCGCGGACTCCGCGGTCTGGACGGCGTCGGCCACCGGAGCAGCCTGATCGTTCTGGGTCTCGGAGAGGTTCTCCACGAGTACTCCCTTATAGGTCATGGGATATGAGCGTGAACGCGCACAACGGGTGCTGCGCACGATCGCACGGGCTGACGCTCGGCGTCAGCCAGCCTCGGCACTTGTGCCTCAAGGGTTTGCGTGCGGGTCTTGCAAGAGTTGCAATGGGGCCAGATTCACGACGTTACGTGGAGCCCTCCGCTCGATCCCCCACTGTACCACCACGAACGTCGACGGCGAGCAGCAGCGCCTCCCACGGGGTGTCGGTCACACGATCGGCGAGTTCCACCGCGTCCTGACGGCTGCCCGGGCCGTCGGCGAGCACGAGCACGCTGGGGCCCGCACCCGACACGACCGCGGCGAACCCGGCCGCGCGCAGCGCCTGCACGAGCCGCTGCGTCTCGGGCATCGCCTCGGCGCGGTAGTCCTGGTGCAGCCGGTCGGCCGTCGCATCGAGCAGCAGCTCAGGGCTCTGCATGAGCGCCGCGACCAGCAGGGCGGAGCGCGACAGGTTGAACACCGCATCGGCCGTCGACACGTGCGGCGGCTGCAGCGACCGCGCCTGCGACGTCGACATCGTGTAGGCGGGGACGAGCACGAGCGGCGAGACGCCCCGGTGCACGAGCAGCTTCTTGTGCTGCGGTCCGCGCTCGCCCATCCACGCGATCGTGAGCCCGCCGAACAGCGCGGGGGCGACGTTGTCGGGGTGACCCTCGATCTCGGTCGCCAGACGCAGCAGGTCGGTGTCGGACAGATCCACGTCGCCCGCCAGCAGACCCTTCGCGGCCAGGACGCCCGCGGCGACAGCGGCACCCGACGACCCGAGTCCGCGGCCGTGCGGCACGCCGTTCTCCGCGACGATGCGCAGCCCGGGGACCGGGCGCCCGACGTCCTGGAACACGTAGGCGACCGTGCGGACGATCAGGTTCGACGCATCGCGCGGGATGTCGTCCGCGCCCGACCCCGTGACCTCGATCTCCAGCTGTCCGGCCGGCAGGGCGGTGACCTCGAGGTGGTCGTACACGCTGAGCGCCAGGCCGAGCGTGTCGAAGCCGGGGCCCAGGTTGGCACTGGTCGCTGGCACCGTGACCTCGACCGTGCGGCCGAGGATCGAGCGCTGCTCCTCCGGCGCCAGGGCGGCCACGGTGCTCACTCGCCTTCCACCCGCAGCACGGACACGACGCGGGCGACGACGTCGCTGCCCGCGAGGACCGCGACCGTGTCGCTCAGTGCCTGCTCCGTCGCGCGGTGCGTGCCGATGATGAGGCGGGCGGTCGGCTCGTCCTCACCCTCGACGGTCTGCACGACCGTCGCGACCGAGACGCCGCCGTCGCTGAGGATGCCCGCGACCGTCGCGAGCACGCCCGGCGCATCGGAGACCTCGAGCGTGATCTGGTAGCGGGTGGTGACGTGACCGATCGGCACGATGGGGAGGTTCGCCCTGGTCGACTCCCCCACCCCGACGCCGCCCGCGATGTGGCGCCGCGCGGCCGAGACCACGTCGCCCAGCACGGCAGAGGCCGTCTGCACGCCGCCGGCGCCCGCGCCGTAGAACATGAGCGAGCCGGCGGCCTCCGCCTCGACGAACACGGCGTTGTTCGCGCCGTGCACGGAGGCCAGCGGGTGGGTCGCGGGGACCAGCGCCGGATACACGCGCACCGAGATCGACTCGGCACCGTTCGCCTCGATGCGCTCGCACACCGCGAGCAGCTTGATCACGAAGCCCGCCGCGCGCGCCTCCTCGATCATCGACGGCGTGATCGAGGTGATGCCCTCGCGGTGCACCGCGTCGAGCGGGACGGCGGTGTGGAAGGCGAGGCTCGCGAGGATGGCGGCCTTCTGTGCCGCGTCGTAGCCCTCGACGTCGGCGGTGGGGTCGGCTTCGGCGTATCCCAGGCGCTGCGCATCGGCGAGCACGTCGGCGAAGTCGGCCCCCTCGGTGTCCATCCGGTCGAGGATGTAGTTCGTGGTGCCGTTCACGATGCCCATGATCCGCACCACGCGGTCGCCCGCGAGCGAGTCGCGCAGCGGCCGGATGATCGGGATGGCACCGGCCGCGGCGGCCTCGTAGTACACCGAGGCGCCCACGCGGTCGGCCGCCTCGAACAGCTCGGGCCCGTGCGTCGCCAGCAGCGCCTTGTTCGCGGTGACGACGTCGGCACCGGAGCCGATCGCCTGCAGGATGTTGGAGCGCGCCGGCTCGATCCCGCCGATCAGCTCGATCACGATGTCGGCGCCGAGGATGAGCGACTCGGCGTCGGTCGTGAACAGCTCCTTCGGCAGCTCCACGTCGCGCGGGGCGTCCACATCGCGCACCGCGATGCCCGCGAGCTCGAGGGCGGCTCCCGCGCGATCGGCGAGCTCGTCGCCGTGACGCAGCAGCAGCGCCGCCACCTGGGAGCCGACCGCTCCGGCGCCCAGCAGCGCCACGCGAAGTCGTCGGTAGTCAGTCATGCGTGCTCCTTCAGGGGGTGGGTCATCGGTCTCCCTCGGGGGCGTCGGCCCCGTCGATGCCCGCATCGCGGGCCAGCAGGTCGTCGACGGTCTCGCCGCGGACGATCACCCGCGAACGGCCGTCGCGCACCGCCACGATCGGCGGTCGCGGGACGTGGTTGTAGTTGCTCGACAGCGAGGCGCAGTAGGCGCCCGTCGCGGGAACGGCCAGCAGGTCGCCCGGTGCGAGGTCGGCGGGAAGGTACTCGTGGTCGACCACGATGTCGCCCGACTCGCAGTGCTTGCCGACGACGCGGCTCAGCTGCGGCTCGCCCTCCCCCGTGCGCGATGCCAGCCGCGCCGAGTAGCTGGCGCCGTACAGGGCGGTGCGGGCGTTGTCGCTCATCCCGCCGTCCACGCTGACGTAGCGGCGGGTCGCCCCGGAGGCGATCGTCACGTCCTTCGTGGTGCCGACCTCGTAGAGGGTCACTCCGGCCGTGCCGATGATGGCCCTGCCCGGCTCGAACGACAGCGCGGGCACGGGGATGCCCCTGGCCGCGCAGCCCTCGGCGACCGCGGCCACGATGGCGGCAGCGAGCTCGTCGATCGGCGTGGGGTCGTCGACCCGGGTGTACGCGATGCCGAAGCCGCCGCCGAGGTTGAGCTGCGGCACCGGTCCGTGCTCCAGGAGCGCCGCATGCAGCTCGAGCACGCGCGACGCCGACTCGCGGAACCCGGCGACGCCGAAGATCTGCGAACCGATGTGACAGTGCAGACCGGCGAACTCCAGCCCGGGGATCTCGCGGATGCGGGCGACGGCGGTCTCCGCCTCGGCGAGGGGGAAGCCGAACTTCTGGTCTTCGTGGGCGGTCGCGAGGAAGTCGTGGGTCTCGGCGTGCACGCCGCTGATGACGCGCACCATGACCCGCTGCACCGCATCGGTGCGGGCCGTGATCGCGGCCAGCCGCTCGATCTCGATCGCGCTGTCGACCACGATCGTGCCGACGCCCACCTGCACCGCGCGCTCCAGCTCGGCGACCGACTTGTTGTTGCCGTGGAAGCCGAGCGACGCGGGCGCGACCCCGGCGGCCAGGGCCACCGCGAGCTCGCCGCCCGTGCACACGTCGACGCGGAGCCCCTCGTCGACGACCCACCGGGCGACGGTCGTGCTCAGGAACGCCTTGCCCGCGTAGTACACCTGCGCCGTGGTGCCGTGCTCCGCCGCGGCCCGGTCGAACGCCACCCGGAAGGCGCGCGCCCTGGTGCGGACCTCGTCCTCGTCGAGCACCAGGACCGGGGTGCCGTAGGTGCGGGCGAGCTCGGTGGCGCGCACGCCGGCGAGCACGAGGGCTCCGTCGTCGTCACGGCGGGCCGACGCCGGCCACACACCGCTCGCGAGATCGTTCGGGTCATCGGGGACGAGGAGCCATTCCGGGGCGAGCGAGTCGGCAGGAGCAAGCACGGAGCACCAATCGTGGGTCGGGTCTCGGGCGGAGGGCGCACATCGAGTTGCCCCCGATTCTAGGGCAACGCCCCGATCCGCCTGCGCACGGTGACAGCCCGCGTCAAGCCCCTGGGGACCCCCGTCGCGGCTCTCCTAGGGTGGGGGCGTGGCAGACACCGACGCAACAGACGCTCACACCCGATCCGACGGGCCGTCGCGGCCCGGACTCGTCGCGCGCATCACAGGACCCGTCATCGCCTGGGCCCTCGCGCGTCGCCCCGTCCGCGCGGCCCTGCTGTACTCCGAGCGCCGCGGCCCGATGCTGGCCGACAGCGTCACCTACCGTGCACTGTTCAGCGTGTTCGCTGGCGTGCTGCTCGGGTTCTCGATCGCGGCGCTGTGGCTCGCGGGCAACCCCGACGCGTGGCGCGCGATCATCGACGCGGTGCAGGCCGCCGTGCCCGGACTGATCGGCGACGACGGCGTGATCGATGCGAAGGACCTCCGCGCCCCGGCATCGCTCTCCGTCGCCGGGCTGGTCTCCCTGGTCGCGCTGATCGGCGCGGCGCTCGGGGCCATCGGTTCGCTGCGCACCGCCATCCGCGTGATCGCCGGGACCGTGCAGTCCGACATCCTGTGGATCTGGGTGATCGTGCGCAACCTGCTCCTCGGACTCGGCATCGGCGTGGCATTCGTGCTCGCGGCCGCGCTGACGTTCATCGGGCAGCTCGGCGCCACGTGGGTCGCTGACCTCCTCGGTCTGCCGTCGGACTCCCCCGCGGTCGCCGTGACGGTGCGGCTGCTGTCGCTCGTGGTGGTGTTCGCGCTCGACGCCGCGCTCATCGTCGGCGCGTTCCTCCTGCTGTCCGGGGTGCGCCCCGCGGCGCGGTCGCTGTGGGCGGGGGCGCTGCTCGGGGCATTCGGTCTCATCGTGCTGCAGGAGCTGTCCGGCCTGTTCGTCGGCGGTGCCACGAGCAACCCGCTGCTGGCGTCGTTCGCCTCGCTGCTGGCCCTGCTGATCTGGCTCAACCTGTCGACGCAGGTGATCCTCGTGGCCTGCGCGTACATCGTCACCGCCGAGGAGGAGCGCAAGGACCGGCTGCACGAGCGGTTCGGCGCTCGGACGTTCGTGCAACGCCGGCTGCAGCGCGCCGAGGTGGACGTGCAGGTGGCGACCGCGGAGCTGCGCGAGGCCCAGCGCGCCGCCGCAGAGGAGGCCGGGACCGGCGCCGCACACGAGGACCGCTGACCGCGCGACCCTCGTTGTGACCAGAACTGCTAGTTTGGTCACAACGAGAGGACACGCATGACTCCCACGCGGACGCGCATCAGCCTCCCCGGCGCCGAGGTCTCACTGTGCGAATGGACCCCGACGCACGAATCCGGCTCGCCCCTCCTGCTGCTGCACGGCGGCGGAGCCGACAGCGCCGAGCTCTCCTGGGGCGGCATCGGCCCGCAGCTCGCCGCCGCCGGGCACCGGGTCCTCGCGCCGGACCACCCCGGCTTCGGGCACAGTCCCCGTCCGGAGTGGAGGCTCACGCAGGAGCGGCTGGTGCACTACGTGGGCGAGCTCGTCGACGCGCTGCGCCTGAGCGACTACGCCGTCGCCGGGCTCTCCCTCGGCGGTGGTCTGACCGTCGGGCACCTCCTCGACCGCCCCGGGCAGGCACGCGCGGCCGCCCTGCTCGGCTGCTACGGGCTGATGCCGCGGCTGGCCGACGGTCCGCTCGGCGCCCTCACCCACTTCTCCACCTTCCTGCTGCTGCGCTCCGGCCTGCTCTCCGCGATGACGCGCTCGTACGCGCGCAACGCCACCGCGATGGAGAAGGGTCTCGCCGACCTGGTGCGCAGCCCGGAGGCGCGCACGCCCGAGCTCGTCGAAGCCGTGCTCTCCGAGGCCGCCACGGGCACCGGGCTCGCGACGTTCGGCGAGTGGCAGCGCGACCAGGTGCGGTGGAACCGACTGCGCACGGTGTACACCGACCGGCTGCCGTCCGTGCACACGCCGACGCTGCTGGTGCACGGCGACCGCGACTCCGGTGTGCCCCTCGACCGCATCCGCACCGCTGCGCGCCTGCTGCCCGACGCCCGTCTGGTCGTGGTCCCCGGCGCCGGCCACTGGGTGCAGCGCGATCGTCCCGACGTCGTCACCGCGGCGCTGCTCGAACACCTCGACGGGCGGGCGGATGCCTAGACCGCTCATCCCCCACCGCCGCGACCGCATCCTCGACGCGGCCGAGCGGCTCGTGCTCGCCCGCGGCTTCGACGCCATGAGCATCGCCGCCGTCGCGGAGGACGCGGGGATCGCGAAGGGCGCCGTGTACCGGGAGTTCACGTCGAAGCGCGACGTGCGCGACGCCCTGCTCCAGCGCGGCAACGCCCGCATCGCCGCGCGCGTGGAGCAGGAGCTCGGCGCGCACCCCTCGCTCGCCGCCGCATATCGTGCGACCGCCCGCGCGCTGCTCGACGACGAGCTGATGACCGCGGCGTTCCTCGACGACACCGGCGTGCTCGGGGCGCACGTCGCGGAGGAGCAGGACGGACGGTACCGGGAACGACACGAGCGCGTGATCGCGTGGGTGCACGACCTGCAGCGACGCGGGCTCGTCGTCGCCGACGTGGCGCCGGAGTCGCTCGCCCTCGCCCTGTCGAGCGCCACGCTCGGCCTGCTGTCGGCCGCGCGGCTGCTCGGCCCCCTCAATCGCGATCGACTGGAGAGCACGATCGACACCATCGGCCGCATGGCAGCCACGTTCGAGAGGCAGTGACGTGCACCACGAGACTTCCGGCCCCGCCGGCCCACGACCCCTTCTCCTGCTGCACGGTGGCGGGGTCGCCGGGTGGATGTGGGACCCGGTGCGCGCCCGGCTCGGCGAGCAGCAGCGGGTGATCGTGCCCGACCTGCCCGGCCACGGCGCGAGTGCGACCGAGCCGTACGTGTCGCACGCCGCGACCGTCGACGCGCTCACCCGGCTCCTGGAGCACGAGTCCGCCCCCGCGACCGTGGTCGGGTTCTCGCTCGGCGCGCAGTTGACCGTGCTGCTCGCGGCGCAGCGCCCCGACCTGGTCTCCGACGCGGTGGTCATCAGCGCCCAGGCGGAACCGGCGCGCGCGATCGGCCCGACCCTCGCGCTCCTGCGGGCGACCGCCGGGCTGGCGAAGAACGAGCACTTCGCCCGGCTGCAGGCGCGGGAGCTGTTCGTGCCGGACGACCTGCTCCCCGCCTACCTGCGCACCTCGGCCGGCATCTCGCGCGAGACCCTGGTGACCGCGGTGGCGGAGAACCTGCGCTTCGCTCCGCCGCCCGCGTGGTCGCAGTTCCCCGGCTCGGCGCTCGTCCTCGTCGGACAGAACGAGAAGAAGCTCATGCACCGTTCCGCCGCGGCACTGCACCGCGCGCTCCCCGGCAGCACGTTGGTCACGGTCGACGGCTGTGGCCACGGCATCCCGCTGCAGCGGCCCCAGTGGCTCGCCGAGCTCCTGCGGGCCCGGATGGACGGACCGCGCGCCGAGACCGGGTAGCCGGTCAGCGCGGGCAGGTGCCCTTCTCCTGCAGCGCCTCGTCGGTGACGATCGCGCCGTCGACATCCACGTCGATCACGGCGGCATCACCGGAGATCTGCAGCCCGGTGAGGGTGAGCCCGGCCGGCAGCTGATCCGCGATGCAGACGCGACGCGGCTCCGTGAGGCCCTCGCCCAGTCCGCCCAGGGACGAGCCGACGCGGGACAGGTCGATGTCGATCCCGCCGACGCTCGCCGCCACGGGGGTCAGCTCCAGATCGCCGTCGACCGCGCCCGGGGTGAGCGTGATCGACACCGGCACCGCGGTGCCCAGCACGTCGAAGGAGCCGCCCAGCGTGGCATTCGGCTCGTCCAGCTCGACGGAATCCACCGGGAGGTCGGTCGTGGCCAGCAGCGCCGTGAACTGCTCCTGGTCGATGCGGATCGTGCCGTCGGCGCCGCCGAGGTCGCCGCCGCGCAGGGGCACGCCGGTCGCGGTCACGTCGGCCGCGCCGGTGATGCCCTCCAGGGTCACCGCGTCGGTGGACAGGTGCAACGTCTCGAGGCGTCCGCCGATGAGCTGCGGCAGGAGCAGGCCCGTGGTCTCCACGTCGAGCTGCTGATCCGCCGGGAGGTCGAGCTGCTCGATCACGATCGACCGCACCACGCCGGGAAGCACGGCGCGGGCGATGAGCTCCGCCGCCACGACGAGCACCGCGAGCACCACGACCACGATCAGCACGACCCACGGCCACCGCGGCCGTCGCCTGGCCTTCTCCGGCTGCGGCGCCGCCGCGTCGGGGATCACCAGCGTCGGGTGCTCCCGCGACGGCTCGGGGTACGGCAGCGTGTGGTTGTCGTCGCTCATGGTGTCATCCTGCCGCACGGGCGGCCGGTCACATGCGCTCGGGAGCCGAGACGCCCAGCAGGCCGAGGCCGTTGCGGAACACCTGACCGGCGGCGTCGTTCAGCCACAGGCGGGTGCGGTGCACGCTCTCGACCGGGTCGTCGCTGAGCGGGATCACGCGGCAGTTGTCGTACCAGCGGTGGTACAGGCCCGCGAGCTCCTCCAGGTAGCGGGCCACGCGATGGGGTTCGCGCACCTGAGCGGCGAACGCCACGATGCGCGGGAACTCCTGCAGCGCGCCCAGCAGGGCGGCCTCGCTCTCGTGCGTCAGCGTCTCCGGCGCGAACTCGGAGCGGTCGACACCGGAGTCGGCGGCGTTGCGGGCCACGTTGTGCGTGCGCGCGTGGGCGTACTGCACGTAGAACACCGGGTTGTCGTTGGTGCGCTTCTGCAGCAGCTCGGGGTCGAGGTCGAGCGGCGAGTCGGCGGGCGAGCGCTCCAGCGAGTAGCGCAGCGCGTCGGTGCCGAGCCAGTCGAGCAGGTCGTCCATCTCGATGATGTTGCCCGCGCGCTTGCTCAGGCGGGCGCCGTTGATCGACACCATCTGGCCGATCAGCACCTCGACGTTCTTCTCCGGGTCCTCCCCCGCGGCACCGGCAACCGCCTTGAGGCGGTGCACGTAGCCGTGGTGGTCGGCGCCGAGCAGGTAGATCTTGTCGCGGAAGCCGCGGTCGCCCTTGTCGAGGTAGTACGCGGCATCGGCGGCGAAGTACGTGTACTCGCCGTTCGAGCGGCGGATCACGCGGTCCTTGTCGTCGCCGAAGTCGGTCGTGCGCACCCACACCGCGCCGTCCTGGTCGAACACGTGCCCCTGCTCGCGGAGGCGGTCGACGGCACGGTCGATCAGGCTCAGGCCCGACGCGTCCTTCGCGTGCAGCGTGCGCTCGGAGAACCACACGTCGAACGGCACGTTGAAGCGGTCGAGCGAGTGCGTGATCTCGGCGAGCTGGTACTCGTACGCGAGCTCGCGGGCGACGTCGAGCTGCTCGGCCTCGGGGAGGTCGAGCAGGTCGGGGCGGGCCTCGAGCACGCGGCCGGCGAGCGTGGTGATGTACTCGCCGGGGTAGCCGCCCTCGGGGGTCGGCTCGCCCTTCGCGGCGGCGAGCACCGAGCCCGCGAAGCGGTCCATCTGCACGCCGGCGTCGTTGATGTAGTACTCGCGCACCGCATGGGCGCCGCTCGCCAGCAGCAGGCGCACGATCGCGTCGCCCAGCGCGGCCCAGCGCGTGTGCGCGATGTGCAGCGGACCCGTGGGGTTGGCCGAGACGAACTCGACGTTGACGCTCACGCCCTCCTGCGAGGAGTTGGTGCCGTACGCGGGACCGGCATCGACGATGACCTTCGCGAGCGCGCCGGCCGCGGCTGCGTCGAGACGGATGTTGAGGAACCCGGGACCGGCGACCTCGGCGCTCGCGACCCCGTCGACGCGGACGAGTCCGTCGGCGATCTCCTGCGCCAGCTCGCGCGGGTTGGTGCCGAGCGGCTTCGCCAGGCGCATCGCGATGTTGGAGGCCCAGTCGCCGTGGTCGCGGTTGCGCGGACGCTCCAGCACCACGTCGGCGGCGGTGACCCCGAGCGGCTCGCCGGGACGTCGAGCCTCGGCGATCGGTGCGAGGACGGCGAGGATGGCGGAGGCGAGCGTTTCGGGGTTCATAGACTCCCCAGTTTACGGGCGCGGACGGGTGATCTCCGCCCCCGTGCGTCGCGCCGAATTTGCGTTCGGCCGACCGTGATCTACTCTCATGCCATGAAGGCCCCCGCCACCCGCCGCCGACTGCGTGCCGCCGGGGTCGCCACCGCACTGGTGCTCGCCGTCACGGCGGGCGTTCTGGGTGTGTGGCGGCCATGGACTCCCGCTCCCTCCGCCGCGCCCGTCGCCGCCGGTGACGACACCGCCACCGCGGCCATCGCTCCGGCTCCCCTCACGCTCCCCGACGACCCCACCGTGCTGGTCTTCGGCGACTCGTGGACCTACGGCTCGGCGGCCACGGATCCCACGCTCGGGTACGCGTACGTGCTCGCCGACCTGATCCACGGGCACACGGTCGTCAACGGCGTGCGCGGCAGCGGCTACCTCAAGCCGGGGCTCGACGGCCCCACGTTCGGGGAGCGGATCGCCGCCCTCGACCCCGCGATCGACCCCGACCTGGTGATCGTGCAGGGCTCCATCAACGACCGCGCCCAGGGCGAGGTGGGCTACCGCGACGCCGTGACCGCCGCCTGGGACGCGCTCACCGCGCTGTACCCGGAGGCCGCGATCGTCGTGCTCGGCCCCGCCCCGCACGAGCTCCCCGTCGGCACGCAGACCGCCCGCATCGACCACGACCTGTCCGAGCTCGCGGCCGCCCGCGGCTGGTGGTACATCTCCCCCGTGCAGCAGCACTGGATCACCGAGCAGAACTACCTCTCCGTGATCGACGTGGAGGTCGGACGCAAGCATCCGTCGACCGCGGGCCACCGCTACCTCGCCGAGAAGCTGGCCGCCGCGCTCGACGAGCTGCGGGCCGCCCCGGTCACCGAAGCGGGCGGGTCGGAGACCACCCCGGACGAGTGATAAGGTCGATCGGTACGCCTCCGTAGCTCAGTGGATAGAGCGCCGGTTTCCGGTACCGTAGGTCGCAGGTTCGACTCCTGTCGGGGGCACATCAGCAGAAGGCCGCTCTTCGGAGCGGCCTTCGTCGTTGGTCGGCGAGAGCTCGCCGACCTGCGTCGCGCGGACGTCGGCGATTGCCGTGTCGGCGGTTCGAGAGCACGATGTCTGACATGGGACTAGCGGACTACCCGGTGAGGGCTTCCATCGGCGTCACCGATATCGGACGAGCGGCCGCCTTCTATGAAAGGGTGCTGGGCCTCGCCGCCGAGCGGAGCGGACCGAGCGCCGGCATCGCGGAGGGCGCTCGGTTCTACGCCTGCGGCGACGGGACCATGCTCAACGTGTTCGAGACGCCGACCGCGGGCTCGACGCGCTCGACAGTCGCCACGTGGTACGTCGACGACCTCGATGCGGTCGTGGCGGAGCTGACGGCTGCGGGAGCCGAGTTCGTCCGCTACGACGGTTTCGGCCAGAACGCGGACGGCATCGGCCCTCGGGCGGGCGGTGGGCGGATCGCCTGGGTCGAGGACCCGGACGGGAACACGCTCGCCATCGAATCCGACAGCTGAGGCCTTCCGGCGACACCTCCGGCGAGACGCCTCGGGGCAGTACGGATGACAGACGGTAGCCTGGACGGGTGCCCTCCCTCGTCTCCGCCGGTTCGACGCGCGCCCCGCAGCGCCTGTCGTCGGCGACGCCGATGACGGAGTGGATGCGCGTCGTGCTGCACCCGGGGACGAACGGGTGGACGAGCGTGTGGGGCACCCTCTCGCACGGTGAGATCGCGGGCTGCCCGCCGCCACGCGGCTAGCCGCGCCGGATGGCGCGGCCTGTTCGCATCGACCGCCCATCTCTCCCGTGAGGTACCCCTGTGTCTTCGTCGTCCCCTGCCCGTTTCCGTCTCGCGCCGCATGAGCTGTGGCGCGGTATCCGCTCCACAGCCCGCAGCGAGGTGCTCGGTGGTGCGCTGCTGCTCGCGGCGACCGTCGCGGCCCTGATCCTCGCCAACTCCCCCGCCGCGCCCTGGTACGAGGCCGTGCGCGACGTGCGCTTCGGCATCCCCGAGCTCCACCTGGAGCTGAGCGTCGGCGCGTGGGCCGCCGACGGGCTGCTCGCCGTGTTCTTCTTCGTCGTCGGGCTGGAACTCAAGGAGGAGTTCGTCGCCGGGCGACTCCGTGACCCGCGCCGCGCCGCGCTTCCCATCGCGGCAGCCGTCGGCGGGGTGGTCGTGCCCGCGCTGCTGTTCCTTGCGGTCAACGCCGCGGCCGGCCCCGAGGTGCTGCGCGGCTGGGCGATCCCCACCGCGACCGACATCGCGTTCGCGGTGGCCGTGCTCGCCGTCGTCGGCCGGTTCCTCCCCCCGGCGCTGCGCGTGTTCCTGCTGACCCTCGCC
This sequence comes from Microbacterium sufflavum, assembly GCF_023091155.1. Lineage (NCBI taxonomy): Bacteria > Bacillati > Actinomycetota > Actinomycetes > Micrococcales > Microbacteriaceae > Microbacterium > Microbacterium sufflavum. Next base: position 2,512,601 of record NZ_JAHWXK010000001.1, on the reverse strand, counting down.
ATCATCGACGACCTCATCGCCATCACGATCATCGCGACGTTCTACACCGAGACGATCCAGGCGCCGTGGCTCATCCTCGCGCTGCTGCCGCTCGCCGGGTTCGCGCTCGCGGTGCAGAACGGCGTGCGCTCCTGGTGGCTGCTGCTCCCCCTCGCGGTGGCCGTGTGGGTGTGCGTGCACGCGTCGGGGGTGCACGCCACGGTCGCCGGTGTGCTGCTCGGGTTCCTCGTGCCCGTGCGAGCCACCGCACGCACGCGCGTGCAGACCGGTACCGATGCGGACGGCGCCCCGGTGTACGACGGGCTGGCGGCGCACTTCGCCGACCGCTGGGGTGTCGTGGCCACGCTGTTCGCCGTGCCGGTGTTCGCGTTCTTCGCCGCGGGAGTCGACGTCGGTGGAATGGACGGCCTCGTCTCCGCGCTGACCGACCCGATCACGGTCGGCATCGTCGTGGGACTCGTCGTCGGCAAGCCGGTGGGCATCCTGCTGACGACCTTCCTCCTCAGCCGCGTTCGGGCGCTGCGTCTCGACGAGACGCTGCGCTGGCCCGACCTGGCCGGCATGTCGCTGCTCGCCGGGATCGGCTTCACCGTGTCTCTCCTGGTCGGCGAGCTGGCTTACGGCAGCAGCAGCGTCGCCGACGATCACGTGAAGATCGGGGTGCTGGTCGGGTCCCTCGTCGCGGCGGTGCTCGGCGGTGTGGTCCTGGCGCTGCGCGGTCGGCGAGCCCGGAGCGCTGCGCGGGACCTGGCGGAGGCATGACGGCCTCGCGGCGAGCGGAGGTATGACGGCCTAGCGGCGGGCGGAGGCGCGTCCGGGGCGTTTCGGCTGCTTCCGCTGACGCTCCTCCGCGCGCCGGAGCACCCGCGCCTCGGACGCGGCGCGGGCCTTCGGGCCCGACAGGATCCGCACCAGGACGTAGGCGACGGCGAGCGAGATCAGCGCTTGCAGCATGCGCGGGATCACGTCCGGATACGACGCGTTGAACGAGATGCCGTAGGAGTACACGAGGCCGATTCCCGCGAGCGCCCACGGGTTGTCCCGGCGGGTGAGGAAGCCCATGACGAGCGTCAGCACCACGGCGAACACGACGATCCCTATCCAGCCCTCGAAGATGTAGACGTTGCCGAGCATGGTGGCCGACTGCGAGCTGGTCGGCGCACCGCCGAGCGCGATGCTCATCTGCGAGCCCGTGTCCAGTGGTGGGCGATCCGGGTCGAGGAACCCAGGAATCAGACCGATGCGGAACAGCGTCGGGATGTCGAGGACCTCAAGACCTGCCGGCCTGGGGACGAATCGGGCGATGAGAGCCATCTGCGTGTCCAGTTGAAGGCGCTCCAGAGGCGCATCCGCACTCACCGCGCCCGGGCCCGAGACGGATGCTCGGCGCAGGGAGTCGCGGAAGTCGTAGATCGGCGGCCAGAGGATCGGGATGGCTGCGAGCACGATCACGAGCGTCCGCAGGCGGATCAGCTTGGCGAACAGGGCCAGGATCACCACCGTGAGGATCAGCGCTGCGGACTGCCCGAGGATGGCGCGCATGAGCCCCTCCCACAGGAACACCACCGCGGCGATCGCACACACCCAGAGCGCGGTCGCGCGCGTCACCTGCCCCTGCCGGAAGAGCCAGAGGACGAGAGCCACTCCGAACAGCACCCAGAGCGTGAAGGGCGCTGCGATCGAGACGATCGGCGATTCGGAGGCGACACCGATCTGCACCGCATACGAGCCGCGTCCCCCGAGCGTGGAGATCACGGTGGCGGCCACGCCCACGGCGAATACGGTGAACGCCGCGCGAGCGGTGATCGGCTTCGCGGTGGCTTCCGGCATCTTCAGCGGTTGCACCATCAGCTCGATGAACAGGGCGACGGCGATCGTGACGGCGCAGATCGCGAGGATCAGCCCGAACGGCTGTGTCCCCTTCAGGGCAGCGGGAATGACCACCATCGCCGCCAGCTGGATACCCAGCAGGATCGTGACGGGGAAGCGCTCGACCCGCATACGGCTCGGGTCGCCGACGACGGGCTTCAGCGTGGGGGGCTGCAGAGGCACAAGGGCAACCATACGGGTTTGCGGAACGTCCCCGAGGGCGACGGGCTCGCCGTCCGAGCCGTGAGCCAGGGCGTTCCGCGGGAAGCGACGCCGGAGTAGGGTGCGGGGCATGACGCTGATCGAGGACCTGCGCACGAGCGAGGAACGACTCTCCCGGGGCGACCTCGCGTACTACCGGGACATCTGCCGCGACGACGCCCTGTTCGTGATGCCGGGCATGGTCGCGACACGGGAGGAGGCGATCACCGGACTCGAGCACGCCGACCCGTGGGACTCGTTCGACCTGAGCGCGGTGCAGGTGCGCGAGCTCGGCACCGACGCCGCCGCCATCGCGTATCGCTTCGAGGGACGCCGCGGCGCACAGACCTACACGGCGGACATGGTGTCGACGTACGTGCGCGAGGGCGGACGGTGGCTGCTCGCCGTGCACCAGCAGACCCCGGCCTGAGCGCACGGGCGTCGGGCCGGGGTCTGCGGGCGGTCAGCGGTCGAGGATCTCGCGGGTCGTGACCTCGGGGCGCAGGTCGAGTCGGCGCAGCAGCTGCGCGTTGAGGGCGACCACGATCGTCGACAGCGACATGAGCACCGCGCCGACCGACATCGGCAGCACGAAGCCGATCGGGGCGAGCACCCCGGCGGCCAGCGGCACCGACAGCAGGTTGTAGCCGGCGGCCCACCACAGGTTCTGCTTCATCTTGCGATATGACGCCCGCGACAGCTCGATCACCGACAGCACCGACCGCGGATCGTCGCCCGCCAGGATCACCCCGGCCGATGCGATCGCGACGTCGGTGCCCGCGCCGATCGCGAGCCCCACGTCGGCCTGCGCCAGGGCGGGGGCATCGTTCACGCCGTCGCCCACCATCGCCACCCGGCGACCCTCGCGCTGCAACTCCTGCACCTTCGCGGCCTTGTCCTCGGGTCGCACCCCGGCGAACACCCGGTCGATGCCGAGGTCGGACGCGACGGTCTGCGCCACCGCCTCCGCGTCGCCCGTGATCATCACGACCTGCACCCCGCGGGCGTGCAGCGCGTCGACCGCCTCCCGCGACTCCGGCCGCACCTCGTCGGCGAGCGCCAGCGCACCGATCACACGGCCGTCGCGCAGCACGTGCAGGATGATCGCGCCGTGCGCGCGCCACCCCTCGGCTGCCGGCAGCTCCTCCGCGCCTTCCTCGGTCAGCAGGTGCGGGCCGCCGACGCGCACCGTGGCACCGTCGACCGTCGCTGTGACGCCCACCGCGGGCGACGACGAGAAGTCGCGGCTCGCCGGCACCGTCAGCCCGCGGTCGCGCGCGGCCCGCACGATCGCCTTCGCCAGCGGGTGCTCGCTGTCCGCCTCGGCCGCAGCAGCCAGGGCGAGCACCGCATCGGCGTCGTCCCCGCCGATCGTCGACACCTCCGACACCACCGGCTCGCCCTTCGTGAGCGTGCCCGTCTTGTCGAAAAGGACCGTGTCGACCGTGCGCATGCTCTCCAGGGCCAGGCGGTCCTTGACCAGCACGCCGCCGCGGGCCGCGCGCTCGGTGGCGATCGACACCACCAGCGGGATCGCGAGCCCCAGCGCGTGCGGGCAGGCGATCACGAGCACCGTGATGGTGCGGATGACCGCGTCGTCGGGCAGACCGACCAGCGTCCACACGACCGCGGTGATCGCCGCCGCTCCGAGCGCGAACCAGAACAGCCAGCCCGCGGCCGTGTCGGCGAGGCGCTGCGCCCGCGAGGACGAGTTCTGCGCCTCCGTCACGAGCCGCTGGATCCCCGCGAGGGTCGTATCGTCACCGGTCGCGGTGATCTCGACGCGCAGCCCCGAGTCGGTCGCCACGGTGCCCGCCGTGACCGGGTCGCCCGCACCGCGCGACACCGTCCGCGACTCCCCCGTCACCATCGACTCGTCCATCGAGGCACGACCGTCGACGATGCGGCCATCGGCGGGGATGCTGCCGCCCGGCCGCACCACCACCACGTCGCCCACCCGCAGGTCGGCCGGAGACACCCGCACCACCTGGTCGCCCTCCACGCGCTCGGCCTCGTCCGGCAGCAGGGCCGCCAGCGAGTCGAGCGCGGACGTCGTCTGCGCGAGCGACCGCATCTCGATCCAGTGCCCGAGCAGCATGATCACGATCAGCAGCGCGAGCTCCCACCAGAAGTCGAGCTCGTGGTGCAGCAGTCCCAGGCTCGCACCCCACGACGCCACGAAAGCCACCGTGATCGCGAGCGCGATCAGCAGCATCATCCCGGGCTTGCGCGCCCGAAGCTCGCTGACGGCGCCCACCAGGAACGGCCGCCCGCCCCACACGTACATGACGGTGCCGAGCACGGGAGACACCCACGCCAGACCCGGGACCTCCGGCAGCGAGTAGCCGAGGATCATCGCGAACATGCCGGACAGCGCAACCGTCGGCACCGCCAGCACGAGCATGATCCAGAACAGCCGCCGGAACTGCCCGACGTGGTCGCCGTGACCGCCGTGCGCGCCGTGGCCCGCGTGCGCGTCGTGACCGGCGTGGGCCTCGTGACCCGCGTGCGCATCCTGACCGCCGTGGGCCTCGTGACCCGCATGAGCCTCGTGCGCGGCGTGACCCGCGTGCGCGTCATGACCGCCGTGGGCGTCGTGACCGGTATGGGCCTCGTGAGCCGCGTGCGCGTCGTGACGTGCGTGCTCGTCGTGCGCGTCGTGACGGGCGTCCGCGGGGGCGGGGTCGTGGTGCGGGGTGCTCATGGTGTTCCCTCCAACGTCGATGATGCCGTGCGGGGCCGCCGTCGGGCAGCCCCGCACGGTGCGGCCGCTCAGGCGGCCGCGATGTACTTCGCGGGGTCGGCGTCGAACGCCGGACCGCAGCCCGCGCAGCAGAAGTGGTAGCGGGTGCCCTCGTAGTCGCGGAACAGCCCGGCGGCCTCGGCCCGCGCGATGACCACGGGACTGCCGGCCATCACCGGGCACGTGGTCATGCCCTCGGCGTTCGACGCCAGCAGGTCGGGGCGTCCCTCGGCGGCGACACCGCCGGCGGTCGGGACGCTGCAGCAGGATCCTGCGGGGGAATCGGACATGTCGGTACTCCTCTTTCTCGGGGTCACTGAGCGTCCACCGCCGTGCTGCGGAACGACCGCAGGCGGAGGCTGTTGCCGACCACGAAGACGCTGGAGAACGCCATCGCCGCGCCGGCGAGCATGGGGTTGAGCAGGCCGAGCGCCGCGAGCGGGATGGCCGCGACGTTGTAGGCGAACGCCCAGAACAGGTTGCCCTTGATGGTGCCGAGCGTGCGTCGGGAGAGACGGATTGCGTCGGCCGCGCTGCGCAGGTCGCCGCGCACGAGGGTGATGTCGCTCGCCTCGATCGCCGCATCGGTCCCTGTTCCCATCGCGAGCCCCAGGTCGGCCTGCGCGAGGGCCGCGGCGTCGTTCACGCCGTCGCCCACCATCGCGACCACCCGGCCCTCGTCCTGCAGCCGGCGCACCACCGCGACCTTGTCGGCCGGAAGCACCTCGGCGATCACCTCGTCGATGCCAACCTCCGCGGCGATCTGCTCCGCGACCGCGCGGTTGTCGCCCGTGAGCAGCACGGGGGTGAGCCCGAGCCCGACGAGCTGGGCCACGGCCTGCGCGCTCGTCGCCTTGACCGTATCGGCCACCACGAGCACGCCACGCGCCGCGCCGTCCCAGCCGACAGCGATCGCGGTCTTGCCCTGGCGCTCCGCCTCCGCCTTCGCCTCGGCGAGCGCGGACGGCAGATGCTGCGACCAGTCCGCGAGCAGGGACGCACGACCCACGATCACGGCGTGACCGTCGACCACGCCCTGCACGCCACGGCCCTCGATGTTCGTGAAGTCCTCCGGCGCGGGCAGCGCGCCCAGCTCCCTGGTCGCCGCGGTGGCGACGGCCTGGGCGATCGGGTGCTCCGAGGCGTCCTCCAGCGCTCCCGCGAGGCGCAGCAGCTCGGCGCGCTCCACGCCCTCCGCCGTGTGCACGGCCGTGAGAGTCATGCGCCCCGTGGTGACGGTGCCGGTCTTGTCGAGCACGACCGTGTCGACCCGGCGCGTGGACTCCAGGATCTCGGGGCCCTTGATGAGGATGCCGAGCTGAGCGCCGCGACCCGTGCCGACGAGCAGCGCGGTGGGCGTGGCGAGTCCGAGCGCGCACGGGCAGGCGATGATGAGCACGGCGACGGCGGCGGTGAAGGCCGCGGCGGCCGGGAACCCCAGGCCGAGCCACACGCCCAGCGTGCCGAGAGCCACCACGATCACGATCGGCACGAAGATGCCGGACACCCGGTCGGCGAGGCGCTGCACCTCGGCCTTCCCGGTCTGCGCCTCCTCCACGAGCCGGGCCATCTGGGCCAGCTGCGTGTCGGAGCCGACGCGGGTCGCCCGCACCACGAGACGTCCGCCCGCGTTCACGGTCGCGCCGGTCACGGCGTCGCCCTCGCGCACCTCCACCGGGACGGACTCGCCCGTGAGCAGGGAGGCGTCGATCGCGGAGGTTCCCGAGACGACGACGCCGTCCGTGGCGATCTTCTCCCCCGGACGGACGACGAACTCGTCGCCCACCGCCAGCTCGGTCGTGGGGATCCGGGTCTCCACACCGCCGCGCAGCACCGCGACCTCCTTTGCGCCGAGCTCGAGCAGCGCGCGCAGCGCCGCCCCCGCCTGCCGCTTGGAGCGCTTCTCGAAGTAGCGTCCGGCGAGGATGAACGTCGTCACCCCGGCGCCCACCTCCAGGTAGATGTTGCCCGCCCCGTCACTCGGTGCCACGGTCAGCTCGAACGGGTGCGTCATGCCCGGCATCCCGGCCGTGCCGAAGAAGAGGGCGTAGAGCGACCAGAGCAGCGCCGCGAGCGTGCCCATCGAGATGAGCGTGTCCATGGTCGCCGTCCCATGGCGCAGGTTGGTCCACGCGGCGCGGTGGAACGGCCACGCCGCCCACACGATCACCGGTCCGGCGAGCGCGAGCGACAGCCACTGCCAGTACGTGAACTGGAGCGCCGGGATCATCGCCATCGCGATCACCGGGACGGTGAGCACGATCGACACGATCAGCCGCTGGCGCAGTGCGGCCAGCCCGTCGTCGGCCTGCTCCGGCGTCGCGTCCTCGGTGGTCGGGGCCGGAGGCGCGGGGACAGCGGCGGTGTAGCCCGTCTTCTCTACCTCGGCGATGAGCACCGCCGTGTCGAGGCCGGCCGGCGCGGTGACCGTGGCCTTCTCGGTCGCGTAGTTGACGCTCGCGGTCACGCCGTCGATGCGGTTGAGCTTCTTCTCGATCCGCATCGCGCACGACGCGCAGGTCATGCCCCCGATCTCCAGCTCGACGCTGGTCTCGTCGGGCACGGATCGCGTATCGGTCATGACCGCACCGCCTCGTAGCCCGCCTCGTCGACGGCGGCCAGCACCGCGGCGTCATCGACCGGGGCGGAGCTGTGGACCACCAGGCGTCCGGTCTGCGCGCTGACGTCGACGCCGTCGACCCCGGGAATGCGGGAGACCTCGCCGCGGACGGCCATCTCGCAATGCCCGCACGTCATCCCGGTCACCTGGTACTCGCTCGTGTTCATCGTCGTTCCTCTCCGCTGTCAGGATACCCCCCTGGGGTACTCCCTGGCCACAACCTTATACCCATCACGGGTATTCCCGACACCGCCGAACGCCCCGCTCGGACCACGCTCGCCCCGGCGGGGTGAGCGTCCGCCCCCGGCGCCCGGCCCGCCTGGCACCCTGAACAGATGGACGACGCGACGCTCCCCTCCTGGAGGGACACCCCCACCCGACGCGCCATCGAGGCGTTCGTGACGGGCGTGGCGACCGGACCGGATGCGGTGCCCGCGGAGGAGCGCGTCGCCGTGTTCGACAACGACGGAACGCTGTGGACCGAGAAGCCGATGCCCACGCAGCTCCACTACGTGGTGGAGCGTTGGCGGGAGGTGGCCCTGGCGGATCCCTCCCTGGCCGACACGCAGCCCTACCGCGCGGCCGTCACGGGCGACCTGGCGTGGCTCGGCGCGGCCGTCGAGAAGCACTACGCTGGGGACGACTCCGACCTCGGCACCATCATCGCCGCCCTCGTCGGCCTCACCGACGGACTCGACGTCGAGCAGTACGCCGCCGCCGTGTCGGCGTTCTTCCGCACCGCGCGCCACCCCGTGCTCCACCGCCCCTACACCGAGCTCGTGTACCAGCCGATGGTCGAACTGCTGCGCTACCTCGAACGGCACCGCTTCACGTGCTACATCGTCTCGGGCGGCGAGCGTGACTTCCTGCGCCCCCTGACGCAGTCCATCTACGGCATCCCGCCCGAACGCGTCGTGGGTTCGGCGCTGGGGCTCACGTACGACGAGGCGACCGGATCGGTGCGCTACTCCCCCGCGCTCGCGTTCTTCGACGACGGACCCGAGAAGCCGGTGCGCATCTGGAGCCGCATCGGCCGACGCCCGCTCCTCGCCGCGGGCAACTCCAACGGCGACATGCCGATGCTCGACCACGCACGGCGCGGCCCCCGCCGGGGTCTCGCGCTGCTGATCCACCACGACGACCACGACCGCGACGACACCCCGTACGACGCGGGCGCCGATAAGGCCCTCGCCGCCGCACGCGAGCGCGGGTACACGGTCGTGAGCGTGCGCGACGACTGGGCGAGCGTGTTCCCCGCACCCTCCTGACCGCTCAGCCCTCGGCGCTCAGCCCCCGGCGCTCAGCCCCCGGCGCTCAGAGGGCGCAGCGGAAGCCGATGTGGGTCATGGCGGTGTCCTCGGCCTGTGCCGACCGCGCGGCCGGGCGATACCGCAGGCAGTACTCGGGGGCGCACAGGTGCGAGCCGCCCTTGAGCACGCGCCGCGGGATGGGCGAACCCGGCTCGGCCGACAGCAGGCTCGCCCGGCGACCGGGATCCACCGCGACCGTGCCGGGCGGCACGTGCCGGTGCGTCCAGTAGTCCGCCGTCCACTCCCACACGTTGCCGATCATGTCGAACAGGCCGTAGCCGTTAGCGGCGAAGCTGCGCACGGGCGCCGTGCCCACCCAGCCGTCCGCCCCGTCGTTGCGGTAGGGGAAGGCACCCTGCCAGGTGTCGGCCATCAGCACGCCGTCCGGCTTCGTCTCGTCGCCCCAGGCGAAGCGCGCGCCGACCAGTCCGCCGCGCGCCGCCCACTCCCACTCGGCCTCGGTGGGCAGCCGCTTGCCCGCCCACGCGGCGAACGCGACCGCGTCCGGATAGGCGATGTGCACCACCGGGTGGTCGAGACGGTCGTCGATCGACGAGTCCGGCCCGAACGGACGCCGCCAGAACGCGCCAGGCTCCCACCGCCACCACTGCCGCCAGTCGCGCAGGTCGACCGGGCCCGACGTCGGTGTGAACACCATGGCGCCGGGAACGAGGTCGTCGGGGTGCACGCCGGGATAGTCGGCCGGATCCATCGGCTTCTCGGCGACCGTCACATAACCGGTCTCGTCGACGAACGCCGCATAGTCGCGGTTGGTCACCGGGTGCTCGTCGAGACGGAACGAGGCCACCTCGCGCTCGTGAACCGGGCCCTCCTCGGGGTAGAACTCGTCGGAACCCATGCGCAGCGTGCCACCGGGAACCTCGATCATCGCCACCATGCCTTCATCGTAGGGGCCGTCAGCGGGGCCGGGCCGTGCCGGGCGACTCCGGCGGCCGCTACTCGCGGGAGAGCATCGCGGCCGCCTCCAGCTCCAGGTCGAGGTACTGCTCGGCGCTCACGTCGATCCCCACGCCCAGCAGTTTGCCGCCCGTGAACGGGAACGCGCTGCCGTACTGGCGGCTCACCGGGTCGGCGCTGTCCCAGCCGACGCAGAGGCCGTCCCCGCACAGGGTGAACTTGCCCACCTGCGCCCGCATCGGCCCGGACGCCACCGCCCGGTCGTCGACGTACAGCGTCGCGGTGCCCACGGACTCCCCGTGCTCACCCGCCCCCTCCCGCACGAACTCCACGCCGAGCGTGTGCGGGCCCGGCGTGAGCGGCTCCGACGTGAAGGTCTGCTCGGGCGGGATGCCCAGGAAGTTGTACACGTAGGTGAGCCGGCCGTCCTTCACGAACAGCGAGTGCCCGCCGAACCGGGAGCCGTGCGCGAACAGCACGCCCTGCGCCCCGTCCTCGAGCACCGCGTCGGCGATGATCTTGAACGACCGGCCGCGCACGTTCACCGCGACGCTCTCGGGCACCGCGGCCGTGCCCGGGTAGTACACGTACCGCTCGCGGGGCCGTTCGGCCTGCGGGCGCTGCACGGTCAGCAGTTCCCTGGCGGACCGGTCGTCCAGCGGCAGCGCGAAGTTCGCCTCGGCCTCCGCGAACCACGCGTCGATGAGCTCGCGGAGCTTCTCCGGATGCGCGGCGGCGAGGTCGTGCGCCTCCGCGCGATCCTCGGCCACGTGGAACAGCTCCCACGCGTCGTCCTCGAAGTGCCCCGTGCCCGTGAGCGGTGCGTGCACGGCGGCGGCCTTCCACCCGTCCTTCCAGATGCCGCGCGTGCCGAGCATCGCGTAGTACTGGACGTGCTTCTCGCTCGGGCCGTCGGGAGCCGCGTCGAAGCTGTACCTCATCGAGACGCCGTCGAGCGGACGCTGCGTCACCCCGCGGTAGGTCTCCGGCATCTCGACGCCGATCACGTCGAGCACGGTCGCCACGATGTCGACCGAGTGGTGGTACTGGTGGCGCAGCTCTCCCTTCGCCGCGATGCCCTGGGGCCAGTGGATCACCATCGGGTCGCACGTGCCGCCCGAGTACTGGGAGTAGCGCTTGAACATCGGGAAGGGCGTCGAGAACGCCGCGGCCCACCCGGTCGGATAGTGGTTGTAGGTGTCCGCGGAGCCGAGGTGGTCGATCATCGCCAGGTTCTCGGCGAGGTCGTCGGGGAAGCCGTTGAAGAACTTGTTCTCGTTGACCGAGCCGTCGGGCGAGCCCTCCCCCGATGCGCCGTTGTCGGCACAGTAGAACACGAGGGTGTTGTCGAGCTGTCCGGTCTCCTCCAGATAGTCGATGATGCGGCCGACCTGCGCATCGGTGTACTCGCTGAACCCGGCGAACACCTCGGCCATGCGGGAGAACAGGCGCCGTTCGTCGTCGTTCAGCTCCGACCACGGCCGCACGTGATCGGCCGGGTTCGCGACGTCGTCCGGCATCGGGTTGAACGGGGTGAGCGCGGTGCCCTCGGGCAGCACGCCCCTGTCGATCATGCGCGCGAGCACCCACTCCCGGTACGCGTCGTAGCCGTCGTCGAACATCCCCCTGTACTTGTCGATGTACTCCTGCGGCGCGTGATGCGGGGCGTGGTTCGCACCGGGACAGAACCAGAGGTACCAGGGCTTCGACGGGTTCGACGCCTGCTGGTTGCGGATCATCGTGAGCGCCTGGTCGGCGAGGTCTTTCGACAGGTGGTACCCCTCCTCCGGCGTCGCGGGGGCGTCGATGAAATGGTTGTCCTCGACGAGATCCGGGTACCAGTTGTTCGTCTCGCCGCCGAGGAAGCCGTAGAACCGGTCGAAGCCGAGCTGCAGCGGCCACATCGAGCGGTTGCCACCCGGGGCGATGTCCTCCTCCGGCACGTTGTGGTTCTTGCCGACCCAGAACGTGGAGTAGCCGTTGTCCTGCAGCACCTGCCCGATCGTCGCGCACTCGGCGGGCAGCCGTCCCGCGAAGCCCGGGAACCCCGTGGTGCCCTCCATGATCACCCCGGCGCGGTTGACGTGATGGTTGCGGCCGGTGAGCATGGTCGACCGCGTCGGCGAGCACAGCGCCGTGGTGTGCCACTGCGTGTAGGTGAGTCCGTTCTGCGCGAGCCGGTCCATGGTCGGCATGCTGATGCGTCCGCCGTACGGCGACCAGGACGCGAGGCCCGTGTCGTCGTACAGCACCACCAGCACGTTCGGCGCGCCGTCCGGTGCGGTCCGCAGCTCGTACGGCGACCAGTCCGGCGTCGAGTCCCGCACGTCGAGCCGGATCTCTCCGGTGAAGTCCGCGTTGAAGTCCGACATGTCCACTCCTTCTCTCATGGGTTTTCCTCCGGTACCGTCGGCGCGATGGGCGGGCGACGCAGCAGCTCCACCAGCACGACGAGCACCAGTACGCCCGCCGCGACGCCCACCACGGCACCGAACGACACCGGCCGCAGGACGATCAGCAGAAGGAGCGCGACGACGAGCCCCGCGACCAGGATCGGCCCGCGGTACCGGTCGACCGCCACACCGAACCGCCCCGTGGAGACACCGTGACGCTCCGCGGCGCCCCGGAGCGCGGCGACACCGCTCTCCACGGCCGTCCGCGTGCGCACCGCGGCGCGGGACGACCCGGCGACCCAGGCCCACAGCGCGACCAGCACCGCCGACAGGGCGAGCGCCGCGACCGTCGAGGACAGCAGCGCCGTCACCTCATCGAACAGCGACGCCGCCGCCGCCGCGGTCATGATCGACGGGCTCACCGCGCCCAGGAAGAACGAGCGGCCGATGCCCAGGCCGGCAGCCAGCAACAGGAAGGCCGCGGCGAGCGCGACACTCGTCCACAGCAGCGCCCGTGGTCGGTCGCGGGCCAGCAGCACCCCCAGCACCACGAGCCCCGCCAACACCCACGGCAACCAGAAACCCGCCGCGACCGCGACCTGGTACAGCGCCCGGACGAGCACGAGGGCATCGGCCTGGGCGATCGGGATGGAGCGGTCGATGACCGGGATCAGGTCTGCCACGCCGACACCGCGCTCCGCCAGTGCATCTTTCACGCGCTCGATCACCACACCGAGGTCGAGCGACAGCACCCCGTCGTCGGCCAGCTGCAGCGCGGTCCCCGGCTCGTCCTGCAGCACGGCGACCGCACGCTCGTGCGCGACCCGCAGCGACTGCGCCCAGATGTCGGCGAACTGCGCGGACGACACGACGTCGTGCACCACGCCGTCGATCAGGGACGACAGCCCCGACGCCGCCGGAGCCTGGAGGAGCGTGAGCGCGGACTCGGCGCGGGGCGGCAGGTCGAGCGAGCGCAGCCCGTCGAACAGCTCGCCGACGACGGCGTCGAGGTCGACCTGCTCGTCGATCGCGGCGCTCACCTGGTCGGCGACGAAGTCCTGCACGTCGGGGTCGTCTGCGAGCGGCCCGAACGTGGCGACGAAGCGGTCCGCGTCCACGAGCTGGAGGCGGGCCCAGGTTCCGAGCACGGCGACGGGCGCGAGCAGCACCGCCACCGCGAGCACGACCCCGGCGAGGATGCTGCGCGCGGCGGGCCGACGGCGCGGCGTGCGCAGGGCCTCGTTCTCGCGCTCGAGCAGCTCGACCCGCGCCCGCAGCTCGTCGAGCTCGCCCATCGGTCCTCCTCGATCGTCGTCGTGGTGCACCGGCGGCTAGGTGCCGAGCAGCCGCTGCTTCGCCGCCGCGAACTCCTCCGCCGACAGCACGCCGGCCTGCTGCATCGCCGCGAGCTGCTGCAACTTCGCGATCAGGTCGTCGCCGGCGGGAGCCGTCGGTGGCGCGGGTGGCGTGGCGGGGGCCGTGGCGTCGCGCACGGTCGCCTCGACCTGCGCCTGCTGCTGCGCGGCCTCGTACTGCTGCTGCTCGTACTCCTCCTGCGCCCGGCGGGCCTGGTGCCGCTGCGCCGCCCCGGTGACGGCCGTCGCCGTGCCAGCGACCACGGCCGTGCGCGCTGCGAGGCCCAGCAGTCCCGGCCGTCCGAATCTCCGCAGAGGCATGTCAGTCCCCCTCCTGGTCGAGGATGTCGATGAGCGCATTCACCACGGGTGCGGGGACGCGCTCCGTGCGCAGCACCCGTCCACCGGCGGCCGCGAGGTCGTGCGCGAGCACGCGGGCGAACGCGAGTTCCAGGACCACGACCGCCGCCGAACGACCAGGATCGAGCTCGCCGGCCAACAGCTCCACGTCTTCCTCCCCCGCGAGACCGGAGACGATGGGGGCGAACCCGGCGAGCCCGAGCTGCTCGGCGTCGTCCTCCAGCTCCAGGATCTCGATGTCCCCGTCGGTCGTCTTGCCGACGAGCACGATGTCCAGGATCCGGACCACGCCGCTCTCGGCGACGTCGGCGAGAGCACGGAAGGTGCCGGGGTCGGGTCGATCGCCCTCGAACCCCACCAGATAGAGCTCGACCGGGCCGAACCGGAAATCGTTCATGGCACCGCCTTCCTCGCGCGGATCAACGGCGTCATGCTCGCACCATCGTCGCGTGGCCCTCACGAGGGGATCACCCGGGCGGGGTGAGCTGCGACGACGGCGACTCGCCCGGATCGGGTGACCACCGCCACGCCCGGCACCGTGGTCGCTGCCACGATCACCTCACCTGCTCATCGACGAAAGGGGTCCGACGTGTCGTTCTGGGAAAGCTTCTGGGACATCATCTGGTGGTTCTTCTGGGTGTTCGTATTCGTCTCCTACCTCATGGTGCTGTTCAACATCGTCGCCGACCTGTTCCGCGACCACGCGCTGAACGGCTGGTGGAAGGCCGTGTGGATCATCTTCCTGATCTTCGTGCCCTTCCTCACCGCGCTCGTCTACCTGATCGCGCGCGGGCGGGGAATGGCCGAACGTGCGGCCGCCTCCTACCGACAGCAGCAGGACGCCGCCGATACGTACATCCGCAGCGTCGCAGGGACCAGCGCGACTGACGAGATCGAGAAGGCCTCGAAACTGCTCGCGGCCGGCACCATCACCGACGCCGAGTTCGCCGCGATCAAGGCGCGCGCCCTCGCCTGACCCGGGTGGACGGGGGCCGTCGAACGCGGCGCCCCCGTTCACACCGTCGAGCGCACGGCCTCCCGGCGCGACGACACCCCGAGCTTGCGGTAGATCGCCCGCTGATGCGTCTTGACCGTGTTGATCGACACCGACAGCTCCCGTGCGATCTCGGGCAGCGTCCGTGCGGTCTGCAACTGCTGGAACACCTCGCGCTCCCGCTCGGACAGCCGATCCGCGAGCGAGCCCGTCGCGTCCATCGCGAGGCAGCGGCCGATGAAGTCCTCGAACTGCGTGCCGAAGTGCACGTGCTCGTGCAGCAGCCGCCGCACGGCCACCTCGCGCGGCCCGAACAGCACGCGGATCCCCTCGCCGGACGCGACAGCGACGGCCGCCTCGCACAGCTCGTGCGCCTCCTCGTGCCGCCCCGCGTGCCGCCGCATCACGGCGGCCGTGATCAGGGTCGACGCCTTGACGTACGACACCTCGGCGTACCCCCGCAGCGAGCGCAGCGACTCCAGCGCCGCGGGGTACTCCTCCGCGCGACGAAGCACGCCGGCGAGCGCGACGTTCACCAGCGGAAGGTCGGGACGCTGCACCGAGCGTGCCGCGATCCGGCGGGCGCGCTCGCCACTGCCTACGGCCTCGTCGAGCAGCGCCACGGCCGATTCCCGCAGCGCCGCCCAGCTGAACCCGCGGATCACCTCCAGCGGGATCTCCTGCACCGCGATCGCCGCGCGACGGCACGCGGCCACGTCGCCGGTCTCGGCCGCCGCGTAGGCGATCATCATCCTCGACAGCCCGGCGACCACCCGATCGGCTTCTCCGCCGTCGAGGACCGCGGAGAACGACTCCGTCGCGTCCGCGCTGTCGCCCGACCAGTAGGCGACGAACCCGGCCGCGGCAGCCTCGGTCCCTCCCCGATGCCGTTCGTCGGAGACGTGCGGGGCGATGCGGGCGAGCGTGTCGCGAGCGTCGACCACGCGACCGGCCCAGACCTGTCCGAACGCGAGTTGGGCGAGCGACCAACGCACGCGCTCGGGGTCGGCCGAGCGCTCGGCCTCCCGCGCCGCGGCGGCGAAGTACTCGACCGGCAGTGCGGGGTCGCCGCGATGACGGATCTCGCTCCAGCCCAGCAGGTAGTCGAGCGCGGTGCGGTCTGCGACCTCCACCGCCGTGGCGTCGTGCAGCAGCGCGTGCACCTGCGCGCTGGCCTCCACCACGTCGGCGCTGTCGTCCGCGAGCAGCAGCCGCGCGACCGGCAGGACCGTCGACGTCGGCACCCCGTCGCGGTCCCGCAGCGCGTGCGCCCGCTGGAACAGCTCGCGTGCCACGTGGCGCTCGCCGAGCGCATCGCACGCGCACGCCTGCACGAGGAGGAGATCGGGGTCGTCGGGGTCGTGCCGCCGTAGCTCCGTCACCGCGTGCTCGACCTCGGCGGCGCTCCCGCCCACGACGAGCCCGAGCCAGTGTCGATCCAGGATGGTGCGCGCGACGTCGGGCTCACCGCCCCGCAGGGCGTGCCCGATCGCGGCGACCGGATCGGACTCGGCCAGTGTCGCGGCCGCTCGACGGTGCACGTCGGCGAGCCGGTCGCGATCGGCCGCCGCGATCTCACCACAGCGGCGGGCGAACGTGCGGTGCCAGCGATAGACCGGGCCGTGCGGTCCGTCGAACCGGTCGAGGAACAGCCCCAGTCGCACGCATGCCTCCAGCAGCTCCGCGGCGTCCTCGCGCTGCGTCACCTGCGCGGCGAGCTCGGGCGTGAGCTCGGCGCAGACGGTGGCGTCGAGCACGAAACGGGCGACCTCCGGCGGCAGGGCGCCCAGCACGTGCTCGCGCACGTACTCGCCGAGGAAGCTCGACGCGCTCGGGGCGCTCCGCTCCGGGCGGGCACCACCGATCATCATGAGCCGGACGGCGATCGGCCACCCGCCCGTCTCCTCCACGATCGCGTCCGCGCCGAGGCCCTCTCGCGCGGCGGGAGCGAGCCGCGCCACCTCCTCGCGCGTGAAGCTCAGAAGGTCGGCCCCGAGGAACCCCTCCGGGGCGGTCACGCGCTGGCGGCTCAGGGTCAGCTCGAGCAGCGTCGTCCCCACCAGCACCAGCCGCAGACCGTCCGGCGGCTGCTCCGCGAGCATGCCGAGAAGGCCGTGGCGCCACCGCTCCCCCGCCCGGTGCGCGTCGTCCACCACCAGGTGCACCCGCGCGTCGCGGTCGCCGAAGACCCGGCAGATCTCCTCGTACGCACGCTCCGGGTTCGTGAGGGCGGGCAGGTCGCGCTCGGAGGCGTCGCCGCTGGTCGCCCGCAGCGCCTCGACGACGCCGCGGGTCAGCCGCGCGGGGTCGACGTCGAACGGGCTCAGCGCGAGCCACGCCACCCGGTCCACGCTCGTCGCCCACTGTGCCACGGCCGTGGTCTTGCCGAAACCGGAGGGAGCACTCACGACGGTGACCGGCGCGCCGGCGACCGCCGCGTGCAGTGCCTCGGTCACCCGGTCGCGACGCAGCACGCCGGGCTGCGGGCCCGGCGGCCGGAACCGCATGGTCGGCCCTGGACTCGTCTGACGCACGGGGGACGACATGGCAGTCACCCTAGTGACGGCCGCGCGACCGCATGCGGACCGCGAGGATTCTCACCCGGATGAGAAGGACGGGCCACGGCGCACGCCCCCGCGCGGGGCTACGCTGACCGCGTGACCACCTCCCCCACCTCCCCCGAACGCGTCATCGACGGCTCCCTGTCGCCCTCCCTGCGCGTCCTGCTGGCCCTGGCCGCCGGCGCCATCGCGCTCGCGGGCCTCTCCGTCGCGCGGGACGTGTTCAGCCCCCTCGCCCTCGCCGTCGTCATCGTCGTGGTGTGCGATCCCGTGCGCCGTCCCTTCGGGCGGCGCGGCTGGCCGGCGTGGACGGGATCCACCGCCGTGATCGTGGTGTCGATCGCGATCCTCGTGGCGATGGGCGCCCTGCTGTGGCTCGCCGGGATCCAGTTCGCCGGGCTGATCGGCGACCTCGCGACGGACGGCAGCCTCCGTCGCACGGCCGACGACCTGGTCGCACTGCTGCAGTCGCTCGGGCTCGAGGACGCCGCGACCGACACCGCGGCTTCCGTCCTCGACCCCGAGACGCTCCTCGCCGCCGCGAGCCGGGTGGGCGGCACCGTGGTCGGCGTCGCGACCGCACTGTTCTTCGTGTGCGCGTACATCGTGTTCCTCGCGGTCGACGCGGCCCGATACCAGCGGGCGGGCGAGGTGTTCGGGACGACGCGTCGGGCGTCGATCGAGCGCATCACCCGACTGAACCGCGGCGTGCGCCGCTACTTCGTCGTCAACGCGATCTTCGGCGCGATCGTCGCCGTGATCGACGGGCTCGCCCTGTGGTGGATGGGCGTGCCAGCGCCGCTCGTCTGGGCGATCCTCGCGTTCGTGACGAACTTCGTGCCGAACATCGGGTTCGTGCTCGGCCTCATCCCGCCCGCGGTGCTGGCGCTCGTGGTGGGCGGCTGGCCCCTCCTTCTCGCCGTCGTCGCGGTGTACTGCGTCGTCAACGTCGTGCTGCAGGTTCTCGTGCAGCCGAAGTTCGTGAGCGACGCGGTCGACCTGAGCCTGACGCTGAGCTTCTTCTCGGTGGTGTTCTGGACGTTCGTGATCGGTCCGCTCGGGGCGATCCTCGCCGTGCCGCTCACGCTGGTCGTACGCACCCTGGTGCTGGAGGTCGACCCCGGCAGCACCTGGCTGCGCTGGCTGTCCGGCGACCGCTCGGCCGCTCCGCCCCCGACCGTTCCCGCACGACCGGAGCCCGACCCCGCCGCAGAGCCCGACCGGAAATCACCAGGGGGAGCTTGACCGATCCCGCTGGCGAGGGCACGCGCCGCGGTGGAAGGGTGGACGCGCGGCGCTCGGTGCCGCGGCGAGAGGAGGCGGGGATGCAACGACCGCTCGCCGGTCTGACGGCGCGCAACGCCCTCACGGAGCTGACGGCGGGCGTCACCCTGCTCGCGATCGCCATCCCGTTGAACATCGGATACGCCCAGATCGCCGGGCTGCCCGCGACCGCCGGGCTCTACGCGCTGATCGTCCCCACCGTGCTGTACGCGCTGGTCGTGTCGTCGCGGCAGCTCGTCGCCTCTCCCGACGCGGCGGCGGCCGCGCTCGTCGCCTCGTCCGTCGGCGGGCTGGCCGTGGCCGGGAGCGCCGACTACGCCACGCTCGCACTCGCGCAGGCCGTGCTGTCCGGGCTGATGTTCGTGCTCCTGGCGGTGTTCCGGCTCGGCTTCCTCGCCGACTTCCTGTCGAAACCGATCCTGGTCGGCTTCGTGGGCGGCCTCGCGCTGGACATCATGGTGAGCCAGATCGCCAAGATGCTGGGCGTGAAGATCGACTCCGGTGCCGAGTTCCCCGAGAAGGCAGTTGCGCTGATCGGCGGACTGCCCACGCTCAACGGTTGGTCCCTGCTGATCGCCGCCGGCTCGGTCGCGGTCCTTCTGATCGGGAAGGCCTTCCTGCGCGCGGTCCCGTGGGCACTCGTCGTCCTGATCCTCACGACCGTGCTCGTGCTGCTGGCGGGACTCGACGACCGCGGGGTCGACGTGCTGGGCGCCGTCCCCGCCGGTCCCCCCGCGCTGACGTGGCCCGTGCTGGACTGGGGCACGTGGCTGGCGCTCGTGCCGTCCGCGATCGCGCTCACCCTGGTCACCACGGCCGAGGGCCTGCTGGTGTCGCGGTCGTACGCGGAGAAGCACGGGTACCCGTTCCGAGCCAACCGCGACCTGCTCGCGTTCGGGGTCGCGAACGTCGCAGCCGGCGCGCAGGGCAGCTTCGCGGTCGGCTCGTCCACGTCGCGCACGGCCGCGATGGACCAGGCGGGCTCGCGCACGCAGCTGCCCTCGGTCGTGCTCGCCGTCGGCACCCTCCTCCTGCTGCTGTTCGGGACGGCGCTGCTGGAGGACATCCCCTCACCGGCGATCGGGGCGATCGTGGGCGTCGCGATCATCCCGCTGCTGGGCGTGCGGGAGTTCATCGACCTGTGGCGCAAAGACCGGTTCGAGTTCCTGATCGGCGCAGTCTGCTTCCTCGTCACGCTCCTGATCGGCTCGATCCCCGGGATCCTCGTCGCGTTCGTGCTGGCCCTCATCAACCTCGCCAAGCGCGCGGCCTCCCCCGCGATCGACGTGCTGGAGGCCTCGGGCGATCCGGCGGAGTCGCTGCTGGAGGACGCGCCGTCCGGAACGACGACGGCGCCGGGCATCATCGTGGTGCGCCTGGCCGCGCCGCTCTTCTTCGCCAACGGCACCGTGTTCACGTCCGCGGTGAAGGAGGCGATCCGGGCCGCGGGCGACGGCGCGGTGCAGCACCTCGTCGTCGACATGGAGGCCGTGACCGACGTCGACGTGACGGGTGCCGAGTCGTTCGCCGCTCTGAAACGCTGGCTCGCCGACCGCTCGATCTCGCTGTCGTTCAGCCGGGTCCGCTCGAACACCTGGCGGCGGCTGTCCGAGCTGGACCTGCTCGACGGCGAGCCGCTGCACGCCACCAACCGCGCGGCGATCGCCGCCCTCACCGCGTCGGTCCCCGAGCCGGCGCCCGACGAGAGGTAGACCCATGGGAGCCGCCATCGGGAGTGTCCTCCCCCTCGCGCTCGGCATCGCGATCAGCCCGATCCCCATCATCGCGGCGATCCTGATGCTGTTGTCGCCGAAGGCCCGTGTCACGAGCGTCGGCTTCCTGCTGGGCTGGGTCGCGGGCATCGTGGTCGCCGTGAGCGTCTTCACGCTGCTGTCCGCCGTGCTCCCCGAGCAGGATCCCGACGCCTCGCGACCCATCCGCGGCACCGTGCAGCTGCTGCTCGGCGTCGGCCTGCTGCTGCTCGCGGTGGGACAGTGGCGCCGTCGCCCCGGCGCCGGTCGCACCGCCAGCATGCCGGCGTGGATGAAGGCGATCGACACGATGCGGTTCCCGATGGCACTCGGGCTCGGATTCCTGCTCTCCGCCGTGAACCCGAAGAACCTGCTGATGGCGGCGGGAGCGGGGGTGGACATCGGCGCGGCCGGCCTGGACGGCGGGGCCCTGGTCGTGGTGATCGGCGTGTTCACGCTGATCGCCGCGTCGACGGTCCTCGTACCGGTGGTGGGGTACCTGGTCGCGGCCGAGCGGCTGCGGGGCCCGCTCGACGCTCTGCGCGCCTGGCTCGCCCAGGAGAACGCGGTCATCATGGCCGTGCTCCTCCTCGTCATCGGCGTGTCGATGATCGGCAAGGGCATCGCCGCATTCTGAGTCGCCGCAGCCGGAGCGCGGGAACGGGAACGACGCGGGACCGCTGTGACCGCCTCGCGACGAGTCGGGGATCACCCGATGCCGAGCGCGTGGGCGGCCGCCGTCACCCCCTCGCGGTCGGACACGCCGAGCTTGCGGTAGATGTTGCGCACGTGCGTCTTGACCGTGTTCGGGGAGATGTACTCCTGCGCGGCGATCTCCCGCAGCGTGGCGTTGCGGCACAGGGCGGCCAGCACGATGCGCTCGCGGTGCGTCAGCTCCTCCTCCGCCAGGACGCCGGCGGCGGTGAACCGCTCGCGCACGCGGTCGGCGAACCGGGTGCGCGAACCGGGGGTCGCTCGTGCCGCCAGCAGCTGCGTCACGACCGTCCCGGCCTCCGCGACCCGGCGGACGTGGTCCTCCGGCTCGGCGAGCGCGAGCGCGGTGGCGAGGGCGAACTGCGCCCGATCCGGCTCGGCGTCCTCCACGTCGAGGTGCGACTCCACCAGCCAGGCGTCGATCATCGACGCCGGCAGCAGGCAGCGTGCGGCCCCCTCCAGCACCGGGACGAGGGCTCCGCGCGCGACACCGGGCCGTCGGTCGTGCATCGCGGCGAGCGCACGGAGGACCAGCACGTCCCCGGTCTCGCCGAGCGCCGCCTCCACCTCGTCGATGAAGCGGTCGCGGATCGTGGGCTCGTTCAGACGGTGGAACGCGTGCACCACGAACGGCGCCATCATGGCGTACCAGTGCACCGGCAACGGGAGGTCCTCCCGCGGCGCGAGGAAGTCGAACAGCGCCATGGCCGCGGCGTGGGCGTCGTCGACCGTGTCCGCGGCGAGCCGTGCCTGCAACCCGTGCAGCCCCCGCGCGATCGCGGTCTCCCCTCCCGCGTCGAGGACCCGCGCCGACGGCAGCAGCGCCGGACTCGCGTCGAGCAGGTTCATGGCCTCGTACGGCACCCACGATCGCCACACCCGGGCGACCTCGACGAACGCGTTGTCCGGTGCGCCGAGCTCGTGCCACCGCTCGTCCAGGGCCGCACTCGCATCCATCACCTCGCGCAGCCGCCCGCGGAACAGGGCTGCCGTGAGGAGCGCGGTCTCCGCCTGCAGCTCCGCCGATACGGCACCGATCGCCCGCGCCAGGTCGGCCGCCCGTCTGGCCGACACCTCGGACTGCTCCAGCCGACCGGTGAAGAGCTGGGCCATCGCGAGCTGCAGCATCGCGTAGGCGTCGATCCGCTCCTCGCCCGTCGGCGTGCGGAGCTCCGAGCCCACCGCGGCGAGCGCGTCCTCGATCCCCCCTCGGCGCAGTGCCGTGTGCAGCGCGAGCCCCCGCCTCCACGCCCGGTGCACGTCCGACTCGTCTGTCTCCGGCGTCGACGACAGCGCCGCGACCGCCGCGGACGCGTTCCCGCGGGTGAGCTCAGCCGCCGCGATCAGCATCCGCACCCCCGGCTCCGCGCGGCGCTGCGCGGTCAGCTCCCCGGTCGCCGCGACGACCTCGTCGGGGTGGCCGTCGAGCACGAGCTGCATGCCGCTGCGACGGAGGATCGCCGAGACGCAGAACTCCTCTCCGCTGCGCACGGCGTGGACCAGTGCGGGAAGGGCCTCCCCCTGCCCGTCGAACCACGCCGACGCGATGCCCTCGAGCCGGGCGGGCTCGCTGCTGCCCCTGGCGCGCAGGCGCCCGAGCAGGAAAGCGCGCAGCAGCGGGTGGTAGTGGTACCGCGGGGGGTCCGCGCCGTCGGGGCCGGCGAGCACGTTGAGCCGCAGCAACCGCTCGATCAGAGCGCCCGCGCGTGCGCTGCCGCAGAGGACGGTCGCGAGTGCGGTCGTGAACGACTCGGGGACGGCCGTCGTCTCCAGGAAGCCGCGCAGCTCGTCACTGAGGTCTCCGAAGACCTCCTCCACGAAGTAGTCGACCACGTCGGGGTCGTCTCCCCGGAGCGGGTAGGCCCCGACCGGGCCCCCGCCGGGGGCGTTGAGCATCATGAGCTGCAGCGCCGCGGCCCACCCCGCGGTGCGGGTCAGCAGCGCGGCGATCTCGCTCGGGTTCAGGTGCAGGTCGCGGAGCGCGAAGAACGCCTGGATCTCGTCGGGACGGAACGCCAGGGCAGCACCGTCGAGTTCGAGGGCGATGCCGCTGAGCCGACGACGGGCCAGCGGGATCATGCGCGTGCCGCGACCGGACAGCACGACGTGCACGTCGCCAGGGACCGTCTGCACGAACACCGACATCAGGTGGGCGGACTCGTCGTCCTGAAGGTGGTGCACGTCGTCGACGATGATCACGATCCGTCTGCGGGCCGCGTCGAGCGCCCTGGCGAGTCCGCGCATGGTGGCCGCCCCGTGACCGCGGGGCACGCGGGCGAAGCCGCGCTGCAGTGCGGGATCGGGGATCCGTTCGAGACCCGCGATCAGGGTGTCGACGCCGTCGCCGCGCTCCATCGCGACCCACACGACCTCGACGTCGGCGTGCTCGCGCAGCTCACGCGACCACTGCGCGAGCAGCCGCGTCTTGCCGGCGCCGGCCGGCGCGCCCACGAGCGTGAGCGACCACGGCTCCTCCATCGCGGCGCTGAGCCGGGTCAGCAGTCGGTCCCTCCGTACCTCGCCCTTCATCGATGTGGGGATGGGACTGGTCGTCCCACCTCCGTGTCGAGCATCTTCCGTCATCGGTCCCCCCGATCCTGAAGCGGCTCTCCCCCTCGGCGGCAGTATATTCCCCGATGAGAGCGGTTCCGCAAGGGCATGCCCCTGCTCACGGCGGGGCCGACGCCCCGACCCGCCGACGCCCGCGATGAGGGACCGCGGCCCCGCCAGATCAGCGCCGCGCCGTGTCGGCCCGCCGCGGCCTCTCCCTTGCGCGGGTCAGCGGTCGTCGCGGGCGTCGTCCGGGTGCACGTCGCCCTGCACGCCGCCGGCGGTGCCCACCCCGATGTCGACGGTCGCGTGCACCCGTCCCTGCCGTTCCAGTCCCGCGAACCAGGGCACCCGCCCGGCGACCTCCGCCGCCCCGTCAGGCAGGGCCGCGACGTGCATCGTCACCCCCCGCTGCGCAAGCTCGCGATCCAGTTCCTCCAGCGCGTCGAGCACGGTGATGGACACCGCCGTCTGCTGCTGCAGCCCGAGCACCACCGCGGTCACCGGGGGCTGCAGACCCGCGACGGTGTCGAGCACGAGCCGTTCGTTCGCGAGGGCGTTCGCGGTGTACAGTCCCCGCTCCAGCTCGATCGCGACCACGGGGCCCACGCGCGTCGTCACGCGCACCCGCGGCACGTTCAGCTCGCGCAGCACCAGGACCAGCGTCACGACCACCCCGATCGCGACGGCCGGGAGCAGCCCGGCCGTCAGTCCGATCACCGCGACCGCGGTCGCGATCCAGAAGTCCGTGCGGCTGATCCGGAACCAGCGCACGAGCTGCGGCACGTCGACCAGTCCGACGACCGCGATGAACACCAGCGCGGCGAGGGTGGCCTCCGGCAGCAGGCTCAGGACCGGGCCGAGGAACAGCGCCACGAGCACCGCGAGGACCACGGTGACGAGCGTCGCGAGTTGGGTGCGCGCCCCGGCGCCCTGGTTCACCGCGCTCTGGGAGAAGCCCCCGGCGGCCGGCATCGCGGCGAAGAACGAGCCGACCGTGTTGGCCGCGCCCGTGGCGAGCAGCTCCTGGTCGCTGTCGATCGGAGGCTCGGCGGGCCGTCGCAGGCTGCGGGCGACCGCCGCCGACTCGAGGAACGCCATCACGGCGATCGCGAGGGCACCGGGAACGAGGACGGGAGCCTGTGCGAAGTCGGGCACCCCGGGCACGGGAAGGCCGCTGGGGACCGGTTCGATCAGATCGACGCCGAGCCGGTCGACGTGGCCCAGGCCCACCAGGAGGATGCCGCCGAGCACGACCACCAGGGCGCCGGGGACCCGGGGGAGGAAGCGGCGGCACAGCAGCAGCACCGCGATCGATCCGGCCGACAGCAGCACGGTCGCCGGGTTCACACTCGCCGCCGCCTCGCCCACGGCGACGAGCGACCGCAGGAAGCCGTGTCCGGAGAAGTCGAACGTCTCTCCCAGGAGTTTCGGCAGCTGCCCGACGGCCACGGTCGCACCGACCCCGATCTTGAGCCCCAGAACGGTCGCCCCGCTGATGTTCTCCACCAGGCTCCCGAGGCGGCACAGCCGCGCCAGCAGCAGGATCGCGCCCACGAGGAGCGTGAGCATCATGAGCGAGCCGAGGGCGTCGTCCGACCCCGCGGCGACCCCGGCCGAGACCAGGGTCGTGGCGGTCAGCGTGGCGATGGTCGACGTGGTCGACACGCTCATGGCGCGACTGCCGCCCAGCACCGCGTACACCAGCATCGGCACGATGCACGTGTAGAGGCCCACCTGCACGGGGAGGTTGGCGATCGTCGCATAGGCCATCGCCTGCGGCACGACCACGGCTCCCGCGGCGAGACCGGCGACGACGTCGCCCGTCACCCATCCGCGTCGATACCCGTCGAGAGTGCTGAGCAGCCAGGGCGGCCTGCGCCTCGCGCCCATCCGTTCTCCCTCCACCGTGAGGGAAGCGTACTGCGGTGGACCGACGCGCCGCGCGCTTCCGGCCGGGCCGCCCCGCCGATCACCCGGGTGAACTCGCGCGCCACCCGGTGCGGCAGCGCTCCCACCGCGAGTATCGTCCCACCGTGCCGCCGAAGTCCGACGGCACCGACGTGCTCGATCTCGCGATCGTCTGGGGCCCTCCCGAAGGGCACGGTCGTGGGGGCGCGAACCCCGCCGCGCGCCCTCACGGTCCGTGGACCATCCGCACGCTCCACGGTCGGCCGACGTGGCAGCGGACCCGGGTCTGAATGCCGATGTCGGTGGCAGGGAGGAGGATGCGCGCATGCAGATCACACTCACGCAGCCGGCCGGCCTCGTGGCCAGCCCGGCCTTCAGCCATGTCGCGGTCGTGCCTCCCGGGGCGACGACCATCTACGTCGGGGGCCAGAACGGCGTCGACGAGTCCGGTGCCGTCGTCTCGACCGACGTCGGCGAGCAGTCCGTGCGCGCGGTGCAGAACGCGCGGGTGGCGCTCGAGTCGACGGGCGCGGCGCTCGACGACGTCCTCAGCTGGACGATCCTGATCCATCAGGATGCCGATCTCCGCGCCGCGTACGGTGCCGTGGCACCCACGCTGGCGCGCGAGGGGGCGCCGCCGCTCGTGACAGCCGCCCTCGTGGCAGGGCTCGGCGTCCCCGGCGCCCTGATCGAGGTGAGCGCGGTCGCCGCGGTCATCCGCGACTGAGGTCAGAGGCGGCCGCGCACGGGGGTACGCTCCACCGTGTCCGGGGTGTCCGGCGGCGTCATCTCCGCCCGCACGCCGAGCAGCCGCACCTCCCGCGCGGGGTCGAGGGTGGCGCCGAGCCGCAGGGCCTCCGCCACCACCTCGTCGCGGCGGGTGGCGGGGGCGGGCAGCTTGTGGCCGAAGGTTTTGGTGTCGAACGGGGCGTAGCGCACCTTGAGGTGCACACGCACGACGGCCCGCCCCTCCTTCGCGCAGTCGTCGAAGGCCTGTCCGGCGAGCTCCCGGAGCGCCGCCTCCACCTGCTCGGGCGTCGTGAGGTTCTGCTGGTAGGTGGTCTCCCGGCTGTGACTGCGGGCGACCCAGGGGGTGTCGTCGACCGCGGTGGGCCCGAGCCCGGAGCCGAGGCCGTGGTACCACACGCCCATCCGCGGCCCGAATTCGGCGATCAGCTCCTGCTCGTCCGCGTCGGCCAGCTCGCGCACGGTCGTGATGCCGTGCCCAGCCAGACGCTTCTGCACCTTGGGGCCGATCCCCCACAGCTCTCTCGTCCCGCGCTCGCCCATCACCTCGAACCAGTTGTCGGACGTGAGGCGGAACA
Organism: Microbacterium sufflavum; assembly: GCF_023091155.1. Classification (NCBI taxonomy): domain Bacteria; kingdom Bacillati; phylum Actinomycetota; class Actinomycetes; order Micrococcales; family Microbacteriaceae; genus Microbacterium; species Microbacterium sufflavum. Next base: position 2,485,742 of record NZ_JAHWXK010000001.1, on the reverse strand, counting down.
GCCCCCGCGGCTTTCCGAACTCGGTCGCGATCTTGGCGCGCACCTTGTTGTCCCCGATGCCGACCGAGCAGTGCAGTGCGGTCGCCTCCCGCACCGCCGCCTGCGCCGCCCGCGCGACCCCTTCCGGGTCGTCGGTAGAGACACCGAGGAAGCACTCGTCCCAGCCGAGCACCTCCACCACCACGCCCGGCAGCTCCCGCAGCGCCGACATCACCGCGTCCGACGCCCGCTCGTACTCCTCGTGGTCGACCGGAAGGAACACCGCGTCCTCCGGCGCCTTGCGCGCGGCGATCTTCAACGGCATGCCCGAGCCGATCCCGTAGGCCCTCGCCTCGTACGAGGCGGTGGAGACGACGGCGCGTTCGGTGGGGTCGCCCCGCCCTCCGACGATCACGGGTCGACCGGCGAGCTCGGGGCGGCGCAGCACCTCGACGGCGGCGATGAACTGGTCCATGTCCACGTGCAGCACCCACTCGGCCATGCACCGAGTGTGGCGGCTGTGCGTGGGAAAGTCACCCCTCGCGCCGGGGTTCAGCCCAGGCCGAGCCCGATCGCGGTCGCGAGCACGGCGAGCAGCGGCAGGGTTCCCTGCATCGCCGCGGCGCGTGCTTTCGAGCGATCGGAGAGCACCAGGACGAGGGCCGCGGCCAGCATCATTCCCGTGCCGGCCAGCACGAGCGTCACACCCACCGTGGCCGCGCCGACGATCACGAGACCGATGCCGAGCAGCGTCGTGAGCGCCAGGAACAGGTTGTAGAAGCCCTGGTTGAACGCGAGCTGCTTCATGGTCACGGCGTCGGCCTCGCTCGCGACGCCGAAGATCTTGCGGGTCTCCGGCTCGGTCCAGCGCAGGGACTCGAGCGCGAAGATGAAGACGTGGAAGGCCGCAGCGGCCGCGGCGAGGACGAGTCCGACGATGAGCACACCCGATTGTCCCGTCGCGAGGCGCTGCGGGGCAAGCCGCTCACACGAGGAAGACCGGAAGCAGCCCGGGGTTGTGAGCGTGCACGAGGACCGCGAACACGACGGCGTCGAACAGCAGGTGGACGGTCACCACGTAGGCGAGAGAGTGCGTGCGGAGGAAGATGAAGCCCTGCAGCAGCGCGAACGGGATGGTCAGCAGCGGCCCCCACTCGCGATAGCCGAGCTCCCACAGGAACGACACGAACACGATCGACTGGAGCACGTTCGCCAGGGCGTCCGGGAAGTGCCGCCGCAGCAGGGCGAAGACGGTGCAGATGAAGAACAGCTCGTCCCAGATGCCGACCGCGCCGACGCCGACGAACAGGCGGGCGATGAGGTCGGGCGTGTCGACCACCGGCCAGTTCTGATACACGCCGCTGCTGATGAAGTAGTACGGCAGGATCAGCCAGCCCAGCACGAGCACCGCCACCAGCCAGCCCCACTGGAGCCGTCCCCAGCGCCGCCCCGTGCGCCACGGGAACGAGATCGCCCGCTCGCGGTACACGAAGCGGGAGATCAGGTACGGCACGGCGACCGCGCCGCCCAGCGCGAGGGTGAACCGCAGCATCGCGAGGTTGTCCAGCTCCGCGGCGAGCGGGATGACGCTCACGATCAGCATGCCGACCGCGATGAGCGACAGGTCGCGCGTGAGCGACGGGGTCCGTCGCCGCCCGTCTTCCGGCACCGCGCCCGCCTCCGCAGCGTCCGTCCGTCGGGAGTTCCCCGAGCGCTCCGCGACCCACGCCGCCGCGAGGCCGACCGCGAGCAGCAGCCACCCGAGCCAGGGCAGTTCCAGCACGAAGAACGCCGGAGCCGCGGCGCACACGAGCGCGGCCGCCACCACGCCGCCCGCACGGAGGGAGGTGGCCGTCGCGGGCAGGGTCACGCGCGCGCCCGCCGACGGTACACGAGGTCGCGGATGTCGCGTCCCTTCGCGATGCCCTTCCGCTCGAAGGCCGTCATCACGCGCCCGTCGAAGCGCTCCGCCCACTCACCGTCGAACGCGCGCTCGAAGAGCGGATCCTCGTCGAGCACCTCGCGCATCTGGAGCGCATAGTCCTCCCAGTCGGTCGCGAGCCGCAGCAGACCGCCGTCGCGCAGCGCCCTGGCCGCGGTCGCACCGAAGCCCGCACGGACGAGGCGGCGCTTGGTGTGCCGCTTCTTGTGCCAGGGGTCGGGGAAGAAGATCCACACCTCGCGCGCGGCACCCTCGGGCAGGTACGACGACAGCACCTCCGGCGCGTTGGCCTCGACCACGCGGAGATTGCGCGCGCCCTCCCGGTCGGCATCGAGCATGGTGCGCGCGAGTCCCGCCCGGAACACCTCGACCGCCAGGAAGTCGTCGTCCGGGCGGGAGGTCGCGGCGGCGACGATCGCGTGGCCCTGGCCCGAGCCGATCTCGACGTACAGGTCGGCGTGCCTGCCGTACTCGGCCGCGGGGTCGAGCCGTGCTTCCGGGTGCACCGAGGTCCAGGCCACGTCGCGCGGCACGTCCAGCAGGTACTGCGGGCCGAGCTCGGCGAAGGCGCGCTCCTGCGCGTCGGACATCCGGCCGCTGCGGCGCACGAAAGACACCGGTTCGTCGCGGAACGTGCGGGGTTCGGGCATGGTTCCAGGGTAGCCGTCGGCGCTCCGCCGCCCGGACCGGAGCGCTAGCCCGCCGGCTCCGTGACGAAGTCGATCAACTCCTCCACACGGCCGAGCAGCGCGGGTTCGAGGTCGCGATACGTGGTGACCTTGGACAGGATGTGCTGCCAGGCCCGCGCGGTGTCGGCCTGGGTCTCGTGCGGCCATCCGAACGCGCGGCAGATGCCCGTCTTCCAGTCCACGCCGCGCGGGATCTCGGGCCACGCCGCGATGCCCAGCGACCGCGGGGTGACGCACTGCCACACGTCGACGAACGGGTGGCCGACGATGCGCACGTGCCGACCGTGGGGTCCGCGGGCCACGGCCTCGGCGATGCGCGACTCCTTCGATCCCGGCACGAGGTGGTCCACCAGCACGCCGTAGCGCCGCTCGCGGCTGGGCGGCTCGGCGGCGAGGAGCTCGTCGAGCAGGTCGACGCCCTGCAGATACTCCACCACGACGCCCTCCACCCGCAGGTCGGCGCCCCACACCTTCTCGACCAGCTCGGCATCGTGGCGTCCCTCGACGAGGATGCGGCTGGGAAGCGCGGTCCTGGCGCGCTGGTCGGCGACCGCGAACGAGCCGGAGGCCGTGCGTCGCGGTCCCTGCTCCTTCGCGGCGGGGACGGTCAGCCGCACGGGCGCGCCGTCGATCAGGAAGCCGCCGCCGAGCGGGAAGAGGCGCTTGCGCCCCTTCCAGTCCTCGAGCTCGACGGTGCCGCCCTGCACGCGCGTCACCGCGCCGCAGTAGCCGTCCGCGGCGACCTCGACCACGAGGTCGATCTCGGCCGGGACGATCGGCACCTGCTTCGCTCCGCGTTCGCGCCAGCCCGACGCCAGCACATCGGATCCGTACCTGTCGTCCATGCCCTCCAGCGTATGTGTCTCCGCTGACGGCGAACGGCGATGCGCACCGCGGCGCTGTCGCGTGTCGTACCCAGTGCATAGACTCGTGACATGGGGCTCGGCTGCCGGTCGGAGGGAACACGATGACGAAACGGTGGCTTGCGCTGGCCGCACTTCTGCTGGCCGCGATGATCGGGACGTTCAGCACGTCCGCCGCCTCCGCCACCGATCCGCTCACGCTCGACGCCGGGTACGTCACCGATCAGGCCGGGGTCCTGAGCCCGTCCGAGAAGAGCACGGTCGAGACCCGCTTGCAGGAGCTCTCGGCCAACTCCTCGGCCGACCTCTTCGTCGTCCTCGTCGACGACTTCACCAACCCCTCCGACAGCGCGGACTGGGCCGACGCGGTGGCGTCGGCGAACAACCTCGGCCCGTCGCAGTACCTGCTCGCGATCGCGGTCGACGGCCGCAGCCTCTACATCTCCGCCGACTCCTCCGGTCCGCTGAGCAACAGCCAGCTCGACGGCATCGAGAACGACATCGCACCGCTCGCGGGAGCCGGGGACTGGGCGGGCGCGATCACCCTCGCGGCCGACCGGATCCAGGGCGACGGCGGCGCGGGTGCCCTGCGGGTGACGCTCATCGTGGTCGCGGTCGTCGTCGTGTTGCTGCTGATCTGGCTCGTGGTCTCGCTCGTCCGCCGTGCGCGGCGCAACGCCGCCATCCGCGAGCGCGGCGCGATGCCCGAGACCCCCGACCCCGCCGACCCGTTCTCCACGCTCACCGACGCGCAGGTCGAGCAGCAGGCCGGTGCCGCGCTCGTGCAGGCCGACGACGCCATCACGTCCAGCCGCGAGGAGCTCGGCTTCGCGGTGGCGCAGTTCGGCGACGGGGCGACGGCCGAGTTCACGCGCGCGGTCGACGAGGCCAAGGCGAAGATCGCGGAGGCGTTCGACCTGCGGCAGAAGCTCGACGACGAGATCGAGGACTCCGTCCATGACCGCCGGGCGTGGCACATCCGCATCATCCAGCTCGCCGACGAGATCGACCGCGTGCTCGACGAGAACACCGAGGCGTTCGACGCACTGCGCCAGCTGGAGCAGAACGCGCCGCAGGAGCTCGAGCGCGTGCGCGGAGAGCGCGCCGCACTGACCCCGCTGCTGCCGACCGCCGCCTCGTCGCTCGCCGCGCTCTCGGCCGCGTACGATCCGGCCGCGTTCGCCACGGTGGCCGACAACCCGACGCAGGCGCAGGAGCGTGCAGCCCTCGCCGACCGCTCGATCCAGGCTGCCGAGCAGGCGATCGCCGCCGGGCGATCGGGCGAGGCGGCGTTCGCGATCCGCACCGCGGAGCAGTCCGTGGCGCAGGCCGGCCAACTGGTGCGGGCGATCGTGGCGCTCGGCACGGAGCTGTCCGCCACGCAGCGGGCCGCCACCGCCCTGGTCGCGGAGCTGCAGTCCGACCTCGCCGCCGCCGCGCAGCTGCCCGACCCGTCCGGCGCGATCGCCGCCGCGGCCTCCGCCACCGCCCAGCAGCTGCAGGTCGCACAGGCCGATCTGACCGGCACGGCGAAGAATCCGCAGCGCGCACTCGACGCGCTCACGGCCGCGAACACGCAGATCGACGCCGCGCTCGCGCAGGGGCGAGAGGCCGTCGACCGCGCGCGCCGTGCGCAACAGCTGCTCGAGCCCACGCTGGCCCAGGCGAACTCCGAGATCCGCGCGACGAGGGAGTTCATCGAGACCCGCCGCGGCACGGTCGGCTCCGCCGCGCGGACGCGCCTCGCGAGCGCCGAGGCCGCACTCACGCAGGCGCTGAGCCTGCGCACGACCGACGTCGAGCGGGCACTCGCCGAGGCGACCAGGGCGCTCGACCTCGCCAGACAGGCGACCGCGGCGGCCGAGTCCGACGTGCGCTCGTACGGCCCGGCCGTGGCCGCCGACGACAGCTGGGGCGGGCTCTTCGGCGGCTCGACCGGCTCGGGCGGCTCCGGCATCGGCGGCGACATCCTCGGCGGGATCATCGGCGGACTGCTGGCGGGCGGCGGGGGCGGGTCCTCGCGTCGCAGCAGCAGCGGCTGGCGCTCCTCCGGCGGCGGCGGTTTCCGCAGCTCCGGCTTCGGAGGCGGAGGCAGCCGCGGACGCTCCGGGGGGCGACGCTTCTGATCCCCCGCACAGACACGTACGACACGCTCTTTACGACGACCCTCTGAAAGGAACCACGCATGACCGCCAAGCAGTCCATCTTCGGACGGATCTCCACCCTCGTCCGCGCGAACATCAACGCCCTCCTGGATTCTGCGGAAGACCCGCAGAAGATGCTCGACCAGCTCGTCCGCGACTACACCAACAGCATCGCCGACGCCGAGTCCGCCATCGCGGAGACCATCGGCAACCTGCGTCTGCTCGAGCGCGATCACGAGGAAGACGTGCAGGCCGCCACCGAGTGGGGCAACAAGGCCCTCGCCGCGAGCCGCAAGGCCGATGAGATGCGCGGTGCCGGCAACACCGCCGACGCCGACAAGTTCGACAACCTCGCCAAGATCGCCCTGCAGCGCCAGATCAGCGCCGAGCGTGAGGCGACCGGCGCCGAGCCGCAGATCGCCGCGCAGACGGAGATCGTCGACAAGCTCAAGACCGGCCTCAACGGCATGAAGGACAAGCTCAACGAACTCAAGAACAAGCGCAGCGAGCTGCTCGCCCGCGCCAAGGTCGCCGAGGCGCAGACCAAGGTGCAGGACGCGGTGAGCTCGATCAACGTGCTCGACCCGACCAGCGAGCTGGGCCGCTTCGAGGACAAGGTCCGCCGCCAGGAGGCCATCGCGCAGGGCAAGGCCGAGCTGGCCGCGTCGAGCCTCGATGCGCAGTTCGAGAGCCTGGAGGACCTCGGCGAGCTGACCGAGGTCGAGGCGCGCCTGGCCGAGCTCAAGGCCGGGGGCGCTGCTCCCCGTCAGGCACTCGAAGGTTCCTGATCCCTCGCTGATGCCCCGGGCCGCGTGCCCGGGGCATCAGCACTTCCGCTGTCGAGAGGTCTTCCCATGGTCCGCTTCCTCGTCGTGCCGCAGTGGCAGGGTTCGCCCGCCGCGCGGGCGATGCTCCTGGTCGACGGGGCGTCGGCGATCGCCGGCGATCTCCCGCGCGCGGCGACCACCGTGCTGGAGGTGCCCGTCGAGGCGGGCGAGTCCCTCGGGACGGGGGTGCGACGCCTCAGCGCCCTGCAGCGGACGCGCGAGCTGGTGCGCGAGCACCTCACGGCCGACACGGTGCTGATCGGCGGCGACTGCAGCATCACGGTCGCGGCACTCGACGCGCTCCCCGGGGGGACGGACGATGTGGCGGTCGTGTGGTGCGACGCGCATGCCGACCTGCACACGCCGGAGACCTCCCCGTCCGGTGCCTTCTCGGGCATGGCGCTGCGCGCGGTGCTCGGCGAGGGCGAGGAGCAGCTCGCGCTGTCCCCCGGTGTGCCGCGGGAGCGCGTGGTGACCGTCGGTGTCCGCAACGTCGACGACGCCGAGGTCGATCCGCTCGCCGCGCTCACCGGTCTGTCGGTCGCCGATCTCGACGATCCGGACGCACTGGCCGCCGCGGTGCGGGCCACGGGCGCCCGCCGCGTGTGGGTCCACATCGACGTCGACGTGCTCGACCCCGCCGCCTTCGCCGGAGTGTCCTCCGCGGTGCCGTTCGGGGTGTCTCCCGCCGCCCTGAGCGCCGCCATCCGCCGCCTGCGGGAGAGCATCCCGCTGGCCGGGGCGACGATCGCCGGCTTCGCGCCGCGGTCCCCTGCCGACGCGGTCGACGATCTGGGCGCGCTGCTGCGCCTGGTCGGAGCGGTCGCGTGACGCCGCCGGAGGGCTGGCAGGACGAGGCCGCCGAACGGCTGCGCCGCGGGCGGCGTGCGGATCGTCGCATCCCCGCGTTCTTGCTGCGCTCCCCCATCAGCCGCCTGGGCTACGCCTGGGGCACAGCCGTCGGCTGGCTCTGGGGCTCCCTGTGGAGCACGGGGCGGGTCGAGCGACGCAACGGCCTGTGGATCTTCCGCGGCATGCCCTCGTGGACGTTCAACCGCGGCGGTGTGTGCGTCGGTGGCTGCTTCCTCACCGGTGACGAACCGCCGAGCGACGCGGTCCTGCGACACGAGGCGGTGCACAAGGAGCAGTGGCTGCGCTACGGGTTCCTGATGCCGGTGCTGTACCTGTTCGCGGGGCGCGACCCGCTGCGCAACCGCTTCGAAATCGAGGCGGGGCTGGAAGACGGCAACTACGTCCGTCGTCCGCGCTGAGTCAGCGCGCGATCGGCAGGAGGCCGAAGCGCTCCGGTGCGTGGATCAGACCGGGGGCGATGCCGAGGGCGCCGGTGAGGTGCTCGACGATGTCGGCCGTGCCGAGGTAGCCGCCCAGCAGCGTGACGTGGGTCTCCACCTCGTCGTCGCACATCATCTCGTCGGCCCAGGCGCAGGTGGCACGGGCGAGCGCCTGTCCCGCGGCGCAGGCGCGACCGCTGCCCGGGGTTCCCGAGCGCTGTCCACGCGCGAGCCAGGTGACCGTCATGCGACCGGGTGCCTCGATCACGCCGATGTCGGACACCTCGGGCACCTCGATGAAGATGCGACCGGAGGCACACAGGGGCAGCGTGGCCAGGAAGGCCTCGAGCTCCGCGAGGGAGTGCTCATCGGCCGTCACCAGGTGGTGGGCGCGGCGACGCGCGGCACGACGTGCAGCGCGGGCTCCGCGGATCTCGAGCGAGGTGGTCATGATGGCTCCATGCTACACCAAGTGAAGGCTTGCCTAACCTTCCCCGTCGACCTCAGTCGATGGGCTCGACCAGGGCGGCACGCAGGGCGTCGAGCTCGCCCTCGGTCATGCCGTTGGCGCGCAGGTATCCCGCCGCCGAGCCCCAGCGCTCATCGACCTGCGCGAGCAGCCGTCGCATGACGTCGGCGGGCGACTGCGTGGCAAGGGCCACCGCGTGCACCGCCTCCGGGTGCTGTGAGCGCAGGTACTCCGCGATGCGCCGCGAGCGCTCCGGCGGCAGCTGCGACTCGGTGAGCGCGTAATCCGCGATCACCGCCTCCCGATCGGCGCCGACGGCCGACAGGGCGAGCGCGACGGTCACCCCGGTGCGGTCCTTGCCCACCGTGCAGTGCACCAGGGTCGGGTCGCCGGCGGCGATGATGCGGACGGCCTCCACCAGCCGGTCGCCGCTCTCCTCCAGCAGGTGCAGGTACAGGTCGTCGAGGCTCACGTCCGACTCGAAGAAGGAGCGGACGGACCCGAGGAAGAGCGGCAGGTGCGTCGTCTCCGGCCCGTCGATCTCGCTCGGCTCCGCGGCGACCTCCTCCCCGTCGCGCAGATCCACGATGCGCGCCACGGCGTCCCGCAGGACAGCGGCCCCGGCGGGCGTCGCGGTGGAGAGCTGACCGGACCGCAGCAGCACACCCGAGCGGATGCGCCCACCTTCCGCCTGCATCCCGCCCACGTCTCGGACGTTCGAGACGCCCTCGACGTCGAGAACGGTCATGACGCGGCCGGTGCGGTGCGCGGCGGCACCGGGTAGCGACCGGCGATGACGATGCGGTTGAATGCGTTGATCGATACGCAGGCCCAGCTCAGCGCGGCGTACTCCTTCTCGGTGAAGACGCTGCCGACCAGGTCGTACACCTCGTCGGAGATGCCGTCCTCCGCGATGAACGTGAACGCCTCGGCGAGCTCGAGCGCTGCCCGCTCCCGGTCGCTGAAGACCCCGCTCTCGCGCCACACGGGGATCTGCGTGAGCGTGTCGGCGTCGATCCCGGCGGCGGCCGCGCGATCGACATGGATGCGCGTGCAATAGCTGCACCCGTTCAACTGCGAGCAGTGGATCATGACGAGCTCCTTGAGCCGGTCATCGATCCCGTTCGCCGCACAGATGGAGCCGACCGTCTTGGAGAACGCGTCGAGGGCCTGATACGCAGCCGGCTCGGTCTTGGAGAGATGCACGCGCTGTTCGGTCATGCCTCCATGATATGGCGCGGTCGAGGCGCAGCGACCGGCGAGCGCGCACACCCGGAAATGCAGAAGGTCAAGCTACTCGCGATGATGTACATCGAAACGAGAAGTAATCGACCGCAGCTTTTTGTCACAATGCTCTCGCATTTCCGCGTCGGCGTGGCAGGGGCGCAGAATAGCCCCGTGGCGATCGACACCAGCGAGTTCACCTATCTTCCCGCACAGGCCGAAGCGCTCGGCGTCCCCCTCCCGGAGGTGCAGCGCCTGACACTACCGCTCGCGGACGGCCGCACCCTCAGCGCCCTCCGGTTCGGCACGGGCGAGCCCCGGATCACGCTCCTGCACGGGGCCGGGCTCAACGCGCACACGTGGGACACGACCGCGCTGGCCCTGCAGCAGCCGGTGCTCGCGATCGACCTCGCCGGTCACGGCGACTCCTCGTGGCGCGACGACGCCGACTACACCCCGCGCGTGCTCGCCGCCGACGTGGCCGCCGCGCTCGACGCCTGGACGACCCAGCCGCAGGTGGTCGTCGGCCAGTCCCTCGGCGGGCTCACCGGCGCCGCCCTCGCCGCGGCCCGCCCCGACCTCGTGGCCGAACTCGTGGTCGTCGACATCACGCCGGGAGTGGACGTGACCGCCGGCCCCGCGGCGCTGCGGGCGTTCTACGAGGGCCCGACCGACTTCGCCACCCGCGACGAGCTGGTCGACAAGGCCATGGCGCTCGGCTTCGGCGGCACCCGCCCCGAGACCGAGCGCGGCGTCTTCCTCAACACGCGTGTGCGCGACGACGGCCGGATCGAGTGGAAGCACCACTTCGCCCACCTCGCGGCGCAGGCGCTGTCGGCGCACGACCCCGGCACCCCCGCCGCCCCGTCCGTCCTGCACGAGACCGGCTGGGACGACCTCGCCGGCGTGCGCTCCCCGCTGACGCTGGTCCGGGCGGAGCGGGGCTTCGTGAGCGCCGAGGACGCCGCCGAGCTGCAGCGCCGCCTCCCCGCCGCCCGCGTGGTGGTGCTCGACGCCACCCACAACGTGCAGGAGACCGCGCCCGCCGAGCTGGCTGCGCTCCTGACCTCGCGCACCACGTCGGCGACCGGCGGAATATGACGTTCCGTTCCGTCGCCGACCCCCGCACCTCCCCGCAACCCTAGGCTCGTCCCACCGGCACACAGCACCTGCCGCACCGAGAGGAAACACCCATGTTCTTTCGTCACCGACGCCTCGCGCTGATCTCCGCACTCGCGGCCACCGCCGTCGTGCTCAGCGCCTGCTCCGGCTCCGCAGAGCCCGGACCCTCCACCGGGACCGGCGAGCCCGATTCGAACGCGACGCTGCACGTGGGGCTCGTGCTCGAGCCCACCAACCTCGACATCCGCCACACGAGCGGCGCCGCCCTCGAGCAGATCCTCATCGACAACATCTACGAGGGCCTCGTCAGCCGCACGCAGGAGAACGAGATCGAGGGGCGTCTGGCCTCGGACTACGAGGTGTCGGACGACGGGCTGACCTACACGTTCACGCTGAACGACGGGGTCGTCTTCCACGACGGCACTCCCCTGACCTCCGCCGACGTCGTCTCGTCGTACGAGACCGTGCGCACCGACGCCACCGTGCAGGGCAACGCCGAGTTCGCGTCGGTCGCCTCGATCACCGCCCCCGACCCGACCACCGTGCAGATCGTGCTGTCTGCGCCGAACCAGAACTTCCTGTTCGCGCTCACGGGCCCGGCCGGACTCGTGTTCAAGACCGGCGACACGACCGATCTGAAGACCGCGGAGAACGGCACCGGCCCGTTCACGCTCTCGCGCTGGAACAAGGGCAGCACCATCACGTTCGCGCGCAACGACGAGTACTGGGGCGACCCGGTGAGCGTCGCCGAGGTCGAGTTCCAGTACATCCCCGACTTCACCGCCGGCGTGAACGCGGCGCTCGCCGGCGACGTCGACGTGCTCACCGCCGTCGACCCGAACCTCGCATCACAGCTGGAGGACTCCGGCGACTTCACCCTCACGAAGGGCCGCACGACCGACAAAGCCACGCTCGCGTTCAACAACAAGAAGGCGCCGCTCGACGACGTGCGCGTGCGTGAGGCGCTGCGCCTGGCGATCGACCACGACGCGCTGATCGAGGCCGTCGGAGCCGGCACCCCGCTGTACGGGCCGATCCCCGAGCTCGACCCGGGCTACGAGGACCTCTCCGACGTGATCTCCTACGACCCGGAGCGCGCGAAGGAGCTGCTGGCCGAGGCGGGGCAGGAGGACCTCGACCTCACGCTCACGATCCCCTCGTTCTACGGCACGACCGTCCCGAAGGTGCTCATCTCCGACTTCGACAAGGTCGGCGTGAACCTCGAGGTCGACTCGGTGGAGTTCCCGACCTGGCTCGAAGACGTCTACACCAACAAGGACTACGACCTCAGCTTCGTGCTGCACGTCGAGCCGCGCGACTTCGGCAACTTCGCCAACCCGGACTACTACTTCGGCTACGACAACGCCGAGGTGCAGGACCTGTACGCCCAGGCGCTGGCCGAGGTCGACCCCGACGCGTCGGCGAAGCTGCTCGCCCAGGCCGCCCGCATCGTGTCGGAGGACCACGCGGCCGACTGGCTGTACAACGGCGAGACCATCACCGCGGTCAGCCCGATCGTCTCGGGCTTCCCGGAGGACTCGATCAACTCGCGCATCAACCTGGCGGACGTCACCGTCAGCAGCGCCGACTGAGCGCCCGGTTCCGACCCCGTGCTGCGCTACGCGCTCGTCCGAGGGGCCCTGCTCATCGCAGGGCTCCTCGTGTCGAGCGCGCTCATCTTCCTGACCCTCCGGGTGTTCCCCGGTGACGTCGCCCAGCTCATCGCCGGGACCCAGGCCTCGCCCTCCGAGGTCGAAGCCCTCCGGGAGTCGCTCGGCCTGAACCGTCCCCTGCTCGCGCAGTACACCGACTGGATCGGCGGCATCTTCCGCGGCGACCTCGGCACCTCCCTCCTCTCCGGCGCGTCCGTCGGCGAGGAGCTGCTGCTCAAGGCGCAGGTCACGGTGCCGCTCGGCCTGCTGTCGCTGCTGATCGCGGTGCTCATCGCCGTGCCGTTCGGGATCCTCGCGGCCCTTCTGCGCGGCCGGCGCGGCGGGACGGCGCTCAGCGTCGGTGCGCAGGCGCTCGCGGCCGTTCCGGTGGTCTGGGCGGGCATGATGCTGATCGTGGTGTTCTCCGTGTGGCTCGGCTGGCTCCCGCCGCAGGGCTTTCCGCGCACCGGCTGGTCGACCCCGGGCCGAGCCATCGAGGCGCTGCTGCTTCCCGCGCTGACCATCGGGATCGTGGAGGGCGCGATGCTCATGCGGTTCGTGCGCAGCGCCACGCTCCAGGCCGCCGGTCAGGATTTCGTGCGCACGGCCGCGGCCAAAGGGCTCACCCGCACGCGCGCCCTGATCCAGCACGGCATCCCGGCGGTCGGGCTGTCGATCGTGACGGTGCTCGGGCTCCAGGTCGCCGGGATCATCGTCGGCTCCGTCGTGATCGAGCAGCTGTTCACCCTGCCCGGTATCGGCCGGATGCTGGTGGCCGACGTGGGCACGCGCGACCTGATCAAGGTGCAGAGCGAGCTGCTCGTGCTCACCGGGTTCGTCCTGGTCGTGGGCTTCGTGGTCGACCTGCTGCATCGCGCGATCGACCCCAGACAGCGGGAGGCCGCATGACCCCCCGCTGGCTGCACCGGCTGTGGCAGACCGCGACCGGACGCTTCGGCCTGATCGTGGTCGCCGTCATCGCGCTCGCGGCCCTCGTATCGCTGTTCTGGACGCCGTTCGACCCGCGCGCCTCCGACATCGGCGACCGTTGGCTGCCGCCGGGCCTCCCCCACCTGCTGGGCACCGACGACACCGGGCGCGACATCCTCAGTCTGCTGATGGCCGGCGCCCGCACGACCGTGTTCGTCAGTGTCGGCGCCGGCCTCATCGCCACGCTCGTCGGCATCGCGCTCGCGGCCCTCGGAGCGCTCACCACGCGGCTCGTGCGCGAGACCGTGGCCGTGCTCGTCGACATCCTGATCGCGTTCCCGGTGCTGCTCATCGCCATGATGATCTCGTCGGTCTGGGGCGGGTCGCTGTGGGTCGTCATCTGGGCGGTCGGCATCGGGTTCGGCGTGAACATCGCCCGGGTCACGCGCCCCGAGCTGCGCCGCGTGCAGCAGAGCGACTTCATCCTCGCCGCCCGCGCCTCGGGGCTGACACCGGCGCAGACGCTCGTGCGCCACCTGCTGCCGAACGTGGCCCCGGTGTTCATCGTGCAGCTGTCGTGGTCGATGGCGGTGGCCGTGCTCGCCGAGGCCGGCCTGTCCTACCTCGGCTTCGGCGCCTCGGTGGTCGAGCCGAGCTGGGGTCTGCTGCTCGCCGACCTGCAGCGCTACATCGGCGTGCACCCGCTCACGGTCATCTGGCCGGGACTGACCATCACCCTCACCGTGCTGGCGCTCAACCTGCTGGGCGACGGACTGCGCGAGGCGACCGACCCGACCCTGCGGCACCGCGCCGCTGAGACGCACACCCCGGCGGTGGTCGCGTGAGCCTGGTGGTGGAGGACCTGGTCGTCGAGCTCGACGGGCGACGCCTGGTCGACGGCGTGTCGTTCGAGGTGCCCGATGGCGCCAGGGTCGGGCTGATCGGCGAATCCGGCTCCGGAAAGTCGCTCACGGCGCTTGCAGTGCTCGGGCTGCTCCCGGACGGGGCGACCGCGCACGGCAGCATCCGCTGGGACGGCACCGAGCTGATCGGCCTTCCCGACCGGGAGCTCGCGCGGCTGCGCGGCGACGACATCGGCATCGTGTTCCAGGAGCCACGCACCGCCCTGAACCCGATCCGTACCGTGGGGCGGCAGATCGCCGAGTCGATCCGTATCCACCAGGGTCTCGGGAAGCGCGAGGCCAGGGAGCGCGCGATCGCCCAGGCGGCACGCGTGCGGCTCCCCGACCCCGAGACCACCGTCGACCGCTACCCGCACCAGCTCTCGGGCGGGCAGCGGCAGCGGGTGGCGATCGCGATGGCCCTCGCCTGCCGCCCTCGGCTGCTCATCGCCGACGAACCCACCACGGCGCTCGACGTGACGATCCAGGCGGAGATCCTGTCCCTGCTGCTGGGGCTCGTGGAAGACGAGGGCATGTCGCTCGTGTTCATCACGCACGACCTCGCGGTGCTGGCCCAGGTGGCGACCGCCGGCGTGGTGCTCGAACACGGCAGGGTCGTCGAGGCCGCACCCGTGTCGACCCTGCTGAGCACCCCCGCCTCCCCCGTGACGCAGGGGCTGCTGCGCGATGCGACCGCGACCCTGTGGCGGCCGGAAGGCGGTGCGGCATGAGCCTGATCGAGGCACGCGGCCTGCGGCGGGACTTCGTGGTACCGAAGCGCACGACCTTCGAGCGAACGCGGCGGCAGACCGCGCTGGAGCCCACCGACCTCGACGTGGTCGAGGGGTCGTCGGTCGGTATCATCGGCGAGTCGGGGTCGGGCAAGTCCACCCTGGTGCGGCTGCTCCTCGGGCTCGACCGCCCGACCGCCGGAACGGTCGCGGTGGACGGTCGTGCGGTCGACGCCGCGGCCTCCGCCCGGGCGCTGCACTGGCTGCGACGGCAGACCGGGCTCGTGTTCCAGGACCCGTACGCCTCGCTCGACCCCCGCATGACCGCGGGCCAGATCGTGCGGGAGCCCCTGTGGGCCCTGGGCATCGAGGGCGACCACCGGGCACGCGTACGGGAAGTGCTCGCCCAGGTCGGGCTCGAGCCGGACATGGGCGACCGCTACCCGCACGAGTTCTCCGGCGGGCAGCGGCAGCGCATCGCCCTCGCCCGCGCGATCGTGCATCGTCCGCGCATCCTCGTGGGCGACGAGCCGCTGTCCGCCCTCGACGTCACGGTGCGCGCGCAGATCCTCGACCTGCTGCGCGAGCTCAAGGCGACCTCCGAGCTGACGCTGCTGCTCGTCTCGCACGACATCGGCGTGGTGCAGAACCTGTGCGACACGGTCGTGGTGATGAAGGACGGCCGCATCGTCGAGCGCGGTGCGACGGCGGACGTGCTGCTGCACCCCGCGCACGACTACACGCGGGCGCTGCTGGCGGCGATCCCGGTCATCCCCGGCCCTGCGGAGGGCTGAGGCTCAGCGGGAGCGGCCGAACAGCGCGCCGCGACGCGGACGGGACGGGCGCAGCGCCCGGCGCAGATACACGGTGCCGAGGTCGCGGCCGAACTTGTGTCCGACACGTCCCATCCGCCCCGCCTCGACGAAGCCGAGCTTCTCGTGCAACCGGATCGACGCCTCGGCCCCGCGGTCGCTGATCACCGCGACCATCTCGCGGATGCCGCGCTGCTCGCACGCCTCGATGAGCGCCTGCAGGAGCGCCGACCCCAGCCCCTTCCCGCCCGCCCCCGGGCCGAGGTAGATCGAGTCCTCGACCGTGTAGCGGTACGCGTTCTTGCCCGCCCACGGCTGCGCCACCGCGTAGCCCAGCACGGCCCCCGATGGCGACACCGCCACCAGGAACGGGAGCCCGAGACGGTCGAGCAGCGCATACTTCTCCCGCCAGGACGGGATCGTGCTGCGGCGCTCGTCGAGCGTGACCGCCGAGTTGCTCACGAAGTGGTTGTAGATCTCGCGCACGTGAGGGAGGTCGGCGGGACGCGCGGGCCGGATGGCGTACGCGAAGACCTCGGGAGCCGGTGCCGGTCGCAGATGGCGCGGCAGCACCCGGCGACGGTCCCCCGGCTCGAACTGCATGCGCTCAGCTTAGGGACGCCTCCGCCTCGCCCTCCACCCGCCAGTCCACCGGGTCGCCGCCCGCCTCCGCCAGCAGCGCGTTGGCGCGGGAGAAGGGCCGCGAACCGAAGAAGCCGCGGCTCGCCGAGAGCGGCGACGGGTGCGCGGATTCGATCACCGGCGTGTCGCCGAGCAGCGGACGGAGGTTCGCGGCGTCCCTGCCCCACAGCACGGCGACGAGCGGCTGGTCCCGGGCGACGAGCGCACGGATCGCGAGCTCTGTCACCTCCTCCCAGCCCCAGCGGCGGTGCGAGCCCGCCGCGCCCGGCTGCACGGTGAGCACCCGGTTGAGCAGCAGCACGCCCTGGTCGCTCCACGCCGTGAGGTCGCCGTGCGGCGCGGGCGGGAGACCGAGGTCGCTCTCGCGCTCCTTGTAGATGTTCGTCAGACTCCGCGGCAGCGGTCGCACGTGGCGGTCCACCGCGAACGACAGCCCGATCGGATGCCCCGGCGTGGGGTACGGGTCCTGCCCCGTGATGAGCACCCGCACCTCCGACAGCGGCCGCTGGAACGCCCGCAGCACGTTCTCGCCCGCGGGAAGGTAGCCGCGACCGGCCGCCTGTTCCGCACAGAGCCGCTCGCCGAGCGCGGTGATCCGCTCCTGCGCGGGAGCCAGAGCCTCCGCCCAGCCCGGATCGATCAGTCCGTCGCGCGCGAGCTCGGCGAGGCCGCGGCCCGCCATCACTCCGCGGTCCGCACGCGCAGCGGACCCCGCGCGAGCAGGTGCTGGGCGGACTGCGCCACCGGGCGCATCGTGATCAGGTCGAGATTGACGTGTGCGGGAGCCCCCAGCGCGTAGGCGATCACATCGGCGACGTCGTCGGCCAGGAGGGGCGCCTCCACCCCGGCGTACACCGCCTCCGCCGCGACCGCGTCGCCGCCGAGACGGTTGAGCGTGAACTCCTCCGTGTGCACCATCCCCGGCGCGACCTCCACGACCCGGATGGGCTCGCCGTTGAGCTCCTGGCGCAGGGCCCGCACCAGCATCGCCTCGGCCGCCTTCGCCGCGTTGTACCCCGCCCCGCCCGGATACGCCGTCTGCGCGGCGGTCGAGGTCACGAACACCGTGTCGGCGTGCCCGTCCACCTCGGCCGTCGCCCGCAGGAGGGGCAGGAGGCCCGCGACCAGGCGCTGCGTGGCCAGCACGTTCGCGTCGAACATCCACTGCCAGTCGTCGATCGCGGCATCCTCCACGCGGTCCGTCCCGCGCGCGCCCCCGGCGACCTGCACCAGCGCGTGCAGCGGACCCGAACGCTCGAGCTCTCCGACCAGGGCCGACACGGCGGCACCGTCGGTCAGGTCGCACGCGATCACCGAGGCCCCGGTCTCCGCCGCCAGGGCCCGCAGGCGGTCCTCCCGGCGGGCGACGCCGACCACGTCCCATCCCCGCCCCCGCAGCGCGCGCACCGTCGCCGCGCCGATCCCGGAACTCGCCCCTGTCACCACTGCACGTCTGTTCGCCATGCCCTCCACCGTACGATGTCCTCACCCGATTCCCGAGCGACGATCGCCGTGGTGCCGCGAACGTCAGAACAGCGTGGCGGTGCGCGTGTGCACGGTGCCGTCGCTGGGGCTCCCCGTCGAGGTGACCGTCACGGGGATACCCGAGTTCAGCGGCGTCGGACCGAGGATGCCGAACGTGACGTGCGTGACCCCCTGCCCCGCGACGCTGCCCACGTACGCCAGTGTGTACGTCACGGTGCCGTCGCCGTTGTCGGTCACGCCCCCCGCGGTCCAGGTCGGGTCGGTCGCCGGGAGCGCGGGAACGGACGGGCTCGACCCGCCGGCGTTCGCGATGACGACCGGTTGCAGCGCGCCGACGTCGGCTCGATTCATGGTGACGGTGACCGTGCCGCTGGTGATGTCCGCCACCGGGATCGTGGCCGCCTGCGTGTCGTCGTTGCGCAGCTGGATCGATGCGCCGTAGTACTGCGGGTCCACCCAGGTGCCGCCCTGCATGGTCTCGATCACGAATCGGCCCAGCCCTTCGGCCGACGCCGCCGCGGCCGGCGCGGCGGTCACCAGCGCGATCACCGGCACGGACCAGACCGCGCCCGCCAGCACGGTCCGGCGGGGCAGGCCCCGGGGTTCGTCATCGTGTGCGCCCGCACCGAGGTGGTCGACAGTCATGGGGGTCTCCTGTCCGCCGGCCCGTCGGCCGCGCCTGGCAGGTACGGTAACCGGCACGGCGGCCGAGCGGAAGACCTGCGTCCTCCGCTCGAGGTGAGGAGCGCTGTGTTACGTCACATTTCCCGGCCGCTGTTGACAGCGGGGGAAGTTCCGTACTCTCGCTGCAAGGGCACCAGCCATCCGACTTCCGACCGTTCCAGGGGGAACACATGTCCGCACCCGAGACCTGGCGTTTCGAGACCAAGCAGATCCACTCGGGCGCCGCACCCGACCCGGTCACGAAGGCGCGTGCGACGCCGATCTACCAGACCACGTCGTACGTGTTCGACAACGCCGACCACGCCGCGAACCTGTTCGCGCTGGCCGAGTTCGGCAACATCTACACCCGCATCCAGAACCCGACCCAGGACGTGCTCGAGCAGCGCCTCGCGGCCCTCGAAGGGGGCACCGGCGCCCTCGTCCTGTCCAGCGGCCAGGCCGCCTCGACCTTCGCGATCCTCAACATCGCCCAGGCCGGCGACCACTTCGTCGCCTCCAGCTCGATCTACGGCGGCACCTACAACCTCTTCAAGTACACGCTCGCCAAGCTCGGCATCGAGGTCACGTTCGTCGAGAACCAGGACGACCCCGAGGAGTGGCGCCGCGCCGTCCGTCCGAACACCAAGCTGTTCTTCGCCGAGACGATCGGCAACCCGCAGATCAACGTGCTCGACATCCGCACGGTCGCCGACATCGCGCACGAGAACGGGGTCCCCCTGATCGTCGACAACACGATCGCGACGCCCTACCTCATCCGCCCGTTCGAGCACGGCGCCGACATCGTCGTCCACTCGATCACCAAGTTCCTCGGCGGCCACGGCACGACCATCGGCGGCGTCGTGATCGACGGCGGCCGCTTCGCGTGGTCGGAGAACGTCGAGAAGTTCCCCGGCCTCACCGAGCCCGACCCCTCGTACCACGGCGCGAGCTACACGGCCGCGGTCGGCGACGCGCTCGCCTACATCATCAAGGCCCGCGTGCAGCTGCTGCGCGACCTCGGCTCCTCCATCGCGCCGCAGAGCGCGTGGAACCTCATCCAGGGCGTGGAGACCCTGTCGCTGCGCATCGAGCGCCACGTGCAGAACGCCCAGGAGATCGCCGAGTGGCTGGACGGCCGCGACGACGTCGCGTCGGTCAACTACTCGGGTCTGCCCTCCTCGCCGTGGTACGCCAAGGCGAACGAGTACGCGCCGAAGGGCGTCGGCGCGGTCCTGTCGTTCGAGCTCAAGGGCGGCGTGGAGGCCGGTCGCGAGTTCGTCAACAGCCTGTCGCTGTTCAGCCACCTCGCCAACATCGGCGACGTGCGCTCGCTCGTCATCCACCCCGCCTCCACGACGCACGCGCAGCTCACGCCCGAGCAGCAGCTCACGGCGGGTGTCACGCCGGGCCTCGTGCGTCTGTCGGTGGGGCTCGAGAACATCGACGATCTGAAGGCCGACCTCGACCAGGCCCTCGCCGCCGCGCGCGCCGTCTCGGAGGCCGCCCGCGCCTGAGCGGACCGTCTCGCACGGATGCCCCGGACCACGCGGTCCGGGGCATCCGTCGTCCCCGCCGCGTAACCTGCCGCCGGAGCGCCGCCCGCCAGGCGAGAATGGGGGGATGGACTGGCAGACGACCTCCGAGGACACGGTGCCGTCGGCACCCGTGACGGAGGCCGACGTCCGTCTGCTCCGTGCCCGACCGCCCGCGACCGGCGCGTGGCGCGACGGAGACCCCGTGGGCGGGCGCCGCTTCGCCGCCTTCGGGTCGTTCCGCACCGAGAGCGGGGCCGAGCTCCCCGGCATCCGGCTGGCGTACGAGACCTGGGGCGAGCTGAACGCCGCACGGGACAACGCCGTGCTCGTGCTCCACGCGCTCACCGGCGACAGCCACGTGCGCGGCGAGGCAGGGGCCGGACACCCCACGGCCGGCTGGTGGGAGGACATCGTCGGGCCGGGCGCGGCGCTCGACACCGACCGGTGGTTCGTGATCGCGCCGAACATGCTCGGCGGCTGCCAGGGCTCGACCGGACCGGCAAGCATCGCCCCCGACGGCTACGAGTGGGCGTCGCGCTTCCCCTACCTCACGATCCGCGATCAGGTGGCCGCGCAGGTGCGCCTGGCCGACGCGCTCGGCATCGACACCTGGGCGGCGGTGATCGGCGGCTCGATGGGCGGCATGCACGCGCTGGAGTGGGCGGTCACCCATCCCGCCCGCGTCGAGCGGCTCGCCGTGCTGTCCTCGCCACCGGTGACGACGGCCGACCAGATCGCCCTGAACACGGTGCAGCTCGAGACCATCCGCATGGATCCGCGCTTCCAGGGCGGCGAGTACTACGACCTCTCCGACGGCGACGGCCCCCACCGCGGCCTCGCCCTCGCCCGGCGCATGGCCCTGCTGAACTACCGCAGCCCGATCGAGCTCAACCAGCGGTTCCAGCGGTCGTGGCAGTCCGACGTGTCACCGCTCGGGCACGGCGGACGCTTCGCGGTGGAGTCGTACCTCGACTTCCACGGCAACAAGTTCACGCGCCGGTTCGACGCCAACAGCTACATCACCCTGGTCGAGGCCATGAACTCTCACGACGTGGGGCGCGGTCGCGGTGGTGTGGAGGAGGCGCTGCGCGCGGTGACGGCCACGACCCTCGTGCTCGGCATCGACAGCGACCGGCTGTTCCCCGTCGACGGCCAGCAGCGTATCGCCCGCAGCATCCCCACCGTGCTCGACGACGACGCGGTGGTGCTGGCGAGCGACTTCGGCCACGACGGCTTCCTGATCGAGACCGACGCGGTCGGCACGCAGCTGCGACGCCTCCTCGACGCCTGAGCTCACGCCGGGGCGAAGCTCCACGGACGTGCCGCGGCGTGCAGCGTGCCCTGCTCCCACGCGAAGGCCCGCCCGCCGTCGAGCACACGCGTCTGGAACAGCTCCGCCGCCCCGGCCGACGCGAGCGCCGCGGAGGCCCGGTCGTGCATCGACAGCCGGTGCAGCGTGACCCAGGTGGGCGGGAACAGCGTCCACTCCCCCGACGCGTGTCGGCCGAGGGCCTCCGCCGGGGTGACCCAGGCGAGCTCCGCGACCTCCGCCTCGGACGGCACGGCCTCGGCCCGCGGGGCCTCGGCGAGGAAGAACCAGGTGCGGATGCGGACGGGAGCCTCCGCGGGCGGCCGCCACTCCGACAGGGGCACGAGCCCGTCGATCGCGAGGCCCACCTCCTCCGCGGTCTCGCGCACCGCCGCCCGCCGCGCATCGTCCACGCGCTCGGCGCCGTCGCGGCGGTCGCCCTGCTCGACCTTGCCGCCGGGGAACACCCAGGCTCCGGCGAACGAGCCGCGCTCCGGTCGCCGCAGCAGCAGCACGCGGAAGCCCTCGTCGGCGGGTCGCAGCAGCACGGCCGTCCCCGCCAGCGGCAGCTCGTCGTCGGGGATCGTCACCCCGTCACTCTACGACGCGAGTACGACGACCGCTGGGGCGCGACGCGCCTCCACCCCGTACGACAGCAGCGCGATGAGCAGTCCGGCGACCGCGAGCGCGGCGCCGGTCCACGCGGGAGCGGTGAAGCCCCAGCCGAGTGCGATCACGACGCCGCCCAGGAACGCGCCGAGGCTGTTGCCGACGTTCAGCGCGGAGTGGTTCATGGCCGCGGCGATCGACTGGTTGTCGCCCGCGACGTCCATGAGCCGCGTCTGGATGGTGGGGCTGAGCACGGACGAGACAAAGCCGACCAGCACCACCAGCAGGCCGAGGCTCACGATCCAGAACGACAGCACCGCCAGCAGCGCGAACACGACGCCCATCGCGGCCAGGCCACCCAGCAGCGTGCGCCGGAGGTCGATGTCGGCGAGGTGCCCGCCGACCAGGTTGCCCGCGGTCATACCCAGCCCCATCAGCACCAGCACGATCGGCACCGCCCACTCGGGTGACCCCGCGACCTCGGTGACCAGCGGCGCGATGTAGCTGTAGACGGCGAAGAAGCCGCCGAAGCCGATCGCGCCGACGCCGAGCGTGAACCACACCTGTCCGATGCGGAACACCCCGAGCTCCGCGCGCATCGTGCGACCGGGGTCGCCCGGGTGCGCCGGCACGAACAGGGCGATGCAGAGCGTGGCGAGGGCGAACACCAGCGCGACGACGGCGAACGCGGCACGCCAGCCCCACTGCTGCCCGAGGAACGTGCCCAGCGGCACCCCCACGACGTTCGCCACCGTGAGCCCGGTGAGGATGAAGGCGACGCCCTTCGCGCGGTTGCCCGGCCCCATCACCTCGGCGGCCACGAGCGCGCCGATCCCGAAGTAGGCGCCGTGCGGCAGGCCCGCCAGGAACCGCGATGCACCGACCAGCTCGAACGTGGGCAGCACGACGGTCAGCGCGTTGAACACGGCGAGCGCGAGCGCCAGCACGATCATCACGCGGTGGCGCGGGAACCGGGCGACGAAACCCGCGATCGTCGGCGCGCCGATCACCACGCCGAGCGCGTAGAGCGAGATCAGCCAGCCGGCCTGGCTCAGCGCCTCCTCCTGGCTGGTCGCCCAGACGGACGGCAGCAGGTCGGCGGCGATGTTCGGGAGCAGCCCCATCACGACGAATTCGGTCATGCCGATGCCGAAGCTGCCGATGGCGAGAGAGAGGAGCGCCCTCTTCGCCGCACCCCTCGATGCGGTCGAGGGATTCACCGGTTCAGCTTAGCGGGCGTCGGCCTCGTCGATCGCCGCCTCCAGGCGCTCGACCTTCGCGTCGAGCTCGCCCGAGTACCCCGGACGGATGTCGGCCTTGAGCACGAGGGACACGCGGGAGCCGAACGGCATGACCGCCTCGGTCGCACGCTTGACCACGTCCATCACGCTGTCCCAGTCGGGGCCCTCGATCTCGGTGAACATGCTCGTCGTGCGGTGCGGGAGTCCGGAGGCCCGCACCACGCGCACGGCGGCGGCCACCGCGTCGTGGACGGAGGCGTCGGAGCGGTCGACGGCACCGTCGGCCGGTGTGCCGCTGGGGGCGACGGAGAAGGCGATCAGCATGGGTTCACTCCTTGATTCGAGGGGGACGGACGGCGGGAACACGCAGGACGGCGCGCAAGCTCACGACGGTCAGGACGATGAGCAGCACGTTGCGCAGCGTGAGCAGCAGCACGGGCACGGGCTCGGCCCGCAGCAGCGCGTCGTAGGTGAGCGGGTAGATCAGGCAGGTGACCAGGCACAGCGCCAGCACCAGCACGGCGGGCACCGTCGCGCGCGCCCTGTCCCACACGATCCAGAGGATCACGGGCGCGAGAAGCCAGGTCTGGAACTGCGGCGACCCCACCTTGTTGCCGACGATCAGCACCGTCACGAGCGCGAGCGCGAGCGGCGGGAACAACCGGCCGAACACCGCACCGCGCGTGGCCTTGACCGCCCCGAGGGCGGTGACCGCGACGACCGCCACGGCCATCAGCGGCGTGAGGACCGCGGCGACCGCATCGACGCCCGGCGCGGTGATCTGGAACGTGAGGATGTCGAAGCTGTACTCGATGCGGGCGGCACCGGCCACCGCGAGCCACAGGAACGGCGTCGCCGCGACCGCCTCGATCTGCAGGCCGCGACCGGTCTGCGCGGTGAGGAACCCGAGGATCTCCGACCGGGGACCGAGCAGCACGAGCACCCCGAGCACGACGGCCGTGACCACCAGCGCCGCCACGAGCTGCCGCCACCGCCGGCGCCCGGCCACCACCGCCGCGAGCAGCAGCGCGCCCGGCCAGATCTTGATCCACGCGCCGACCGTCAGGAGGGCAGCGGCGAGCGCGGGCCGCGACAGCAGCCACAGGCCGGCGACGACCGCGATCGGCACGGTGACCGCGTCGATCCGGTACAGCGCGATGGGTCCGAGCAGCAGGAGCGCGGCGCACCAGAACCACGCCGCGGCCGTGCGCGCCCGGCCCGGACGACGCCCGACCAGCACGGCGAACGCGACAGCGTCGAGCACGCCCACCAGCACCGCCCAGGCCACGAGGTACGCGGACGAGACGCCGAGCAGGGGCACGAGCGGGGTGGCCAGGAGCCCGGTGAGCAGCATCGGCAGCAGCGCGAGCTGGGGGTACACCCACGGTTCGGTGACGCCCACGACCGGGCCGCCGCCGAGCGCCGCCGACGACCAGGGCTCGTACACCAGCACGACGTCGCCCATCGGCTGGCTCGGGTAGATCCACCCCGCGAGCGCGGTGAGCAGATGCACCAGGAGGAACGCGGCCCACAGCGCGATCGTCCGGGCGGGCACGCGCCGGGTCACGACAGGACGTCCGCGATCGCGAGGGGCAGCGCCTCCGCCACGTCCAGCGCGACGATCGGGTGGCCCGTGCCGCCCCCACCCACCCCCGCGGCGATGCGCGCGGCGTGCCCGTGCAGCCAGGTGCCGGCCGCGGCCACCTCGGCGAGCGGAGCACCGGGGTTGGCCGCGATCACGGCCCCGAGCACGCCGGCCAGCACATCGCCCGTGCCCGCGGTCGCGAGCCACCCGGTGCCCGCGTCCACGGCGATCACCGGGCCGTCGGGTCCCGCGATCAGCGTGCGGGCCCCCTTGCGCAGCACGACGCCGTGCAGCTCCGCGGCCATCCGTCGTACCTCGGCCGCCGTGTCCTGATCCGCGTCGACCAGACCGAGGCGCTCCCGAAGCCGGGCGAACTCCCCCGCGTGCGGGGTCACCACGAACGGCGCGGTCGCGCCGGACGCCAGGTCGAGTGCGCCGGCGTCGATCACGACCGGGGCCGTGCCCGACACGATCTCGCGCAGCGCCCGCGCCTCGGCGTCCGTCCGCTCCTCGGGGTCGGTGCCGGAGCCGATGACCCACGCTCCGACCCGGGTGCGCCCGGTGTCGGGCCCGCCCACGGTCTCCGGGCGGCGGGCGAGCACGGCGTCGATCACGCGCTGCTCTCCCGCATACCGCACGAAGCCCGCGCCGGCGCGCCATGCGGCCTCGACACCGAGCACCGCGGCCCCGGGGTACGCGGGCGAACCGGTGCGCAGGGCCACCACGCCGCGCGAGTACTTGTCGTCGTCGCGCGTCGCGGCGCGGACGAACCGGGCCGTGTCGACGCGTGACCACTCGCGCGCTTCGCTCATGCCTCCACGTTAGCGGGCGGCCCCGCCGCCTCCCGAGCCCCGGTAGCGTCGAACCGTGAGCCTCCTCTTCTCCCCGTTGACCATCCGCTCGACCACGTTCCGCAACCGCCTGTGGGTCTCCCCGATGTGCATGTACAGCGCCCTCGACGGCGTCGCGCAGGAGTGGCACCACGCCCACCTGGCGCAGTTCGCCTCGGGCGGCGCCGGGCTGATCGTCGCCGAGGCCACCGCCGTGGTGCCGGAGGGTCGCATCTCGCCGCGCGACCTCGGGCTGTGGACCGACGAGCAGCGCGACGCCCTCGCCCCCGTCGTCCGGGCGATCCACGACCGGGGCTCGCTCGCCGGCATCCAGCTCGCGCACGCGGGTCGCAAGGCGTCGACATGGTGGCCGTGGGCGCCCGAGCGCGGCTCCGTGCCCGCGACCGAGGGCGGCTGGACCACCGTGGCTCCGTCCGCCGTGGCCTTCGACGGGTTCGCGGATCCGGTCGCCCTCGACGCGGCGGGCATCGACCGCGTGGTCGAGGCGTTCGCCACGTCGGCGCGGCGCGCGCTCGACGCCGGCTTCGACGTGCTGGAGCTGCACGGCGCGCACGGCTACCTGCTGCACCAGTTCCTGTCACCGCTGTCGAACCACCGCGACGACGAGTACGGCGGCTCGCTCCACAACCGTGCCCGGCTGCTGCTGCGGGTGCTCGACGCCGTGCGCGCGACCGCCGGCGACGACGTCCCGGTGTTCGTGCGGATCTCGGCGACCGACCACGCCGAGGGCGGGTTCACGCCCGACGAGGCCGCAGTGGTCGGGGCGTGGGCGACCGAGCACGGCGCCGACCTGATCGATGTGTCCAGCGGCGGGCTCGTCGCGCACCAGCGCATCGCCGTGTCGCCCGGCTACCAGGTGCCGCTCGCGGAGACCGTGCGCCAGGGCGGCCGCATCCCGGTGTCGGCGGTCGGCCTCATCACCGCCGCCGCACAGGCCGAGCAGGTGCTGGCCGACGGCGCGGCGGATGCGATCTTCGCCGGTCGGGAGTGGCTGCGCGACCCGCACTTCGCGCTGCGTGCGGCGCACGAGCTCGGTGCCGAGGTCGCGTGGCCGCCGCAGTACGAGCGCGCCCGCTGGCGCTGAACCGCCTCTCGACGACGAAGGCCGCCGCCCCATCGGGAACGGCGGCCTTCGCGCTGGACGGCTGTGGTGTCAGTGCCCGCGCACGCGCCGCGTCGCGTCCTGCACCTCACCGACGAGCTCCTCCAGGATGTCCTCCAGGAACAGCACCGCCGTCGTCTCGCCCGCCGAGTCGCGCACCTTCGCCAGATGACGGCCGGCGCGTCGCATCACGGCGAGCGCGTCCTCCAGGTCGGTGTCCTCCTGCACGGGGACCATGTGGTGGATCCGCTTGCCCGGGATCGGCTCGTGCACCTTCGTGTCCGCGTCCGGCCCCTCCGAGGCGCGCAGGATGTCCTTCAGGTGCACGTACCCGATCGGGGTGTCCTCGTCGTCGACGATCACGTAGCGCGAGAACCCGTAGCGGGCCACGGCCTTCTCGATGTCGTCCGGCGTCGTGGTCTGCGGCAGCGTCACGAGGTCGCCCAGCGGCACCGCCACGTCGCGCGCCTTCTTGTCGGTGAACTCGACGGCGGCGGTCACGGTGCCCGCGGTGTCCATCAGCACGCCCTCGCGACGGGACTGGCTCACGATCGTGGCCACCTCGTCGAGCGTGAAGGTCGAGGCCGCCTCGTTCTTCGGCTCGACGCGGAACAGCCGCAGCACGCCGTTGGCTGCCGCGTTGAGCAACCAGATCACCGGCATGAACACCTTCGAGATCCACACCAGCGGCGACGCGAGGATCAGCACCGCGCGGTCGGGCACCGAGAACGCCAGGTTCTTCGGCACCATCTCGCCGAACACCACGTGCAGGAACGAGACGACGAGCAGCGCGATCACGAACGAGACCACGTCGACCGCGCCGTCGGCCCAGCCCAGCGCGTGCATCGGCACCGCGAGCAGGTGGTGGATCGCCGGCTCCGACACGTTCAGGATCAGCAGGGAGCAGATCGTGATGCCCAGCTGCGAGGTCGCGAGCATGAGCGTGGCGTGCTCCATCGCGTACAGCGCCGTCTTCGCGGCCCGGGACCCGCGCTCGGCGCGCGGCTCGATCTGCGAGCGCCGCGCGGAGATCACCGCGAACTCCGCGCCGACGAAGAACGCGTTCGCCGCCAGCAGCACGACCAGCCAGGCGAGGCCGACCCAATCGCTCATCGCGACACCTCCTCGGCCTCGAGGGAGTCCGGTCTGGGCACGTAGCGCACCCGGTCCACCCGGCGGCCGTCCATCCGGACGACGTGCAGCGTGCCGCTCTCCAGCGGCACCTCGTCGCCGACGACCGGCACGCGCTCCAGCACGCTCATGACGTAGCCGCCCACGGTGTCGTACACGTCGCCCTCCGGCACGTCGACGCCCGCACGGCTGCGCAGCTCATCGGGGCGCAGCTCGCCGGGGAACGTGATGCCGTCGCGGTTGCGGATGATGCCGGCCCGCGTGCGGTCGTGCTCGTCGGACACCTCGCCCACGAGCTCCTCCACCAGGTCCTCCAGGGTCACGATGCCCGCCGTGCCGCCGTACTCGTCGACCACGACGGCCAGCTGGTAGCCGCGGCCGCGGAGGTCGGAGATCAGCGCGTCGACGTGGGCGGTCTCCGGCACGCGCAGCGGCTCGGTCGCCAGGGCGCCGACGGGCACCTCGGCCCGCCGCTCCCGCGGCACGGCGATCGCGGCCTTCAGGTGCACGACGCCGGTGATGTCGTCGAGGTCCTCGTCGAACACCGGGAAGCGGCTGTGGCCCGTGCGGCGCGCGAGCTGGATCACGTCGTCGACCGAGTCGCCCGCGGCGATCGCGTGCATGCTCGGACGGGCCGTCATCACGTCGGCGGCCGTGAGGCGTGAGAACGTCAGGGTGCGGTCGAGCAGCGTCGCCGTGTCGGCCTCCAGCAGCCCGGCGCTCGCGGAGCGGCGTACCAGAGACGACAGCTCCTCCGCGCTCCTGGCGCCGGACAGCTCCTCCTTGGGCTCGATGCCCATGCCGCGCAGCACGCCGTTCGCGCTGCCGTTGAGCACCACGATCGCGGGCTTGAACACGGCCGTGAACGCGGTCTGGAACGGGATCACGAGCTTCGCGGTCGCCAGGGGCAGCGCGAGCGCGAAGTTCTTCGGGACCAGCTCACCCAGGATCATCGACAGCACCGTGGCCACGAACATCGCCACGACGGTCGCGATCGGGGCGACCGCGGCCTCGGGGATGCTCCAGGCGACGAGCGTCGGGCGCAGGAGGTTCGACAGCGCCGGCTCCATCGTGTAACCGGTGAGCAGCGTGGTCAGCGTGATGCCGAGCTGCGCGGACGACAGGTGCGTCGAGGTGTGCTTGAGAGCGCTGATCGTGAGCGAGAGCCGGGATTCGCCCCGGGCCTGTCGCGCCTCCAGTTCGGCCCGGTCGAGATTGACCAGGGCGAACTCGCTCGCGACGAAGAGGCCGGTGCCGACCGTGAGCAGGAGCCCCACGCCCAACATGATGAAATCCATCAGCTATTCCTCTCCGCGGAGAGTTCGGGACGGTGGGGCGATGTTCGGCAACTGGGGGGGTCGTCCATAGTGCGCTCGATTCTACAGAACGCCGCCATGACCGCGCCCGTGCTACCAGCTCACCGGCAGCGCCTTGCCCTCCTCGTAGCCGGCCGCGGACTGCAGGCCGACCAGCGCGCGCTCGTGGAACTCCGGCACGGTCGCGGCACCCGCGTACGTGAACGACGACCGCACGCCGGACGTGATCATGTCGAGCAGGTCCTCCACACCCGGCCGCAGCGGGTCGAGGTAGATCTTCGAGGAGGAGATGCCCTCGGCGAACAGCTCCTTGCGGGCGCGCTCGTATGCGTCGAGGCGCTCGAACCGCGCCTGCACGGCCTTGGTCGACGCCATCCCCCACGACTCCTTGAACAGGCGGCCCTCCGCGTCGCGCTGCAGCTCGCCCGGCGCCTCGATCGTGCCGGCGAACCACGAGCCGATCATCACCGAGGCCGCGCCGGCTGCCAGTGCGAGAGCGACGTCGCGCGGGTAGCGCACTCCCCCGTCCGCCCACACGTGCGCTCCGGCCTCGCGGGCGGCCTGCGCCGTCTCCAGCACTGCCGAGAACTGCGGGCGCCCCACGGCGGTCATCATGCGCGTCGTGCACATCGCGCCGGGGCCGACGCCGACCTTGAGGATCGTGGCCCCCGCATCGACGAGGTCGCGCACGCCGTCGGCCGTGACGATGTTGCCCGCGACGATCGGGAGGCCGAGGCCGAGCTCGGCCACCGTGCGCAGTGCGCGGAGCATGCCCTCCTGGTGGCCGTGGGCGGTGTCGAGCACCAGCACGTCCACCCCGGCACCGGCGAGCGCGCGGGCCTTCGCGGCGACGTCGCCGTTGATGCCGACCGCCGCGGCCACCGCGAGTCGTCCGTCCGCGTCGACGGCGGGGCGGTACAGCGTGGCGCGAAGGGCGCTGCGGGCGCTCAGCGTGCCGACGAGGTGCCCGTGGTGGACCACGGTGACCATGTCGACGTCCGCCTCGGTGATCACGTCGAACGCGTGCCGCTCCGAGCCGATGTCGTCGGCGTCGATCGACGGGCTGCCGCGGTGGACCAGGTCGCCCAGCTGCGCGTCGGGGAGGGCGGTCGCGAGGCGGGTCGCCGGCAGGATGCCGAGGATCCGCTCCACGTCGATCGGGCCGGACCCCTGGGCGACCACGATCCCGTGACCGCTGGTGGCCGGCAGCAGTCGCAGCGCCTCGGCGACCGTGGCGTGCGGGGGCAGCACGATCGGCGTGTCCCACAGCACGGGCTGGCTCTTCACATCGCGGATCGCCGCGTCGAGCTCCTGCAGCGGGAGGTCCTGCGGCAGCACGCCGAGCGCACCGCGCCGGGCGAGCACCGCGGCGAGGCTGGGCCCGGTGACCGAGTTCATGTTCGCGGCCACCAGCGGCAGGGTCGCCGGGGTGCCGTCGTGCGGGGCCAGATCCACCTGGAGCCGACTGGTGACGCCCGACCGGCGCGGCACCAGGAAGACGTCCGAATAGGTCAGATCGACGGTGGGCTGCGCGCCTGAGAACTCCATGCCTCCACGGTACCGAGATCGGGACGGCGCGGGCGGGTGGCTTCGACGATTACCCGGGCGAAACAGGTTAGGCTTGGTGGTCGAGAGTGTGCGCGCCCGAACGCATTCCTGCGTCGTGCCTCCGCACCGAAGATCTTCAGCGATGAAAGAGGGCGATAGAGCGTGTCGAACCAGGTGACCGGCGTCGGTGGCGACGGGGGGTTCGGAGCCAATTCCTGGCTCGTCGAAGAGCTCTACGAGCAGTTCAAGGAGAACCGCGACTCGGTCGACAAGGAGTGGTGGCCCATCCTGGAGCAGTACCACTCCGAGGCCACGGCCGCCGGGACGAGCGCGACGGGATCCGCTCCGGCTGACACCGCAGCCGCACCCGCGCATCCGGTCACCGCGCCCATCCCCGTGATCGGTGCGCAGCCCGTCGCCCGCACGACGGCCAAGCCCGCCGCGGCCGCCCCGATCCCCGCGCAGGCGCCGAAGCCCAAGCCCGAGTCGAAGGAGCCGGTCGAGTCCTCCGAAGAGGACAAGGTCACGCCGCTGCGCGGTCTGCCCAAGACCCTCGCCGCGAACATGGACGAGTCGCTCACCGTCCCCACCGCGACCAGCGTCCGCACCGTCCCCGCCAAGCTGATGATCGACAACCGCATCGTCATCAACAACCACATGGCCCGCACGCGCGGCGGCAAGGTCAGCTTCACGCACCTCATCGGCTGGGCGCTCATCCGCACGCTCGACGAGTTCCGCAGCCAGAACGTGTTCTACGCCGAGGTCGACGGCAAGCCCTCCGTCGTCGCCCCCGCGCACGTCAACCTCGGCATCGCGATCGACCTGCCCAAGCCCGACGGCACGCGCGCCCTCATGGTGCCGAGCATCAAGCGCGCCGACACCATGACCTTCACCGAGTACCTCGCCGCGTACGAGGACCTGGTCACCCGCGCCCGCGGCAACAAGCTCACCGCCACCGACTTCCAGGGCACCACGGTGTCGCTCACCAACCCGGGCGGCATCGGCACGGTGCACTCGGTGCCGCGTCTCATGAAGGGCCAGGGCTGCATCATCGGCGCCGGCGCCCTCGAGTACCCGGCCGAGTTCCAGGGCGCGAGCGAGAAGACGCTCAACGAGCTCGCGATCGGCAAGACCATCACGCTCACCAGCACCTACGACCACCGTGTCATCCAGGGCGCAGGGTCCGGCGAGTTCCTGAAGAAGGTGCACGAGCTGCTGATCGGGCAGCGCGGGTTCTACGACGACATCTTCGCCGCGCTGCGCATCCCGTACGCGCCGATCCGCTGGAACCCCGACATCGCGGTCGACCTGGCCGAGCGCGTCGACAAGCAGTCCCGCGTGCAGGAGCTGATCAACTCCTTCCGCGTGCGCGGCCACCTGATGGCCGACATCGACCCGCTCGAGTACGTGCAGCGCTCGCACCCCGACCTGGAGATCGAGAGCCACGGGCTGACCTTCTGGGACCTCGACCGCGAGTTCGTCACGGGCGGCTTCGGCGGGCGCCGCGTGGCGAAGCTGCGCGACATCCTCGGCGTGCTGCGCGACTCGTACTGCCGCACACTCGGCATCGAGTACATGCACATCCAGGACCCGGAGCAGCGCCGCTGGTTCCAGGAGAAGGTCGAGGTCAAGTACCAGAAGCCCGGCCACGACGAGCAGCTGCGGGTGCTCCGCAAGCTGAACGAGGCCGAGGCGTTCGAGACCTTCCTGCAGACGAAGTTCGTCGGCCAGAAGCGGTTCTCGCTGGAGGGCGGCGAGTCGCTCATCCCGCTGCTCGACGAGATCCTCCAGGGCGCGGCGACCGCGGGCCTCGAGGGCGCGGCGATCGGCATGGCCCACCGCGGCCGCCTCAACGTGCTGACCAACATCGCCGGCAAGACCTACGGCCAGGTGTTCCGGGAGTTCGAGGGCACGCAGATGCCCGGCAACCAGCGCGGCTCCGGCGACGTGAAGTACCACCTCGGCACGGAGGGCACGTTCGTCGCCGACGACGGCTCCTCGCTCCCGGTGTACCTCGCCGCCAACCCCTCGCACCTCGAGACCGTCGACGGCGTGCTGGAGGGCATCGTCCGCGCCAAGCAGGACCGTAAGCCGATCGGCACGTTCGCCTGGCTGCCCATCCTCGTGCACGGCGACGCGGCCTTCGCCGGTCAGGGCGTCGTCGTGGAGACCCTGCAGATGTCGCAGCTGCGCGGCTACCGCACGGGCGGCACCATCCACGTCGTGGTCAACAACCAGGTGGGCTTCACGACCACCCCGAGCGACGCCCGCACCTCGGTGTACGCGACCGACGTGGCCAAGACGATCCAGGCGCCCATCTTCCACGTGAACGGCGACGACCCCGAGGCCGTCATCCACGTCGCGCAGCTGGCGTTCGAGTACCGCGAGCGCTTCCACCGCGACGTCGTGATCGACCTGGTCTGCTACCGCCGTCGCGGTCACAACGAGGGCGACGACCCGTCGATGACGCAGCCGCTCATGACCGACCTCATCCAGGCCAAGCGGTCGGTGCGCCGCCTGTACACGGAGTCGCTGGTCGGTCGCGGTGACATCACCGAGGAGGAGTACGACGAGGCCAAGGCCGACTTCCAGAACCGCCTGGAGATCGCTTTCGCCGAGACGCACGCCGCCGAGACGGGTGCCACGCCGATCGCGCCCGAGCTCCCGCCGGTCGAGGACCAGGTGGGCGCGCCCGAGGTCACCGGCGTCCCCGCCGAGGTCATCCAGCTAATCGGTGACGCGTTCGTGAACAAGCCCGAGGGCTTCACGGTGCACCCGAAGATCCAGCAGCTGCTGGAGAAGCGCCTCGACATGAGCCGCAACGGCAACATCGACTGGGGCTTCGGCGAGCTCCTCGCCTTCGGGTCGCTGCTGGTCGAGGGCACCCCGGTGCGGCTCGCCGGACAGGACTCGCGCCGCGGCACGTTCGTCCAGCGCCACGCCGCACTGCACGACCGGGCGAACGGCCAGGAGTGGCTGCCGCTGTCGAACCTGTCCGACGCGCAGGGCCGCTTCTTCGTCTACGACTCGCTGCTCAGCGAGTACGCCGCGCTCGGGTTCGAGTACGGCTACTCGGTCGAGGCGCCCGAAGCGCTCGTGCTGTGGGAGGCGCAGTTCGGCGACTTCGTCAACGGCGCCCAGTCGGTCATCGACGAGTACATCTCCGCCGCCGAGCAGAAGTGGGGTCAGCAGTCCAGCGTCACGCTCCTGCTCCCCCACGGCTACGAGGGCCAGGGACCGGATCACTCCTCCGCCCGCATCGAGCGGTTCCTGCAGCTGTGCGCTCAGGAGAACATGATCGTCGCGCGTCCGTCGACCCCCGCCTCGCACTTCCACCTGCTGCGCCGCCAGGCCTACGCCCGGCCGCGCAAGCCTTTGATCGTGTTCACCCCGAAGGCGATGCTGCGCCTGCGCGGTGCGACGAGCCCGGTCGAGGCCTTCACGCAGGGCCGTTTCGAGCCGGTCATCGACGACGACCGCGGTCTCGACCGTTCCGCCGTCAAGCGCGTGCTCGTGCACTCGGGCAAGGTGCACTGGGATCTGCGCGCCGAGCTGGAGAAGAACCCGAACCCCGAGGTGGCCCTGGTGCGCCTGGAGCAGCTGTACCCGACGCCGATCGAC
Source organism: Microbacterium sufflavum (assembly GCF_023091155.1). Classification (NCBI taxonomy): domain Bacteria; kingdom Bacillati; phylum Actinomycetota; class Actinomycetes; order Micrococcales; family Microbacteriaceae; genus Microbacterium; species Microbacterium sufflavum. The sequence goes on along the minus strand of NZ_JAHWXK010000001.1, from coordinate 2,451,526 downwards.
GAGCTCAAGGCCATCACCGACTCCTACCCGAACGCCGAGCTCGTGTGGGTGCAGGAGGAGCCGGAGAACCAGGGCGCCTGGCCGTTCCTCGCGCTCGCATTCGCGGATGTCCCCGGCGACCGCACGTTCCGTCCGATCTCGCGCCCGGCGTCCGCTTCGCCCGCGACCGGATCGTCGAAGGTGCACGCCGCGGAGCAGGCGACGCTGCTGCGCTCGGCCGTCACCCTCGGCTGATCGTTCGACCGCAACGGGCGCCGCGACCACTCGGTCGCGGCGCCCGTTCCCGTTGCGGCGAGGGCGGTCTCAGCGCGCCACGACGGGTTCGGCCGCGTGCCGAAGATCCGAGCTGAGGTGGTCGCGGGCGCGTACCTTCGCGGTCGCCTCCGCCCCCGCGGCGTCGAGCACGAGGAGCGCCGCCCCCAGCACAGGCGGCGCGTCCACGATCTCCAGCCGCGCTGAGGGCGCGTGCTGCGCAAGCCCCGCGTGGATGCTCGCGAGCAGCAGCGGGTCTCGGCCTCGTGCGACTCCGCCGCCGAACAGCACCGGCAGCTCGACCGCGCGCAGCCCGAGCCGGTCGACGCAGGCGCGCACGAACGCCACGACCTCGTCCGCCTGACGCCGCACCACCTGCCGTGCGACCTCGTCCCCCGCGGCCGCCGCCTCGAACAGCAGCGGTGCGAGAGCCGCGAAGGCCTGAGCCGGCCGTCGTCCGAGGTGCACGTCCTCGATGAGCGCGGCGACCGAGGAGGCGTCGACCGCGGCGAGAAGCCGCTCGACCAGCAGGGTGTGCGGTCCCCGGCCGTCCTCAGCCCGTGCGGCGTGCCATACGACCGCGTCGCCCAGTTCGGCGCCCCCGCCCCAGTCGCCCGAGAGCGGGCCCAACGCGGGGAAGCGCACCTGCGCCCCATCCGCCCGCACCCCGATGGCGTTCATGCCCGTGCCGCAGATCACGGCGACGGCGTCCTGCGCGTCGGTTCCGGCGCGCAGGAGTGCGTGCAGGTCGTTCTCCACGATCGCGCCCGGCGACCAGGGCAGCGGCGCGATGGCCGCACGGAACGCCGCGATCTCCTCCGCGAGGTCTAGTCCGGACAGGTACAGCCCCACGACGTCGAGGTCACGCGGGTCGCGGTCGCCGAGGGCGCGCCGCACGAGCCCGTCGATCACGCGGACCGACGGGGCGAGTCCGTCGATCTGCGGGCTCGACCCGGTCCCGCGCTCCCACGCGAGCACCTCTCCCGCGGTGTTGAGCAGCACCACGTCGGTCTTGGAGCCGCCGCCGTCCGCCGCGAGGACGAGCCGGTTCCGGTCGCGGCGGGTCACGCCCACTCCAGGTATCGCGCGTTGGCGGCGAGCAGCAGATCGGTCAGCTTCTCGGCGCGCTCGTGCTGCAGGACGAGCGGGTGCGCACGCATCGCCCGCAGCACGCGGTCACGCCCGCCGGCGGTCGCCGCGTCGAGCGCGAGCCGCTCGTAGCCTGCGACCGCGGAGATCAGTCCGCGGATGTCGTCGGGCAGTGCCGCCACGGGCTCGGCGAGGAAGCGACCGTCGCGATACCGGGCGGGCACCTCGATCACGTGGTCGTCGGGGAGGAACGGCAGTACCCCGTCGTTGCGGAGGTTCACCACGCGCGGCACCTCGGCGCCCCCGCGGATCGCGATCAGCAGCTCGATGGCCGCCTCGGAGTAGAACGCCCCGCCGCGCCGCTCGAGGATCTCGGGCTTGGTGTCGACGGAGGGGTCGGCGTAGAGCGCCAGCAGCTCGTGCTCGATCGCGCGCACCTCGACCGCGCGGGTCGCGTGGTGACGCTGTTCGTGCAGCACCTCGTCGTGCGCGTAGTAGTACCGCAGGTAGTACGAGGGCAGCACGCCGAGCTGCGCGAGCAGGGCGGGCGGGAGCTCGACCGTGTCGGCCAGTTCTCGCCCCCGCGTCGCGAGGGCCGCGGGGAGCTGGTCGACGCCGTCGATGTACACGCCGCGCTCCCAGGTGAGGTGGTTGAGCCCCACGTGGGCGAGGGCGACGCGGTCGGGCGCGACTCCGGCCTCCTCGGCGAAACGCCGCTGGAAGCCGATCGCCACGTTGCACAGTCCGACGGCGCGGTGCCCGTCCTCCAGCAGGGCGCGGGTGACGATGCCGACCGGGTTGGTGAAGTCCACGATCCACGCCTCGGGCTTGGCGTGGCGACGCACGACGTCGGCGATGCGCAGCACCACCGGGACCGTGCGCAGCGCCTTCGCGAGTCCGCCGGGGCCCGTGGTCTCCTGCCCGATGCAGTCGACGTCGTGCGGCCAGCTCTCGTCCTGCTCGCGGGCGTCCTGGCCGCCCACGCGGAGCTGGATGAGCACGGCGTCGGCGTCGCTCACACCCGCCGCGAGGTCGGTGGTCGTGAGCAGTCGCGCGGGATGCCCTCCCCGCGCCATCATGCGGCGGGAGATGCCGCCCACGAGCCTCAGGCGGTCGGGATCCGTGTCGACGAGCACGAGCTCCTCGATCGGCAGTTCACGCTGCAGCCGGACGAACCCGTCGATCAGCTCCGGCGTATAGGTCGATCCTCCGCCGACGATGGCGAGTTTCATCTGTCCTCCTTGTTCGGGCGGGTGCCCGGTGGGCGTCAGTCGGTGGGGATGCGGTCTTCGAGGATCGTGCGGATCTGCTCGACCAGGAGCCGGCGGGCACCGAGGAGCACGGCGCTGTCGCCCGTTCCGCTCAGGCGCACCTCCGGGGTCGGCCGTTCCTCTCCCGCGGCACGCTCGGCCACGAGCTCGGCGAGCCGCTGTCCTCCCGCGAGGTTGGTCGGCCCGCCGAGCACGATCAGGGCGGGGTCGAGCACGACCAGCACGGGCTCGATGGTCAGCGCGATGCGGTCGGCGACCATCCGCAGCACCTCCTCGTGCAGCGCGAGTGCGGCGAGGCCGTCGTCGTCGGGGGGCAGGAGGTCGAGGATCACCTGCGAGCCGAGCAGATCCGTGGTCACGGCTCCGGGCTGACCGGTGCCGGCGGCCACGGTCAGGTAGCCGATCTCCCCGGCACTGCCGTGCGCGCCGCGGTGGATGGTGCCGCCCAGGTCGACGCCGACACCGAGGCCCACACCCGCCCAGAGGAACGCGAAGCTGTCGACGTCCTGGGCCACGCCGACCGCACGCTCGGCCATCGTGGCGAGGTTGACGTCGTTCTCCAGCGTCACCGCGACACCGAGCGCGGCCTCGATCCGGGCTCTGGCGCCCGTCGCGGGCCACCCCGGCAGCGAGTCCGTGAGCGACAGGGTGTCCTGCCCCTGACCCACCGCGGCCTGCACGCCGATCGTCACGGCCTCGATCGTGTCGCGGTCGGCTCCGGCGGCGGCGCATGCGGCATCGACGGCGCGCGCGATGTCCTGCTCGGGCGAGCGTTCCTCGCCGATCACCGGAAGGTCGACCACCGGATGCTCCTGGCCGGTGGCGTCGACGAGCGTCGCCTGGATGCTGCCGTCGAGCATGCTCACCGCGACCCCCGCCACCCGGTCGGTCCGCACGCCCCAGCTCACCGCGCTCGGGCCGCGACTGCCCGCGACCTCCCCCACCGGCAGCACGAGGTCGGCGCGCTCGAGTCGCGCGATCATCTGCGTGGCGGTCGGCTTCGACATCCCGGACAGCTCGCCGAGTCGCGTGCGGGTCAGCGGGCCGTGCTCGAGGATGAGTCGCAGCGCTTCGCGATCGTTCCTGGTGCGCAGCCATGCCGAGGTGCCTGGGTCGATCTGTGCCATGGTGTGTGTTCCTTCCCCGCGACCGACTCAGGCGATGCCGAGTTCAGCGCGGACGTGGTCGCGAAGGCGGCCGAGGTTCTCGGGTTCGGGGGCGGCGCCGAGGAGGGTCTTGGTGTACTCGTGCTGCGGGTGGAGGATGACCTGGTCGGCGGGTCCGCGTTCGACGACGTCGCCCTTGTAGAGCACCATGATCTCATCGGAGAAGTGGCGGGCTGTGGCGAGGTCGTGGGTGATGTACAGCACGCCCAGGTTCTCTTCCCGCTGCAGCTCGGCCAGCAGGTTCAGGACCCCGAGCCGGATCGACACGTCCAACATGCTCACCGGCTCGTCGGCGACGATGAACCGTGCCCCTGGGGCCAGCGCCCGGGCGATCGCGACGCGCTGCCGCTGCCCGCCGGACAGCTCGTGCGGGCGGCGCTCGGCGAAGCTCTCCCCCGGGGTCAGCCGGACCCGTTCGAGCAGCTCGATCGCCCGCGCCCGTACCGCCGTCCCGGACAGCTTCGGGTGGTGCAGGCGGATCGGACGCTCCAGGTGATGCACGATCGTGTGGAACGGGTTCAACGACGCGAACGGGTCCTGGAACACCATCTGCACATCCGACCGGTACGCCTCCAACCCCCGACCCCGGGTGCCGGACTCGACACCGTCGAGGAGGATGGACCCGGAGGTGGGCGTCTCCAGCTTCATCAGCATCCGCGCGATGGTCGACTTCCCCGACCCCGACTCCCCCACCAGCGCGACCGTCTTCCCGGCCTCGATCGTGAACGACACGTCCTTCACCGCATGCAACACACTCGTGCGGAATCCGGAGCGCAGGGTGAAGTCCTTCACCAGATTCCGCGCCTCCAGCGTCCCGGCCCGGCCCGCATCGTTCGCGCTCATCGCCCCACCTCCTGGCTCATACCCGTGCGGACGAAATCGCCCCGCTCCCCGGTCAACGACGGGAAACTCGACAGCAGCCGTTTCGTGTACTCGTGCTGCGGGGTCCGGTAGATCTCCTCCGCCGTGCCCTGCTCCACGATCCGCCCCTGCAGCATCACCGCGATCCGGTCGCTGATCTCGATCAGCATCGGCAGGTCATGCGTGATGAAGATCACCGCGAACCCCAACCTCTCCCGCAACCGCATGATCTCCCGGATGATGCCCCGCTGCACCACCACATCCAACGCCGTGGTCGGCTCATCCATGATCATCACCTGCGGATCGAGCGCCAACGCCATCGCGATCATCATCCGCTGCCGCATCCCGCCCGACAGCTCATGCGGGAAACTCGTCAACCGGTTCGGATCCACCCCCACCAGCGTCAGCAACTCCTCCGCCCGCTCCTGCTTGGCCCTCTTGCTCATCCCCGGACGGTGCGTGTCGAAGATGTCGAAGATCTGCGCCCGCACACTGATCACCGGGTTGAGCGAGTTCATCGCCCCCTGGAACACCATCGAGATCTTGTCCCACCGGAACGCCCGCAACCCCTCCCCATCCAGGCCCACCACATCGATGTCGTGACCATCCCGGTCATGGAACACGATCTCGCCCTGGGTCATCAACGCCGGAGCCTTCAACAACCGGTTCATGCCATACGCGAGCGTCGTCTTCCCACACCCCGACTCCCCCGCCAACCCCAGGATCTCGCCACGGTTCAGCGTCAACGACACGTCGCGGACAGCCTTGACCGGCGGATCCACCTCGTACTCGATCGACACGTTCCTCGCCGACAGCACCGCGTCGCTCATGCGACCGCTCCTTCCCCGCCGACGCCACGACCGGCGCGACGTGCTCGGCGCTGGCGGCGCGCGGCCACCGGCGCGAGGCGCAGCTTCGGGTTCACGATCTCGTCGATCGCGAAGTTGATCAGCGACAGGGCCGTGCCTATCAGCGCGATGATCAGGCCGGGCGGCACGAACCACCACCAGGCGCCGCTTCCCACCGCCTGACCGGTCTGGGCGTCGTTGAGCACCGTGCCCAGGGTGATCGACCCGGTCGGTCCGAGGCCGAGGTACGACAGCCCCGCTTCGCCGAGCACCGCGAAGATCACCCCGAAGATCAGCTGCGCGGCGAGCAGCGGCACCAGGTTCGGGAGGATCTCGACGAAGATCACCCGCAGCGGTCGCTCGCCCGCGACGACCGCCGCGGCGACGTAGTCCCTCGTGCGCAGCGACCGCGCCGTCCCGCGGAGCACCACCGCCGACCCCGCCCAGCCGGTGATCCCGAGCACCAGCGCCACCAGCAGAGAGCTGCGGGCCAGGTCGCCCAGGCCCTCCGTGTGCTGCACGTAGGCGGCGATCACCATGACGAGCGGGAGCCCGGGGATCACGAGCATGATGTTGGTCGCGAGCATCAGGGTCTCGTCGAGCGCTCCGCCGAAATAGCCGGCGAGCACGCCGAACACCAACGCGAGGAACAGCGCCACGACGCCCGCGACCGCACCGACGAAGAGCGAGCCCTGCGTGCCGGTCGCGACCTGCGCGAGCACGTCGAAGCCCAGCTTGGTGGTGCCGAACGGGTGCTCGGGGCTCGGCGGCAGCAGCGGCTCGAAGCTCGCGTCACGCGGATCGCCGAGCAGGAGCGGGCCGATCAGCCCGAACAGCACGATCGCGGCGAGCACGATCATCCCGACGAGGAGCTTGCCCGACAGGCGCGGGAGTCCGCGGCGCAGGCGCGCCGACCGGGCGACGGCCACGGCGTGCGTGGACTCGGACGGGGAGACGATCAGATCAGCCATCGCGGCGCACCCTCGGGTCGATGAAGCCGTACAGGAGGTCGATCAGGAAGTTGGCCGCCAGCACGGTCAGCGTGATGACGAGGAACACCCCCTGCATCAGGGCGTAGTCGAGTCCCTGGACGGACTGGATCATGAGCTTGCCGAGTCCGGGGTAGCTGAACACCTGCTCCGTCACGATCGAGCCTGCAACGACGAAGCCCAGCGCGATGCCGAAGCCGGCGAGGCTCGGGATCGACGCGTTGCGGGCCGCATAGGCCCGGCGGATCCGGGAGGGCCGCAGCCCCTTCGCCTCCGCCGTGAGCACGTAGTCCTCCGACATCGTCTGCACCATCATGTTCCGCATCCCGAGCAGCCAGCCGCCGACCGAGGAGATCACGATCGTGGCCGCCGGCAACAGGGCGTGCACGAACGCACTCGCGAAGAACGCGGGTGTCCACTCCGGACCCGCCGGGAACTCGAACACGTCGTAGCCGCCGATGATCGGCAACAACCCCAGTTGCACCGAGAACACCGCGACGAGCACCAGCGCGAGCCAGAAGTACGGGATGGACTGCAGGAACGTGGTCACCGGCACCAGCTGGTCGACCCAGGTCCCGCGGAGCCATCCGACCCAGGCGCCCGCGAGGATCCCGAGCACGAACGAGATGATGGTGGCTGCTCCGACGAGCGTCACCGTCCACGGCAGAGCCGCGGCGATGAGCTCGCCTACCGGGGCCGGGTATCGGGTCGACGAGACCCCGAGATCACCGTGCAGCAGCCGACCCCAGTAGGCGAGGTATTGATCCCACAGCGTCGATCCCTTCTCCGCGCCGAGGATGGAGGTGATCGCCGCGATCGTCTCCTCGGACAGCGGTCGTCCACCGTTCGCGCGCCGGAGCTTGCCCAGCATGATTGCGGCGGGGTCGCCGGGCAGCAGCCGCGGCAGCAGGAAGTTGAGGGAGATCGCGGCCCAGAGCGTGATGATGTAGAACGCGATGCGGCGCATCCAGAACTTCACGAGCCTCTCCTCTCGTCGGATCGAGCCATGGGTGCTGTGCCTTACTTCTTCGCCGGGCGCAGGTGCGTGAGGATGACCGCGGAGGCCGTCGACAGGTACGGCAGTGGTGCCGCGTACATGTCGTCCTCAGTCGGCCAGCCCGTGAAGTCGGCCGTGTTGAAGAACGACTGCGAGGCGTTCAGCACGACCGGGATGTAGGGCAGGTCACGCGCGATCTCGGCCTGCACCGCGGCGTACGCCTCCTTCTTGATCGCCTCGTCCTGCGTCGCGCCGGCCTGCTTCACCGCGGCGTCGACGACGGGGTTGGTGTAGCGGGCGTAGTTCTGTCCCTTGGTGGGCTCCTCGCCGACCTTGGCGCTGGCGGCCGTGGTGAAGTACTGGTCGTAGTTGGAGTACGGGTCGGCGACCAGCGACTGCGTGATGCCGTAGAGGGCGAGCTGGAAGTCGCCGGTCGAGATCGGCGTCCAGTACTCGGCCTCCGACACCGTGCGCGCGTTCACGCGGATGCCGGCCTCCGCGGCCTGTGCGCTGATGAGCTTGGCGGCGTCGTTGTAGTCGGTCCAGCCGTCGGGCGAGAACAGGTCGAGCTCGATCGCGGTGCCGTCCTTGCCGTAGAAGCCGTCGGAGCCCTTGGTGTAGCCGGCGCCTTCCAGGATGCCCTCGGCGGTCGCCGCGTCGGGCTCCTGGGGGCTGACCGCCAGGGACGGATCGCTCAGCCACTTCTCGTCGCGCGGCAGCAGGGCGAAGCTGGGCGACGCCTCGCCGGACAGCCCGGCGAACGCCTTGCTGCTGATGGCCGCTCGGTCGATCGCGAGGTTGAGCGCCTGGCGCACGGCCGGGTCGGTCTGGGCACCCGCGCAGCCCATCGACGCGTCGGCGCAGGTGACGATCACGGTCGGGTCCTGCTGCTGATTCATCGTGCTGATGCGGCCGTTGGAGGTCACACCGTCCGGGTTGGCGATGAACTGGCCGACCCAGTCGAGCTTGCCGGTCTTGAGCAGATCCTCAGAGGACTGGTTGGAGTCGATGCCGATGTCCTGCACCTCGGTGATCTCGGGCGGGCCGTCGCGGAAGAGCGGGTTCGCCTCGAGCGTGTAGGCGGCGTCGGTGAACGACTTGAGCATGTAGGGGCCGGACCCGACCGGCTCGGGGTTCGTCTCGGTCATGTAGTCGTCGATGTCCGACCAGATGTGCTTCGGGATGATCCAGGTCGAGCCGAGGATGAGCGGGGTCGCGGTGAACTTCGCGGAGGAGTACGTCACGACGACCGTGGTGTCGTCCGTGGCCTCGGCGGACACCATGTCGGGGTCGAGGTTCGATCCGTAGCCCAGGCTGAACGCGACATCCTCGGCGGTGAGGTCCTCGCCGTCGCTCCACTTCAGGTCGGGCTTGATCGTGATGGTGAGGACGGTGCCGTCGTCACTGAACTCGTACGTGTCGCCGAGCATCCCGACCGGCGGGTCGGCGGACAGCTGGTTGAAGAAGAACAGCGGCTCGTAGATCGCGCCGAACGTCATGTGTGTCGCGGTGTCCACCGCGAACGGGTTGAAGTTGTTGGTGATCGGCGTCATCGACCCTGACCACATGCGCAGCGGGCGATCTGTGCCGGATGCGCTGCCACCGGGCGTGCAGCCGGCCAGTGCCAGCGCGAGGGCGGCGGCACCGGCGACGAGAGGAAGGGTCTTCCTCCAGCGGTTGACGTGCATGGAAACCTCGTCTCAAGAGCTTCGTTGCGGAAGTCGAGCAGAGCGGACAGGCATCCGCTCTGAGGCGAGGTTATAGTAAAGGCTCTTTCCAGTAAAGAGGTTTCTAGTTATTCGATTCGAGGTCAGTACCAGATGTCGAGCGACGGGGCGGGGAATGCGGCCAGGGCCCGGTCGAGCGCCCCCACGGCCTCCGGGGAGCCGCTGATGCGGCCGGCACCCGCCAGCGAGGCCGCGCGCACGCTGCCCGCGTACAACGACGACAGCGCCGACACCGAGAGCGTGACGTCCGCCTCCTCGCCCGAGGCCGACTCGACCTCGGCACGCCCCGCGCCGTCCACCCGCATGCGCCACTCCCCCTCGGAGAAGCCCAGCGGGTCGTCCACCCGGATCACGACGTCGAGCGGAGACGAGTACCGGCGCCCCGTGAGGGCGGCAGGCACATCGAGGATGCGCAGCCAGCCGTGGTCGTGCACGATCTGGGTGACGCCGCGCGGGTCGGCGACCAGCCACGGCAGCGCATCATCGAGCGGGCGCAGGTCGGCGGTCACCTCGTCCACCAGGTCGTGCTGCAGCGCGAACCGCCACAGCATCGCGATCGACTCCGGAGTCTCGGCGACCAGCAGTCGCACGTGCAGGGCGAACCGGAACGACTCGCCCTTCTCGCTGACCGCGTACGCCATCACGCCGCGGACCACGCCGTCGGCGTCGACGTGTCGCACGCCCCGCACGCGGTCACGGTCGGTGTCCGACGACTGCAGACCGGCGAGGCCCGTCCAGCGCGCACGCCACCCCGGCACCTGTCCCGACCGCGCACCGCGCGAGCGCTCGTGCACCACGCCGAGCTCCTGCGCGAGCTGCTCACGATCCAGGTACTCGATGCGCCCCTGCGGTGCGGGGCCGTCCCAGCCCGCGCGCCGCGTATCGACCGTGAACCGCGCGACCGGCACGGCAGACCCGAATCCGTAGCGGCCGTAGATCGTCGCCTCCGATGCCGTGAGCCCGGCGACCGCGACCCCGGCGTCTGCGGCGGCGCGCAGCTCGCCCTCCAGCAGGGCGCGGGCGATACCGCGGCGCCGGTGCGTCCCGGAGACCGTGACCCCGCTGATCGCCCACAGGCCGATCTCGCCGCCGGGCACCGTCATGGGCGTCACCCAGGAGTCGATCGTGGCGACGGGGTGCGGCGCGGTCGCCACGTCGCGCTCATAGACCCCGATGTTGCGGCGGCCGCGCACGGTGGGCAGCCCGTCCGCAAGAGTCTCGGCGGTGGGTTCCGCGCCCAGGAAGCCACGGGCCAGCGCGCGCTGGAACGCTTCGACCGCCGCGGCGTCATCCAGGTCGAGCACCCGGTAGTCGAGCCCCTCCCCTGCCAGACGGTCGACGGAGGTCTGATCGGCGGGGATCCCGCGTGCATCGATGAGGGCCATGCGACCAGCCTATTGGCCGCCGCCGACGCGCGAGCGGGCCAGTCAGTGCTGCGCGGCCTGCACCTCGCGCAGGCGCGCGAACACCTGGTCGCGCAGCTCCTCGGGAGCGGTCTCCTTGCAGGCGCGCGCCACGACCTCGGTGAGGGTGGTGGCCACGAGCGCCTCGTCCCGGCAGGACGGGCAGTTCTCGAGATGCTCGCGGATCTCGGCGTGCTCGGTCTTGCACACCTCGTTGCGGAGGTACTCCTCCAGATCCTGACGGGCCTTGTCGCAGCCGCAGTCGCTCATTTCGTGCTCCTCGGTTCAGCCGCGGCGATGCCTCGCTCGGCGGCATAGTCGGCCAGCAGCTCCCGCAGCATCCGCCTGCCACGGTGCAGACGGCTCATCACGGTGCCGATGGGGGTCTTCATGATGTCGGCGATCTCCTGATACGCGAAGCCCTCGACATCCGCCAGATACACCGCCAGCCGGAAGTCCTCCGGGACGGCCTGCAGCGCATCCTTCACGACCGAGGCCGGCATGCGGTCGATCGCCTCGGCTTCGGCGGAGCGACTGTGCGAGGCGGTGGTCGACTCGGCACCGCCGAGCTGCCAGTCCTCGAGCTCGTCGATGGTGCCCTGGAACGGCTCGCGCTGACGCTTGCGGTAGATGTTGATGTACGTGTTCGTCAGGATGCGGTACAGCCAGGCCTTGAGGTTCGTGCCCTGGGAGAAGGTCGACCACGACCCGTACGCCTTCACGAAGGTCTCCTGCACCAGGTCGGCGGCGTCCGCCGGGTTCCTGGTCATGCGCATGGCCGCCGCGTACAGCTGGTCCATGAAGGGGAGCGCCTGCTCCTCGAACTCGCGTCGAGGGTCGCCGACGGTGTCTGCGGTTGCGGTGTCATCCATCACCGGCCAGTCTAGGCCGCGGAGGTCGATCACCTCGCGCTCCAACGTCGCGGGCATGCCCATCCCTTCCTGCCTCGGGTGCGCCGCTTCTCACGATGACGGCGTCCTGTTTACTAAGGTGAGAACCGATGAGCGCCAAAAGGTATTCCCCCTCCCGTGTGCAGGGCGCCTATCCCGCGCCCACCACCGACGCGCCGGTGCGCGCCGAGCTCACGATCCCCGGATCGAAGTCTCTGACGAACCGTGAGCTCATCATCGCGGCGATCGCCGACGGTCCGGGGCGTCTGATCGCCCCGCTCCACAGCGACGACTCCCAGCGCATGATCGAGGCCCTGCGCGCCCTCGGCGTCGGCGTGGAGGAGGTCGACGGCGGTCACGAGTTCGGTCCCGATCTCGTCGTCACCCCGGCGAAGCTGCACGGCGGTGTCACCATCGACTGCGGTCAGGCGGGCACGGTCATGCGTTTCATCTCCCCGCTCGCGGGTCTCGCCGAGAACGACGTGCACCTCACGGCCCACGAGACCGCGCTGCATCGTCCGATGGGCGGCCTGATCAGCGCCCTGCGCGACCTCGGGGTCGACATCGACGACGAGGGCACCTGGGCGCTGCCGTTCACCATCCGCGGGCACGGCCGGATCCGCGGCGGCCGGGTCGAGATCGACGCCTCCGCCTCCAGCCAGTTCGTGTCGGGCCTGCTGCTCGCCGCCCCGCGCTTCGATGTCGGCCTGCACCTCGTGCACACGGGCGAGCGGCTGCCGAGCCTGCCCCACATCGACATGACGATCGAGGCGCTGAGCCGCCGCGGCATCCGCATCGAGCGACCGGCCGTCGGCGAGTGGCTGGTCGAGGCCGGCGTGCCGCGTGCGAAGGAGATCGCGATCGAGCCGGATCTGTCGAACGCCGCGCCGTTCCTCGCCGCCGCGCTCGTCACCGGCGGAGCGGTGTCGATCACCGGCTGGCCGGCGCACTCGACGCAGCCCGGCGCGCTCCTGCCGGAGATCCTGCAGAGCGCCGGCGCCCACGTGTCCCGCCACGGTGGCACCCTCACGGTGCGCGCGGGCACGAGCATCCGCGGCCTCGACATCGACCTCTCCGCGGCGAGCGAGCTCACGCCCACGCTGGTCGGTCTCGCGGCATTCGCAGAGTCCCCGACCACGATCCGCGGCATCGGGCACATCCGCCTGCACGAGACCGACCGCATCGCGGCGCTCGTGGGGAACCTGCGCGCGCTGGGCGGCACCGCCGAGGAGCTTCCCGACGGCCTGCGGATCGTGCCCTCCCCCCTGCGCGGGGGTAAATGGCCCGCGCACCACGATCACCGTATGGCGACGACGGGGGCCCTCATCGGACTGCGGGTGCCCGGCGTCGAGATCGATGACATCGGCACGACCGCGAAGACCCTCCCGGAGTTCACGATGCTCTGGGAGCGGATGCTGCGAGGCTGACGGTGAGCTGGCTCGACGACACCGACCTCGACGACGACTTCGAGGAGTACGACGAGAGCGCGATCCGCACGCGTCCGAACCCGAAGGCGAACCGTCCGCGCACCAAGCGCCGACCAGCGCACGAGGACGCCCAGATCGGCCGCGTGCTCGGCGTCGATCGTGGACGCTATTCCGTCCTCCTCGACGAGGGCACGGCCGAGGAGCACACGATCACGGCCGCGCGCGCTCGCGAACTGCGGCGCACGCCGATCGTGACCGGCGATCAGGCTCGCGTCGTGGGCGACACCTCGGGCGCCGAGGGCACGCTCGGGCGGATCGTGGGCATCCTCGACCGCACGTCCCTGCTGCGCCGCAGCGCCGACGACACCGACCAGGTCGAGCGCGTGATCGTGGCCAACGCCGACCAGATGCTCGTGGTCGTCGCCGCCGCCGACCCGGAGCCGAGGGCCCGCCTGGTCGACCGCTACCTCGTCGCGGCGCTCGACGCGGGCATCCGCCCGCTGCTGGTCGTGACGAAGACCGACCTCGCCGACCCCGCGGAGTTCCTCGCCCACTTCGACGGCCTCGACCTGCGCGTCTTCACCAGCGCACGCGACGAGATGCCCGTCGCGGAGATCGGCGAGGCGCTGGTCGGCCACTCGACCGTCTTCGTCGGTCACTCCGGCGTCGGGAAGTCGACGCTCGTCAACGCGCTGGTCCCGTCCGCCGGCCGCGCGACCGGCCACGTCAACCAGGTCACCGGCCGTGGGCGCCACACCTCCTCGTCGACCGTGTCGCTGCGCTACGAGGGTCCGGACGGCACGGGCTGGGTCATCGACACTCCCGGCGTGCGCTCGTTCGGCCTCGGACACGTCGATCCCGCCAACATCCTGGCGGCGTTCACGGAACTCGCCGTGATCGCGGAGAACTGCCCCCGAGGCTGCACCCACCTGCCCGATGCGCCGGACTGCGCCCTCATCGAGGCCGCGGAGCGCGGAGAGCTGAGCGAGACGGGCCGCGCGCGCCTCGACTCGCTGCAGCGCCTCCTGCAGACGTTCGCCGACAAGGCGGAGCAGACTCCCGGCCGATAAAGTGGACGGGTGACTGAGCGCCTGGAACCCGGTACTGCCGCCCCTGACTTCTCCCTCCTCGACCAGGACGGGAACCCCGTCTCCCTGGCCGACCTGCGCGGCCGCAAGACCGTGCTCTACTTCTACCCCGCTGCGATGACCCCCGGGTGCACGACCGAGGCCTGCGACTTCCGCGACAGCATCTCGTCGCTGCAGGGTGCCGGCTACCAGGTCGTCGGGGTCTCTCGCGACGACCCCGCCACCCTGACCACCTTCCGCGAACGCGACGCTCTCACGTTCCCGCTGCTCAGCGACCCCGACCACGCGGTCCACGAGGCGTACGGCGCCTGGGGCGAGAAGATGAACTACGGCAAGGTGGTCGAGGGCGTGATCCGTTCGACCTTCGTGCTCGACGAGGAGGGCGTGATCACGCTCGCGCAGTACAACGTGAAGGCCACGGGCCACGTGGCGCGACTGCGCAAGCAGCTCGGCATCGACGCGTGAGCGTGGCGCCGTGGGGCGTCACTCCGCCCCGCGGCGCTCGCCTTCGCGTCGCGCGCTGGAGATGAGCAGCGCGAAGCCGACGACTCCCGGAACCGCGAGTCCCAGCACGAACGCCCACGGCACCGGCTGCACCGTGAGCGATCCCAGCGCCAGGGCGACCGCGAGCACCTGAGCCACCACCCCGCCGGAGCGCGCCCACGACCGCCCGGAACGCGTCCCCACGGCGAACGCGACGAGGGCCGCTGCGCCGATCAGGGTCAGCACGATGAGCGCGATCGCCGTCGTCGACGACGCCGCGTCCCCCGCACCGAGACCGGCCACCTCGATCGCCGCGAACACGACGAGCGCGGCGGCTTCCAGAGCGAGCACCGCGGACGCGGCGAGGGCGATTCCCGGTGCGCGCACGGGGTCCTCCTGGGGGTGCAAAGCAGAGAAAACCCTTGATTTCAGGGTATCCATGTAACAGAATAGAGAAAGTCATGTGCTCCCACAGCGGCGTGGGGCGAACGTTCGCGTTCGCATCACAATCGGCGGGCATCCGCCCGCATCTCAACAGGGTAGCGGAACCCGAACCGCCGCCCGAATCGAGAAGTCGCATCGCGACATCTCATGAAATCCACACCGAGGAGCCCCCATGGACTGGCGCGATAAGGCCGCCTGCCTGACCGTCGACCCCGAGCTTTTCTTTCCCGTCGGCAACACCGGACCGGCCGTCGACCAGATCGAGAAGGCCAAGACGGTCTGCGCCACGTGCACCGTCACCGAGATCTGCCTGCAGTACGCCCTGGAGACCAGCCAGGACTCGGGCGTCTGGGGCGGCCTGTCCGAGGACGAGCGCCGCGCACTCAAGCGCCGCGCCGCCCGCGCCCGCCGCGCCTCCTGACGACTTCGAAGCGGCCTGAGATCAGATCTCAGGCCGCTTCCGTCTGTCCGGTGTCCGCGTTCAGCGCTCCAGCCATCGCAGCGGGATGTCGATGACCACCTCGGTGCCCTCACCCTCGCTGCCACGCCACTCGATCGACCCGCCGAGCTCCCCCTGGATGAGCGTGCGGATGATCTGCGTGCCGAGGCCCTGACCGACGCGCCCCTCCGGCAACCCGTGGCCGGTGTCGCGCACGGTGACGCGGAGGTTGTCCTCGGTGCGCTGGGCGTCGATGGTCACCGAGCCCTCCTGACCCGCGAGCCCGTGCTCCACTGCGTTCGTGACGACCTCCGTCAGCGCGAGGGCGAGCGGCGTGGCGTACTCGCTCGGCAGCACCCCGAAGCGCCCCGTCGACTGCGTACGAGCCCGGGTGTTCGGCGCGGACGCCACCTCTGCGACCAGCTTGAGGACCCGATCGAACACCTCGTCGAAGTCCACCTTCTGGGTGAGTCCCTGGGCCAGCGTGTCGTGCACGACGGCGATCGCGTCGACCCGGCGCATGGCCTGCGTGAGCGCGTCTCGGGCCTCGTCGGAGTGCGTGCGACGCGCCTGGATCCGTAGCAGCGACGCCACGGTCTGCAGGTTGTTCTTCACCCGGTGGTGGATCTCCCGGATGGTCGCGTCCTTCGTGATCAGCTCCTGCTCCTGATGCCGCAGTTCCGAGACATCGCGGCAGAGCACGATCGCGCCGATGCGGGTGCCGTGGTCCTTCAGCGGGATCGCGCGCAACGAGACGGTCACACCGCGCGCCTCGATGTCGGTGCGCCACGGTGCGCGGCCGGTGACGACGACCGGCAGCGACTCGTCGACCTGCCGCGAGGGCGGTACCAGCCGGGTCGTGACCTCCGCGAGCGATTCCCCCTCGAGCTCGTCGTCGAATCCCATGCGGTTGAACGCCGAGAGCGCGTTCGGGCTCGCGAAGGTGGTGATCCCGTCGACGTCGATGCGGATCAGGCCGTCGGACGCACGCGGCGCTCCGCGACGGGGTGAGGTCGGTGCGGCCGGGTCGGGGAAGCTGCCGTCCGCGATCATGCGGAACAGGTCGTTCGCGCACTCGTCGAACGTGATCTGCTGCCGCGACGGCGTGCGGACCTCGCCGAGGTTGGTGTGGCGGGTCACGACCCCGATGACGGAGGGCGCCACGTCGTCGCCGCGGCGGGTGATCACGATCGGAACCGCCCGCACGCGCGTGGGCGTCTCCTCGAACCAATCCGGCGAGGAGGAGTCCACGATCTCCGCCGACTCGAAAGCGCCCTGGACCTGCGTGCGCCACTGCGGACGAACACGCTCGCCGACGATGTCCCGGTAGAACAGCGTCGCCGCGCCGCTCGGACGGGCGTGGGCGACGGCGATGAAGGACCCGTCCTCCGTCTGGATCCACAGCACGATGTCCGCGGAGGCCAGGTCGGCGAGAAGCTGACCGTCACCGGCAAGACGGTGCAGCCACTCGATGTCGTCGTCGGTCAGAAGGCCCTGGGTCTGGGCGAGGTCGCTGAGGGTTGACACCTACCCAGCCTAGGGCCGCACCGCCTCAGAGGATGGCCAGCGACGTCGCCCGCCATCGTCGATCGAGCCCTTCGAGTCGCACCGCGACCGCCCTGGTCCGCCCGGGACCTGCCACGACGACGACCGCTTCGATCACGCCGTCGACCGGCTCCGTGACCCGGAGCGAACGGATCACGAACGTCGGTCGCGCCGGCGGCACACCCCGCGCGCTCCTCGCCCGTGCCGCCAGGTTCGAACGCACGACCAGACTCCGGTACGCGTCCTCGCTGAACCATCGCGCGAGCTGATCGATCTCCCGCACACCGGCGAGCACTTCCAGGACGCCGTGCGTGAGACGGCGCAGCAGCGGTGCGGGATCGGGAAGCTGACGCGTGGGCGTCGGCTGCGGGGCGAAGTACTCGTGAAGCATCATGGCGAACTCTCCGGTCGGCGGACGAACGGCGACAGTCGAGCACGCGCGAGCACCCGCGCGGGGGCGATCAGCGGAACTATGTGGATAACTCGTACATCCGACCCGCGCTCCCCCTACGCTCTGTCGGGTGCACTGGGACCGCCTCTTCGACGACCTCGAGAGCCAGCTCGCCTCGGAGTGGGAGGCGGAGCGCGCCGCGCTGGATGCGGAGTCCGAGCGGCTCCGCATCTCCCGACTCGACCTGCACTCGCGTCTCCGGCAGCTCTGCGCCGCCGACGCCGACGCGGTCGTCGACCTGGCGGACGGCCACCGGCTTCCGGTGACGCTCCGATCCCTCGGCGTCGACTGGATCGCAGCGGTCTCGCGGGTACCGCAGGAGGCGAGGGCTGCCGCGTCGGCCCTGCTGATTCCCCTCCCCGCGATCACGGGTCTCGCCGTCGACCACGGCGCCATGCTCTCCAGCCTCGACGAGCATCGGCCCGCCGAGCGCACCCTCCGCGAGCGTATGCCGATCGGCTTCGTGCTGCGCGACCTCGCGCGACGACGCGTACCCGTCCACCTGACCACACGACACGGAGACGACGTGCACGGCACGATCGATCGCGCCGCCGCCGATCACCTCGATCTGGCGCTGCACGACACCGGGGAGTCGCGGCGAGCCGCTGCGGTGCGCGGGTTCCGCATCGTCCCGTACGCGGCGCTCGTCGTCGTGCGCTTCTCCGGCGATCAGCGCGTGTGAGCCGCGGACGTTCCCCACACCTCGGGGAAGCTCGCGGTCTGCGACTGACGCCACAGCGCCATCCTGCGTGCCTCTTCCGACTGCTCGGCGAGGTACCCCTCGATGCTGGCCTCCTCCACGCGCCAGCGCGCGGGCGAACCCAGTTGCGCGCCGCGCAGTCGCCCCTCGTGGATGAGGCCGATCACCTCGGCCACGTCGATACTCAGGAGCTCCGCGACCTGCGCGGGAGCGAGGAACTGCGGTGCGGGGGTCGGAGCGGGTGTCATACCCACATTCTGGTCGAGGGGCCACCGACGGAGGCGGGTGTCCCGCGTATGTGGATAACTCCGCGAGCCCTCTCCGCGGTTCTGTGACGATATCGCCATGGCTTCCCACTCGCGTCCGCGCCCGGCTTTCCGCGCCGACCTGCGCTTCCTGGTCGGCATCGCCCTCGTCGTCATCTCGATCGCCGGGGTATGGCTGCTCGTCGCGGCATCCGACCGGACCGAACCGCTCCTGCAGGCGCGGCGGACCATCGCGCGCGGCGAGGTTCTCACCGCTGACGACTTCGAGGTGGCCCAGGTCAGCATCGGCGCACTCACGGATCGGTACGTGGGTCCAGGTCGGCTCGAGCCGGGGCAGATCGCGCGGCGCACCCTCACGAAGGGCGAGCTGCTCCCCCGGTCCGCGGTGGCCGACGAGAAGGACGACCGCACCACCACCGTCGTGATCGAGACCACGACCGCGATCCCCGATTCGATCGGCCCCGGCGCCGACGTCGAGGTGTGGCAGGCACCCGCGAGAGACGACGGCAGGACGTTCGACGCCCCGCGCGTCCTCGTCGGCGACGCGGTGGTGCGGACGGTCCTCGAAGACGACGGCATGCTGGCGGAGAGCGGCACGAAGGTGGAGATCGTCGTCGACCGGACCGACGTCGCCGACGTGCTCGCGGCCGCCACCGGGGGCGCCGCGCTCTCCGTGATCCCTGTCGGTGCCGGATCGTGATGGTCCTGGTCGCGCTCCCGAAGGATCGGGCGGACCAGCTCGCGGCCGAGCTCCTCCTGGAAGGAGTGGACGCGGTCGCCATCGATGGTCCGTCGAGCGTTCGCGAGCATCTTCACGCCGGCGTGGATGCGGTGATCGTTCCCGCCTCGCGCGACGCGCTGACTCCGGACCTGATCGCCGCATGTGACCGGGCGGGTGTCCGTATCGTGGCGCTCGGCGATTCCGACAGTCGTCTCCTGGCACGACTCGGCCTTCCGTCGGCGCTGCGCACGGATGCCCCCGGCTGGGAGGTGGCGGCAGCGCTCCACGCGGAGGCCTCGCCCGCCGTCGCCGAGACGCCTCGGAGCGCCTCCCCGAGGATCATCGCGGTCTGGGGGCCCCAGGGAGCTCCCGGCCGCTCGACGGTCGCGATCCAGTTGGCCGTGGAGCTGGCGCGCACGGGCCGCCGCACAGCGCTGCTGGATGCGGACACGGTCGCTCCCTCGCTCGCGCTTCTCCTCGGGCTCGGCGACGACGCCCCGGGAATCGCCGCTGCCTGCCGCCGCGCGGAGACCGGGGCACTCGACAGCGCCGAGCTCGCCAGGCTGGCGGCACGCGTCGGCGCGGGCGGTGTGGAGTTCGACGTGCTGTGCGGCATCAATCGTCCGACTCGCTGGCCCGAACTCTCGGCGCATCGACTCCACGTCCTCCTCGCGGCCTGCCGGGAGTGGGCGGAGGAGACGGTGGTCGACGTGGCAGCCGCGGTCGACGCCGACGACGAGGCGACCTACGATCTGGTCGGCCCTCGCCGCCACGCGGCAACCGCGGCGACCCTCGCCGAAGCCGACCGGATCGTGGCCGTCGCGGCCGCCGACCCGGTCGGCATCAGCCGCTTCCTCCGAGACCACGCCGAGGTCCGCCGACTCGTCGGCTCCACGCCCATCACGGTGGTGGTCAACGCCGTACGCCCCGGGCCGCTCGGCATCGATGCCCGGGGACAGGTCCGCCGGACTCTCGAACGGTTCGCCGGGATCACCGACATCGTCTTCCTGCCGTTCGACCAGCGCGCGGCAGACGCGGCCCTGCTGCATGCGCGGCCCATGGCCGACCTCACACCGCGTTCCGCCCTCGTCGCGGGGGTGCGTCGACTCGCGCTGTCGCTCTCCCCCGCGCCCGCCGTCGCCGCGCCTACTGGCGGTAGCTCGAGAGGAAGTTCCCCAGTCGCTCGACGGCTTCGCTCAGCACTCGCGGCTCTGGCAGGGTCACCAACCGCAGGTGATCGGGGTTCGGCCAGTTGAATCCGGTGCCCTGCACGACCAGGATGTGCTCCGACACCAGCAGGTCGTACACCAGCTTCGCGTCGTCACGGATCTCATGCACCTCGGGGTCGAGACGCGGGAAGGCGTACAGCGCCCCCTGGGGCTTCACGCACGTCACCCCCGGGATCGCCTCCAGGCCTTCCCATGCGATGTCCCGCTGCTCGTGCAGGCGACCGGTCGGCGCGATCAGCGCATCGATCGACTGCACCCCGGAGAGCGCCGCCTGCACGGCGTGCTGCGCGGGCACGTTCGGGCACAGCCGGGTCGACGCCAGCAGTGTGATGCCCTCGATGAAGCCCTTCGCATGGTCCTGCGGCCCCGTGATCACCATCCACCCCGAGCGGTAGCCCGCCACGCGATACGTCTTCGAGAGCCCGTTGAACGTGAGGCACAGCAGGTCGGGCGCGAGGGTCGCCGTGGGGATGTGCACCGCATCGTCGAACAGGATGCGGTCGTAGATCTCGTCCGACAGAATGAGCAGCTGATGCTCCCTGGCGATCTGCACCAGGCCCTCCAGCACCGCGCGCGAGTACACGACACCGGTCGGGTTGTTCGGGTTGATGATGACCATGGCTTTGGTCCGCGGCGTGATCTTGGACCGGAGATCTTCCAGATCGGGCTGCCAGCCGTCGTTCTCATCGCACACGTAGTGCACCGGCGTGCCACCCGCGAGGCTGGTCATGGCGGTCCACAGCGGATAGTCGGGCGTCGGGATCAGCACCTCGTCGCCCTCGTCGAGCAGCGCCTGCATGGTCATGGTGATGAGCTCGGACACGCCGTTGCCGAGGTACACGTCGTCGGGGTCGAACCGCGGGAAGCCCTCGACCTGCTCGTACCGGCTCACCACGGCGCGTCGCGCGGAGATGATGCCCTTGCTGTCGCTGTAGCCGTGCGCCGTGGGAAGGGCTGCCAGCATGTCGTGCACGATCTGATGCGGGGCGTCGAAGCCGAAGATCGCGGGGTTGCCCGTGTTCAGCTTGAGGATCCGGTGGCCCTCTGCCTCCAGTCGCGCCGCCTCGACGAGGGCGTTTCCGCGAATCTCGTACAGGACGTTCTTGAGCTTCGACGACTGGTCGAAGGTGCGCGATGGTGTCATCGATCAAGCCTACAGGGACGAAAGGAGGGCCAATCCGCACGGACTGGCCCTCCTCTCACCCTGCTCGGGTCACTTCTTCTTCTTGCCCTGCGCCCGACGCTGCTCGCGGTTGCCGGCGGCCGGTGCGGGGGCCTCGGTGCGCTGGCCGAACGCGCCGCGCGGCGCCTCCTCCTCGGGGGCGGACGGGGGTGTCTGCGCCCGTGCGGCCGCCTGACGCAGACGGTCGGTCGCCGCCTGCTGCACCTGCCCGCGGTCGTTGCGCACCTCGACCTCGCCGGCGTCGTTCGCGGCGGAGTACTCCAGTCGCTGCTCGCCCCCGTCGGTGGCGAGGCCCTTCGCCTCGACCTCCGCGGTCTGCGCATCGCCGACGCGGCGCACCTCGACCTCGAGGTTGTAGAGGTAGCCGACGGACTCCTCCTTGATCTGCCCCATCATCGACTGGAACATCGCGTACCCCTCGCGCTGGTACTCGATGAGCGGGTCGCGCTGGGCCATGGCGCGCAGGCCAATGCCGTCCTTCAGGTAGTCCATCTCGTAGAGGTGGTCGCGCCAGCGGCGGTCGAGCACCTGCAGCACCACACGGCGCTCCAGCTCACGCGTGGCGGCCTCGCCCAGCGACTCCTCGCGCTTCTCGTACGCGATCTTCGCGTCGGACAGCAGCTCGCGCGTGAGACCCTCCGCGGTGATCCCGCCCTTGCGGCCCGCAGCCTCCGACACGACCTCGTCGATGGTCACTCCGACCGGATAGAGCGTCTTGAGCTCGGTCCACAGCGCGTCGAAGTCCCAGCTCTCGTTGTGACCCTCGCCGGTGTGGTCGCGCACGACGCCGCTGATCGCGTCCTCGATGAAGTGCTGCACCCGGTCGGCGATGTCGTCGCCCTGCAGGATGTGGCGACGGTCGGCGTAGATCGCCTCGCGCTGCCGGTTCAGCACGTCGTCGTACTTGAGGACGTTCTTGCGCATCTCGGCGTTGCGCGCCTCGACCTGCGACTGGGCGCTGCGGATCGCGCGGGAGACCAGGCCGGACTCGATCGGCACGTCGTCGGGGAAGTTGGTGCGGGCCAAGATCGCCTCGGCGGCGCCGGACTGGAACAGGCGCATGAGGTCGTCGGTCAGGCTGAGGTAGAACCGGCTCTCGCCCGGGTCGCCCTGACGACCGGAACGACCGCGGAGCTGGTTGTCGATACGACGGGACTCATGCCGCTCCGTGCCGAGGACGTACAGTCCCCCGGCCTCGATGACCTTGGTGGCCTCCTCCGCGACCACGGCCTTCATGGCCTCGTAGGTCTCGTCCCACGCGACCTCGTACTCGTCGGGGGTCTCGACCGGGTCGAGGCCCTTGGACTTCAGTTCCTGCACCGCGAGGAACTCGGCGTTGCCGCCGAGCATGATGTCGGTACCGCGACCGGCCATGTTCGTGGCGACGGTGACGGCCCCCAGGCGGCCGGCGCGCGCGACGATCTCGGCCTCACGCGCGTGGTTCTTCGCGTTCAGGACCTCGTGCTTGATGCCCTTCTTGGCCAGCAGCCGCGAGAGGTACTCGCTCTTCTCGACGCTGACCGTGCCGACGAGCACGGGCTGGCCGGCGGCGTGCCGCTCCGCGATGTCCTCGACGACCTGGGCGAACTTCGCCGTCTCGTTCTTGTAGACGAGGTCGGACTGGTCCTTACGGATCATCGGCCGGTTGGTCGGGATCGGGATGACGCCGAGCTTGTAGGTGGACATGAACTCCGCGGCCTCGGTCTCGGCCGTACCGGTCATGCCGGCCAGCTTCTCGTAGAGGCGGAAGTAGTTCTGCAGGGTGACCGTCGCGAGCGTCTGGTTCTCGGCCTTGACGGGCACGCCCTCCTTGGCCTCGATCGCCTGGTGGATGCCCTCGTTGTAACGGCGGCCGACGAGGATGCGTCCGGTGTGCTCGTCGACGATCATGACCTCGTCGTTCATCACGACGTAGTCGGTGTCGCGCTTGAACAGGGCGAGCGCCTTGATCGAGTTGTTGAGGAACGAGATCAACGGGGTGTTCGCCGACTCGTAGAGGTTGTCGATGCCGAGGTAGTCCTCGACCTTCTCGATGCCCGGCTCGAGCACACCGACCGTGCGCTTCTTCTCGTCGACCTCGTAGTCCACACCGGCCTCGAGCGTGCGGGCGATCTTGGCGAACTCCGCGAACCAGCGGTTCGCCTCCCCCGAGGAGGGTCCGGAGATGATGAGCGGCGTCCGGGCCTCGTCGATGAGGATCGAGTCGACCTCGTCGACGATCGCGAAGAAGTGCTCGCGCTGGACGAGGTCTTCCTTGCGCCAGGCCATGTTGTCGCGCAGATAGTCGAAGCCGAACTCGTTGTTCGTGCCGTAGGTGATGTCGGCGGCGTACTGCTCGCGACGCACCGCCGGAGTCTGCCCGGAGACGATGATGCCGGTGGTCATGCCGAGGGCGCGGTAAACGCGTCCCATCAGCTCGGCCTGGTAGTTCGCGAGGAAGTCGTTCACGGTGATCACGTGCACGCCCTTGCCGGCGATGGCGTTGAGGTAGGCCGGGAAGGTCGCAACCAGGGTCTTGCCCTCACCGGTCTTCATCTCGGCGATGTTGCCGAGGTGGAGCGCCGCGCCACCCATGATCTGCACGTCGTAGGCGCGCATGCCCAGGGTCCGCTTGGCCGCCTCGCGCACTGCCGCGAAGGCCTCCGGCATGAGCTGGTCGAGGGTCTCCCCCTTCTCGTACCGCGCGCGGAGCTCCGCCGTCTCGTTGCGGAGCTCGTCGTCCGTGAGCTCCGAGATGTCGTCTTCCAGGGCGTTCACGGCCTTGACCACCTGATTGAGGCGACGGATGATGCGTCCTTCACCGGCGCGCAGCAGCTTCTCAAGAGGATTGGCCACGGATGTCTCTCCCTGTCATTGGGTCCTTGCCGGCCGCCGAGAGGCGATCGCCAGGCATACTTTGCCATGTTACCGGTCTGTGACCTGCGCGTCGCCTGCACGGCATATCGTGCCGCGCCGCGGCGGTGTTGCCGAGTATGCATATACTCGGCATGCTTCCGTCCGTCACGCAGAGGAGTCCGGCCATGTCCGTCCGCCACAGCCTGCTCGCCATCCTCGATCAGGGCGCCTGCTACGGGTACCAGCTCCGTCACGAGTTCGCCCGTCGAACGGGGTCGACCTGGACCCTGAACGTGGGACAGATCTACAACACGCTCGAACGACTCGAGCGCGACGGCATGGTGCAGCGGGGCGACGCCGACGAGCACGGCCACGTGTACTGGCGGATCACGCCGGACGGATCGGCCGAGGTGGCCCGCTGGCTGTCCGACCCCGTCGAGCGGATCCAACCGGCGCGCGAAGAGCTCGCCGTCAAGGTCGCGATGGCGGCGACGCTCCCCGGGGTCGACGCCGCCGACGTCATCCGCGCGCAGCGCGCGTCCTCTGAGCGCCGACTCGCGGCTCTGCGCGACGCCGCCTTCACCGGTCACGACGCCGACAGCGCGGAGGCTCTGGCCTGGTCGCTCGTGACCGACTCCATGATCTTCGCGGCCGAGGCCGAGGTGCGGTGGCTGGAGCACACCGAGCGCCGTCTCGCCGCACACCCGCATCCTCAGCTCGCGCTCGGTCTCGCGACCGAGCGGCCCAAGCGCGGCCGCCCCGCCGGAGCCGCGCAGCAGCGTCGGCCCGAACCCGTCGCCTGAGACCGCCGCGGTCGTACGGCACGTTCGCCTGGAGCGGATGCTCAGCCCGCGCGGTCACCGGGGAAACTAGGATCGCCTCATGGCTGGATTTTGGGGTAGACGCAAACGCGAACAGGAAGAACTCGCCGCTCAGGACGCCGACCTCGCACGGCGCGCCGAGCAGGCCCTCGTCGGAGCCGACGAGCGCATCCGCACCACCGCCGATGAGCTCGTGTTCGCCGAGGCCGAGCTGGGCGAGTCCCTGACCGCCGACCTCAAGGCCGCCCTGACCTCCGTGCGCACGCACCTGCGCGAGGCGTTCCAGCTTCATCAGCTCAACCACGACGAGATCCCCGACACCGCCGAGGAGCTGCGCACCCGCAACGCGCGCATCCTGCAGCTGTGCGACTGGGCCGAAGACCTCCTGGACGAGAAGACGACCGTCCTCGCGGAGTCGGTCGCGAAGGTGCGCCGCGCACCCCAGATCATCGCCCAGGTGCGCGCCGACGCCGAGGCCCTCGCCGCGCGGATCCCCCAGACGGACGAGACGGTCTCCCGTCTCTCCGCGCGCTACGCCGACTCGGCGATGCACCAGATCACGGCGAGCGCCGCCGAGGCGCAGCAGCTGATCCGCTTCGCCACCCACAGCGCCGACATCTCCGAGCGACGCCGCGAGGCCAAGCAGAACGAGGAAGCCAACCTCGCCCTCGAGACCGCGACCGAGGCGACACGGCGAGCCGCCGCACTGCTGGACGCGGTCGAGGACTTCGAGATCGAAGCTCTCCGCGCCGAGTCCACCCTCGCCGAGGTCATCGCCGACTCCCGCGGCGACCTGATCGCCGCCCGCAACGCCCCCGCGGTGCCCGCGGTCGCCGAGGCGGTGGCGGCGCTGCAG
The DNA here is from genome assembly GCF_023091155.1 of Microbacterium sufflavum. Taxonomy (NCBI): domain Bacteria; kingdom Bacillati; phylum Actinomycetota; class Actinomycetes; order Micrococcales; family Microbacteriaceae; genus Microbacterium; species Microbacterium sufflavum. The sequence goes on along the minus strand of NZ_JAHWXK010000001.1, from coordinate 2,425,545 downwards.
GCCGCGCTCGCCTCGCTGACCCCGGCCGGCCAGCCGAATGATCCGTTCGCCGAGCTGTCGCGACTGCGCGAGGCCAACTCGGCGCTCGACGACGCCATCGCCAAGGCCAGGCACCGCGCCGAGAATCCGCTGCCGTCGCTCGCCCAGGTACAGCACGCGATCGACGACGCGGACCGTCAGCTGGGCGTGGCACGCGGCCTGATCGCCGGACACCGCGGCTGGATCGGGGCGGATGCGCGCACACGACTCGCCGAGGCCGAGCGCCTGCGCGTCGACCTGAGCGACCTCCTGCCGGCGGAGGACACCAGAGAGGCCGCGCTCGTGCAGGCGCGGCGGGTCGCGCACCTCGCCGCCGAGGCGCTGCAGCTCGCGCAGCGCGACATCGACTCCTCGCGCCCGCAGGACCAGGACTGGGGCGGCGGCGGCTGGGGCGGCGGTCCGCGCCGGGGTGGTGGCATGGGCGGCGGCGACCTCGCCTCCGGCATCCTCGGCGGACTCGTCATCGGCAGCATCCTCGACGGCATCTTCGACTGACGCACCCCTGACCACGCGAAACGGCCCGATCCGCGATGGATCGGGCCGTTCGTGCGTCTGCCGAGCTCAGGAGGCGAGTGCCTCCGCCGGCGGTGCCTGCGTGCTCAGCGCGATCACGCCGTAGTCCCAGCCCTTGCGGCGATACACCACGCTGGGATGGTCGGTGCGGGCATCGACGAAGAGGAAGAAGTCGTGCCCGACGAGCTCCATCCGGTCGACCGCCTCCTCCACGGTCATCCACTCCGCATCGAAGCTCTTGGTGCGGATGACGACGGGCGAGTACTCCTCTTCCTCGTCGTTCTGCACGGGGATGCTGCCGGTCGCGACGGCGTGCAGGACCTCGACCGAGGCCGGCTGCACGTCGATGCCCTCGAGCGATCCGCTGCCCTTCTCGAAGTGCGGGCCGCGCGGGTGCTGGCGTCCGTCGACGCGCTTCTCCTTCGCGCGGCGCAACTGCTCCGTCATCTTGTCGACCGCGAGATCCAGCGCGACGAACTTGTCGCCGTCGACCGCCTCGGCCCGGACCACGGGACCCTTGCCGATGAGCGTCAGCTCGACCGTCTCATCGGGAACGCGCCCGTTTCGATACACGCGGTGGGTGACCTTGACGTCCAGACGTTGCGCCTTGGCTGCGAGAGTCTCGATCTTGGCGATCTTCTCTTCGACGACGGTGCGGAAGCGATCGGTGATACCCACCCCGACGCCGACGATACTCGTTTCCATTGCTGCCTCCTTGTCCCGGTCCTCCCGGCCAAGGGCGGACCGTGGTCGCCTTGTGACACCCCACCGTAGTCCGACCGGCGACGGAAGTCACGGGTGTCGGCCCTGTGTCCCCGGTGAGTCTCCGATGAACCTCATCCGGATACCGCGTTCGTCGGCGTGGCGGCGAGCGCGACCAGCGCGATCACCTCATACCCGGCCTCCTCGAGCGCCCGCGCGGCCTCGTCCAGGGTCGCTCCGGTGGTGACCACGTCGTCCACCACGACGACCGCCGCGCCGCGCCCGTCCGCGACGGCACGCATCGCGGCGCGGACGTTGTCGCGCCGCTCCATCGCGCCGAGGCTGCGCTGGTCGTGCGCCGCCCTGGTCCAGCGCAACGCCCGCGTGGGGCTCGCCCCGGCCCGCCGCACCAGCAGATCGGGCACCCGGAAGCCGCGGCGCCGGAACGCACGGCGCGACGTCGGCACCGGCACGACGAGGGCTCCGTGGCTCACCGCGGGCCCGAGCACGGCAGCCAGCGCGGACCCCAGCGGGCGCGCGAGGAGGGTCTCGCCCTCGTCTTTGAGGCGGCGCAGGCATCGCGCCGCCACGCCCTGATAGGTCAGCGCCACGTGGACGTTCCGACCCTCGGGCGTGCGCACCGCCCGCGGGTCGGGGATCAGCTCGGCTCGACAGACGTCGCACAGCAGCGTGCCGGGCAGGCCGCACCCGCCGCAGACCGCCGACAGCAGCAGCGCGGCCGCCTCGAGCACGACGGAACGGAGGGCGGAGGGCACGGGCATGCCTTCATGGTGTCTCCGGGCCCGCTCCGCGGCGGTCGTCGCGAGCACGACCCGCGGGCCGCACCGCGAGATCCGTCACCGTGGAGGAGAGGTCACTCCCCCGCCCGGGTCGCCAGGACCGTGATGCCCTCCGTGACCTCGCGCCACGCCGATCCCGCGTGCGCGTACAACTGACCGGCGGCACCGAGGATCCGCACACCAGCGGGCGTGCGCGCGCCGGAGATCGAGATCGCATCGACCGGCGCCGTCTCGGACGACCCCGGCCCGCCCACGGCCTGCAGCACAAGCCGCGGACTGCTGGGAGAGGCCAGCACGGCGAGCCGGTCGGGCCCGAGCCACACGAGCCCGGTGGACGGCTCCGGGAGCTGGAACAGCTGCACGAGGTCGCCGAGCTCGGTCGGCACGCCCGCCGAGTCGCGCACGATCGCCGCCACCACGACCCACCGCTGCCCGCCGACCACGATCACCGCGGCGACCCGGGCACCGTCCGCCGACACGCGCAGGTCGGAGATGGAGGAGGCGCTCGGCCAGGCGTTCGCCACGGCGTGCGGGGCCGCATCACTCCCCGAGGCCTGCACCGCCTGGGGATCACCCTCCGGGACGGACCACGCGTAGCCGAAGGGGTCGAGAGACGGCTCGACCAGACCGGCGCGCGCGTCCAACTCATCGCGTCCGGACTTCGCCACCCGGTACACGTGACCGTCGTCGAGCTGCACGACCGCGTAGGAGTCGTCGATGCCGACGTCGATCGCCAGGATCGGCTGCGGGATCGCGACGATCTGCTCGCTGATGTCCGGGATCGGGGAGATCTCGTCGCCGACGATCCGCCCGAACTCGCCGTTCCGCAGGACGAGCGTCCCGACGTCCGCCGGGGTGCCTGCGAGCTCGACCACCCCCGCGTCGAGGGACCTGCCGTCGACGCTGAAGCGCACCTGCGTGACGTTCACCCCGGCGGCCTTCAGCGTGGACTGCAACTGCGTGCGCATGCGGGCAAGCGTGGTCTGGTCCAGTCCGGACGCCGGACGCGTCAGAGCGACCTGAGCCACCTGTCCCGTGATCGGCACCGCGTCCTGCGCCAACTGCACGTCGGCGGCGAACGCGGTCTGCACGGCCGGGTCCAGCCACTCCGACGGCGTTCCGCTCACGAGCGCCTGCGTGACGGTCGTCGCCGGGCTCTGGCGTCGGGGGAACCACCGCATGTCCGGCACGAGGCGCGACCACGAGGAGTCGAACCACTGCAGCGGATACCCCTCGAACACCTTCGGGAACCGCGCCTCATCGATCACGATGCCGTCGGGCGCCTGGGTGATGCGCCACTCGCCGTCGTCCATGCGCTCCAGCGCGAAGGGGACGCTGGAGTCGCCGGGCGCGCCGCTGTAGGCACCCGCCCCGTCGACGCTCGCCACCAGGTCGAGCTGCACCTGCACCTCGGCGGTGTCCGCCTGTTCCACCTCGTCCTCCGGCACCGTGGACGACAGCGTCCGCGCCTCGGGGCCGACGTCGATCGACACGCCCGCCGACGGTGCCCAGCTGCGCTGCAGCGCCGGGGCGAGGAACTCGCGCGCCGTGTCCCAGTTGTCCGACGTCGTGATCCCGGCCTCCAGGAAGCCCTCGACGATCTCCTCCGGACCGGCTCCGGCGATGGGACCGGAGGCGACGGGGAGGACGTCCACATCCTGCGGCGACTCGCCGAGCTTGAGACCCACCGCGACATCGCCGCTCGTGGGCAGACCGGCGCAGGCGGGGAGGAGCAGCGCCACGATGCCCAGGGCGGCGGCGAGCGCGAGACGTCGCGACCTGCGTGCACTCACGGTTCCTCCCTCCCCTCGAGCAGCTCCGAGTACATCTCCGCGATCGAGATCGGCTGCGTCGCGTCGCCCAGTTCCGCCAGCGGCTCCTGAGGCTCCACCGGGACCGGGCTCGGCCCGTCGAGAACACCGTCGTGGCGAGGGATGGTCAGCACGAAGTTCGACCCGACGCCCAACTCGGACCACACCGCGAGCGTACCGCCGTGCAGGGTGGCGTCGCCCAAAGCGATCGACAGTCCGAGCCCCGTGCCACCGATCGTGCGCTGCCGGGAGGGATCGGCGCGCCAGAACCGGTCGAACACGCGCTCGGCGTCGGCCGGGTCCATGCCGAGGCCGAAATCGCGTACACCCGCCGCCACCGCGTGCTGATTGCTGTCGACGGTGACCACGATCGGCCGGCCCTCGCCGTGCTCGATCGCGTTGCCGACCAGGTTGCGCAGCACTCGACGCACCCGGCGCGGATCCATGTCCACCGGCGAGTAGCCGCCCGGTGCGACGAGCCGCAGCTCCGAGCCGCGGCCGTCGGCGAGCGGCCGCATCTGCTCGATGACGTCTTCCGCGAGGTGCGCGAGGCTCGTCGCCTCGAGCTCCAGCTGCACGGACCCCGCGTCGTACCGGCTGATCTCCAGCAGGTCGGACAGCAGAGTCTCGAAGCGCTGCACCTGCGCGTGCAGCAGTTCGGTCGCCCTGGCGGTGGTCGCGTCGAACTCGTCACGGTGGTCGTTGAGCATGTCGGCGGCGAGACGGATCGTCGTCAGCGGCGTGCGGAGCTCGTGGGAGACGTCCGACACGAAGCGCTGCTGCACCATCGACAGCTCCCCGAGCTCCTTGATCTGCGCCTCGATGCTGTCGGCCATGGCGTTGAACGACCGGCCGAGGGTCGCGAGCTCATCCTCGCCGTGCACCTCCAGCCGCACGCCGAGGTCGCCCGCGGCGAGGCGCGCGCTGGTCTCCGCGGCCTGCACGATCGGCGTCGACACCGTCCGCAGCACGATCCACGAGATCGCGGCGACGATCGCCACCAGGCCGATCCCGGCGATCCACAGCGTGCGCTGCACGAACACCAGCGTCTGATCGGCATCGGCCAGGTCGTACGCGAAGTAGATCGCGAACGGGCCGGCCTCCGGCACCTGGAGCTGCTGCCCCACGATGATGCCGGGAACCTCTCCCCCGTCCTCGACCGGCAGCGCGACCGACTGCCACGCCTGGACGTAGTCGAGCTCCTCCACCCTCGTCTTCAGCTCGGGGCTGAGGAGGTTGGCGGTGAGGCCGGCCGTGAAGCCGTTCAGTCGCACCCCTCCCGGCTCATCCTCGATCTTGAACCCGGCCAGCTGATCGGCGCTGGACGTGCGCGCCAGCGTGTCGGGGATGCTGTTCCACAGGTCGGTGAGCGCCGCGGGGTCGTCGCCCACCTCGGCCACGTCGAGGATGCTCTGCGCCTGGTCGACCGCGCGGCGCGCGTCCTCCAGAGCGACGTTCTTGCGGGAGACGAACAGGTCGTTCTGGATCACGAGCGCCATGGTGACGCACGTGATGAAGATCGCCAGCGAGGTCGCGACCAGGGTGATCGCCAGGGTGCGGAACCGCAGCGACCGCCGCCACAGCGCCGAGATCACGGCCGGCCAGCCACGCCAGTCGCGCAGCACAGCGACGGCCGTGGTCGCTGTCGTCGCGGCCATCGTGCGCCTAGGCGACGCTGCCGGCGCGGTAGCCCACACCGCGCACGGTCATCACGATCTTCGGGTTGTCCGGGTCGAGCTCGACCTTCGCGCGCAGCCGCTGCACGTGCACGTTCACCAGTCTGGTGTCGGCCTTGTAGTGGTAGCCCCACACCTGCTCGAGCAGCATCTCGCGCGAGAACACCTGCTGCGGCTTGGAGGCGAGGGCCACGAGCAGCTGGAACTCCAGCGGCGTCAGGGCGATGGGCGTGGTTCCCCGGCGGACCTCGTGCGCGTCGACGTCGACCGTGAGGTCTCCGATGCGCAGCTGTTCGCTGGTGGTCTGCGGGGTCGGGCGCAGCCGGGTGCGGATGCGGGCGACCAGTTCCTTCGGGTTGAACGGCTTGACCATGTAGTCGTCTGCGCCCACTTCGAGGCCACGCACCACGTCCGCGGTGTCGCTGCGCGCCGTGAGCATGATGATCGGCACCCCGGACTCCGCCCGGATCCGCGTGCAGATCTCGATGCCGTCCATACCGGGGAGCATGAGGTCCAGCAGCACCAGGTCGGGACGCTGTGCGCGCCACTCGTCGACCGCGCGCGCGCCGTCCGCGCAGAAGACCGGCTCGAAGCCCTCCGTGCGCAGCACGATGCCGATCATCTCGGCGAGCGCCGTGTCGTCGTCGACCACGAGGATGCGTGAGGTCATAACTGTTACCTTATGGCACCGAGTACCGCCCTCCGCAGGTCTGCGCCTCACCGCGAGGATATGACACGATGGGAGCGCACGACGGAGGGAGGCCCGTGAGCGGCCAGACGTGGACCCCAGCCCCCAAGAAGGGGATCATCCCCCTTCATCCGCTGACGTTCGGCATGCTGCTCGGCAAGGCCTTCGCGGCGCTCCGCCACAACCCGAAGGTGCTGTTCGGGTTCGCCGTCGTGATCCAGTTCGTCGTCGTCATCGCGACCGCCGGTGTCATGGGTGTCGTGCTGTTCACCACCTTCACCCGCCTCGAGACGGTGTCTCCCTCGTCGCCCGACTTCGAGGCCGTGCTCGCCGGCACGATCGCCATCAACGTGATCGCCGGGCTGATCGTCGGGCTCGCGTCGATCGCCTTCACCGCGATGATGCAGGGCGTGGTGGCCGCCGACATCGGGTACGCCGCCGTCGGGCGGAAGGCCTCGCTGCGCATGCTCTGGCGCCGCATGCTCCCCGCGTTCTGGCGGCTCGCCGGCTTCGCATCGCTCTCGGTGCTCGCGATGTTCGGCGGCATCGCGATCGTCGTCGCCATCATCGGCGCACTCACCGCCGGCGGTCTGGGCGGCACGCCGGAGCTGATCGGCATCGTGATCATCGTGGTGGTCCTGCTGGCGATCGCCGCGATCCCCCTGACCATCTGGCTGACCACCAAGCTGCTTCTCGTCCCGTCGATCCTGGTGCTGGAGCGCGCGCGCTTCCGCGACGCGTTCGTGCGGTCGTGGCGTCTGACGCGCGGCCGGTTCTGGGTCGCGTTCGGAGTGACGTTCCTGATCAGCCTCATCATGGGGCTGGCGATGCAGGTGGTGAGCATCCCCACGGCGCTGGTGTCGTCGTTCCTCGGAACCGTGATCGCGCCGACCGGCGCCAGCGAGCCGAGTGCGGTGATCGGCTACGTCTTCGCCCTCCTCGCCCCGCAGGTGCTCCTGCTGATCCTGCAGGCGATCACGATCGTGGTGCAGAGCACGGGCGGTGTGCTGGTCTACCTCGACTGCCGCATGCGCTACGAGGGCCTGGACCAGACGCTCCTCTCCTATGTGGAGCGCCTCGACCTCGGTGCGAGTGAGGACCAGCTCGGCGACCCGTTCGTGGTGGACACCGCCCGCGCCGTCACCTCCGCCCCGCCGCCGCGTCAGGTTCCGGAGCACGTGATGATGACACAGGGGTACGGGTACCCCCAGGCCGCGCCGCAGCCGTATCCCTACGGTCCACCGCCGGCCGGGACGGCCCCGGGGTTCGGCGACGCGCCCTCCCCCGCGTACCCGCCGGCACCCGCGCCTGCGTCTCAGCCCGTGCCCGGGTTCCCGCCGGCACCCGCGTACCCGCCGGCACCCGCGCCGGCCTTCGCCCCCGCGCCCCCGCCCGCCCCGGCCCCGCGTCCCGCGGCTCCGGCGACGCCCGCTTCCGCGCCCGAGGGCGACGGCACGGCTCCCGGTGGCGGTGACCGCTCCGTATGATGCTCCGGTTCGACGAGGTCTTCATCCCCGACGGCGATGAAGCGCGCCGGTGGGCCGAGGAGGAGCTCGCCAACCCGCGCTACGCCGACGCCAAGCCGACCTGGTTCGATCTGCTCGCCCGCGACGTCGGACGGTTCCTCGCCGATCTGTTCAGCTCCGGCAACGGTCAGAGCGTCGGCCCCGTCGCACTCATCGCCGTGGTCCTGCTGATCGGGGCCGCCCTGATCACGGCCCTGCTCGTGTGGGGGCGCCCCCGGCGGTCCCGCGCGGTACGTCGCGGCCACGCGCACCTGCTGGGCGCCGACGACGACCGCACCGCCGCGCAGCTGCGCACCGATGCCGAGCGCAGCGCGCGCGACGGCGACTGGGACACGGCCGTGGTGCTGCGCTACCGGGCCATCGCGCGCAGCCTCCTCGAACGCGACCTCATCGACCCCGCGCCCGGCGCGACCGCGCAGGCCATCGCACGATCGGCGAGCCTCGTGTTCGCCGAGGAGTCCGACGCGATGCGCCGCGCCGCCGCCGCCTTCGACGATGTGCGCTACCTGCGCCACCCCGCCTCCGAGGAGACCTACCGCGAGCTCGCCGCGACCGACGACCGCCTGCGCGCGCGGCGACCGGAGGCGGTACCCGCATGACCCTCGTCACCCCGCAGGACGCCACGACGGCCGAGCGGCGCCCTCGCCGCACTGGCGCGATCGTGGGCTGGGCGCTCATCGGCATCCTCGTACTCGTCGTGGCCTATGCCGCCTCGCAGTTCGCCGCCAGCAGCCCCGGCGCTCGCGGTGCCCTCGACCCGGAGAGCCGCAGCGACACGGGGGCGCTCGCCCTCGCCGAGATCCTCCGCGACCGGGGCGTCGAGGTCGAGGTCGCCCGCAGCCGCGCCGAGGTCCGCGCGGCACTGGACGACGATGCCACGCTGGCCATGACCAACCCGTACACCCTGAGCGACGACGCGATCGCCGACCTCATCGCGCCGGCCGCACGCGTGGTCTTCCTCTCCACCGGCACGCACCTGCTCGGGGAACTGCGGATCGGCGAGCCCGCGCCGGGCAGCGTCTCCACCGCCGCGGCCGACTGCGCCGTGCCCGAGTTCGCCGAAGTGGGCACGATCCGGCCCGACCGCCTGTTCTCGCCCGCGAGCGGCGTCGACGCCTGCTTCGGCGACGACAGCGACGCGGCCGTGCTCGTGGACGACCGCGACGGCAACCGTCGCACGATCGTCGACGGCACCAAGCTGTTCAGCAACGCCTTCCTCGCCGAGAACGGCAACGCCGCCCTCGGCCTCGCGCTGCTCGGCCAGTCCGACCGCCTCGTCTGGTACGTCCCCTCCTTCCAGGACTCCGACGTCGAGGGCACCGCCGCACCGGACACGCTCGGCAGCCTCACGCCGGGCTGGGTCACCCCGGCCATCCTCCTGCTCCTCGCCGCCGGACTCGCGGTGGCGGTGGCGAGAGGGCGGCGCTTCGGCCCGCTCGTCGCCGAGACGCTGCCGGTCACCGTCCGGGCCTCGGAGACGATGCTCGGACGCGCCCGGCTCACCGCCAAGGCCGCCGACGCCCAGCACGCGGCCGAAGCGCTGCGCGAAGGGACCCGCCGACGGCTCGCCGTCCGGCTCGGGCTCGCCGTCCAGGCCGGAGCCGACGAGGTCGCCGACGCCGCCGCCGACCGGCTGCGGATCCCCCGCGGCACCCTGCAGGCGCTGCTCGCCGGAGCGCCACCCGCCGACGACGCCGCCCTGATCGCCCTCGCGCGCCAGCTCGACGAGCTCGAGACCGCCGTCGAGGACACGGCCCGCACCGCGCGGAGCGACGACGGATGACGCCCCGCCGCCCCGACCGACCCCCGCTCACCCCGGAATCCGAGGAGACCCCGTGACCGACGACAACCGTCCCATCGACGACGCCGCGCTGCGCCAGGCCATGCACCGCGTCCGCACCGAGGTCGACAAGGCCGTGGTCGGTCAGGCGGGCACCGTCACCGGTCTGCTGGTGTCGCTGCTCGCCCGCGGTCACGTGCTCCTGGAGGGCGTGCCCGGCGTCGCGAAGACGCTGGTCGTGCGGTCGTTCGCCAGGGCCCTGGGGCTCGACACCAAGCGCGTGCAGTTCACGCCCGACCTCATGCCCGGCGACGTGACCGGCTCACTCGTGTACGACGCCAGGACGGGCGAGTTCGACTTCCGCGCCGGCCCCGTGTTCACGCACATCCTGCTGGCGGACGAGATCAACCGCACGCCGCCGAAGACGCAGGCCGCGCTCCTGGAGGCCATGGAGGAGCGTCAGGTGTCGGCCGACGGCGTGAGCCGCACGCTGCCCGATCCGTTCCTGGTCGCCGCGACCCAGAACCCGATCGAGCACGAGGGCACGTACTCGCTCCCCGAGGCGCAGCTCGACCGGTTCCTGATGAAGCTCGTCGTCGGCATGCCGGAGCGCGACGCCGAGGTGTCGGTGCTGCGGCGCCACGCGCAGGGCTTCTCGCCGCGCGAGCTCACGGGCGTCGAAGCCGTGGTGTCCGCCGAGGAGATCCGCGCCGCCCAGCACGCGGCCGCCGCCGTCGAGGTCACGGACGACGTGCTCGGCTACGTCGTCGACCTGGCACGGGCCACCCGCCAGTCCCCCTCCGTGGAGCTCGGCGCGAGCCCGCGCGCCTCGACCGGACTCCTCGCTGCCGCCAAGGCCTGGGCCTGGCTCAACGCGTCGACGGCCGTGACGCCCGACCACGTGCAGACCATGCTCGTCCCCGTCTGGCGCCACCGGCTGCAGCTGCGGCCCGACGCGCAGATGGAGGGCGTGTCCGCCGACGCGGTGCTCACCTCCGTGGTGCAGCAGACCAGGGTGCCGATCTAGGTGTTCGTCACCGGACGCCTCGCCGTCGCCCTCGCCGTCGGCATCGTCCCGCTGGTCCTAACCGGTCTCGCGGGGGTGCCGCCGTACGCCGTGCTCGGAGGCTGGCTCGCGCTGTGCGCCCTGCTCGTGGTGTTCGACGTGGTGCGGGCGGCGAGTCCCCGCGCGGTGACCGTCACCCGCCGGCTGCCCGCGCGGGCGCGCCTCGGCGAACCCGTGCCGGTCAGCGTCGCCCTGCACAACCACGGAACGCGGACGCTCGACGCCGTGATCCGCGACGCCTGGCAGCCCACCGCCGGTGCGCCCCTGGAGCGCCAGCGCCTGCGCATCGCGTCGGGTGAGCGCGGACGGGTCGAGCTGCCGCTGCATCCTCGCCGTCGCGGCGAGCTGGTGAGCGAGTTCGTCGTGATCCGCTCGCGCGGGCCCCTCGGCATCGCGGGACGGCAGGCGCGCCACCTCGTCCGCGGCGCCATCCGCGTGCTGCCCGCGTTCAGCTCCCGCAAGCACCTCCCCTCCCGGCTCGCCCGGCTGCGGGAGCTCGACGGCAACACGAGCATCCAGGTGCGCGGTCAGGGCACCGAGTTCGACTCGTTGCGCGAGTATGTCCGGGGCGACGACGTGCGCTCGATCGACTGGCGCGCGACCGCCAGGGCCGGGACCACGATGCTGCGGACCTGGCGCCCGGAACGCGACCGCCACGTCGTCATCCTCGTCGACACGGGTCGCACGGCAGCGGCCCGCGTGGGCGACGGCACCCGCCTGGATGCGAGCCTCGAGGCCGCGCTCCTGCTCGCGGCCCTCGCCTCCCGCGCGGGCGACCACGTGCACCTGCTGATGTTCGACCGGGTCGTCCGGGCCAGGGTCACCGGCGTCGACGGCACCGCGCTCCTTCCCGCGCTCACCGATGCCATGGCCCCCGTGCACGCACGACTGGTGGACACCGACTGGCAGAGCGCGTTCGCGGCGGTGCGCACCCTGACCACGCGCCCCTCGCTGATCGTCGCGCTCACGGCGCAGGACGCGGCGGAGTCCGCACGCGGCTTCCTCGGCGCATTCCCGACCGCGTCGCGGGCGACGACCGTGCTGGTCGGCTCGGTCACCGACGACGGGATCGCCGCACTGGCGCGCGCCAGGGGCTCGCGCGAGGAGGTGTACGTCGCCGCAGCGGCCGAGCGGACGCTCCGCGACGCGGAGAACGTGGCCGACGCGATCCGGCGGGCGGGCGGCGAGGCCATCGCCGCCGACCCCGAGGCGCTCCCACCCCGGATTGCCGACCGCTACCTGGAGCTCAAGGCCGCCGGACGGCTGTGACCGGGGCCGTCGTCAGCCGGCGACGAGCCGCGGCGTGCCGGCCTCGTACTCGACCAGGTCGCCGCTCTCCCCGCGGCGATACGCCCGTCCGCCGATGGCGAGCATGTAGACGAGGAACACGGCGAGCGCCGCGGCCCCGATGCCGATCTTGACCGGCCACGGCAGCGCCCAGCCCGTGACGAAACCCTCCACCAGGCCCGACAGGAACAGGGCGAAGACGAGCCCGATCGCGACCGTGGCGAGGGCCCGCCCCTCCTCCGCGAGCGCTTCACCGCGCGACCGGCGACCCGGCGCCACCCACGCCCAGAACACGTGCAGCCCGGCGGCGGCTGCGACGAAGATGCAGGTCATCTCGAGCATGCCGTGCGGCAGGATGTAGAGCACCATCAGGTCGGCCTTGTCGTGGGCCGCCATGACCGCGCCCGACGTGCCGAGCCCGAGGGCGTTCTGCAGCAGCATGTAGATCGGCCAGATGCCCGTGACGCCGAACAGCACGCACTGCATCGAGATCCAGGCGTTGTTCGTCCACACCATGCCCATGAACACGGCAGCGGGGTTCTCGGTGTAGTACCCGGTGAAGCTCTCGTCGGCGTACTGCTCCAGGGCGTCGGGCGGGCCGAGCGTCGCCACCAGCGCCGGATCGCTCGCGATCCAGCCCGCGACGCCCACGGCGACCGCGATGAACGCGACCGCGATGATCAGGGTGGTCCAGCGCAGCCGGTAGAGGGCGGCGGGGAGCTGGAGCCCGAAGAAGCGCCCGACCTGGGTGAGGATGCTGTCGGAGGCGCCGGTGAGCCGCAGTCGCGCGCGCACCAGGATCGTCGAGAGGTAGGCGCCCTGCGGCGAGTCGCCGACGGAGGTCTTGAGCTCGGCGAGGTCGGCGGATGCGGCGCGGTAGCGCACGATGAGCTCGTCGACCCCCGCGCCGTCGAGGCGAGCGCGGCTGAGCTGATCCAGCCGCTCCCACTCGGACCGGCGGACGTCGGTCAGGGCATCGGCATCCACCTGATTTACTGTACTCATGTCCGCGCAGATCGACGTCTCCGACGAGGTGCTCTCCGGTGAGGCGGTCGCGATCGACGTGCAGCCGGTCGGGTTCGTGCTCCGCGCCGCGGGAGCGATCATCGACATGCTCGTGGGCTACGGCGTCTTCGTGCTGTGGATCTTCCTGCGCATCTGGCTGCTCGACGCCGGCGTGCTCGACGAGGCGACCGACCGCATCGCCACCGTCGCCGCGCTCGTGGTGAGCTTCGTCGTCCTGCCGATCACGATGGAGGTCGCCCTGAAGGGACGCAGCCTCGGCAAGCTCGCGGTCGGCGGGCGCATCGTGCGCCTGGACGGCGGCGCCGCCGGGTTCCGGCACGCCTTCATCCGCGCGCTCCTCGGCGTGCTGGAGATCTACCTCACGTTCGGCGGCCTGGCGGTGCTGGTGGGCGCGTTCACCTCCCGCTCGCAGCGACTCGGCGACCTCGTCGCCGGCACGTACAGCCAGCGCGTGCGCACGCCACGGCTGACCGGGCACGCGCCCGTGCTTCCGCCGCAGCTCGCCGGATGGGCGCAGATCGCCGACGTCGCCCGGCTGCCCGATCGCCTGGCGCGCCGCATCTCGCAGTTCCTGGAGAGCGCGCCGCGGATGATGCCCGCCGCGCGCGAGCGGGTGGCGCAGGGACTGCTCGCGGAGGCGGCGCCGTTCGTGTCGCCGGTGCCCGCCGCCCCCGCCGAGCTCGTGCTCGTGGGCATCACGGTGCTGCGGCGGGAGCGCGAGCGGCGGGCCCTGGAGAACGCAGACCGCCGCGCCGAGCGGCTGACGGGTCGCCGCGTCGGCGTCTGACCTCGCCTCTCCGCCGCGCTCAGTAGCGGTAGTGGTCGAGCTTGTACGGCCCCTCGACGGGCACCCCGATGTACGCCGCCTGGCTCTCGGTGAGCGTCGTGAGCCGCACGCCCAGCGCGTCCAGGTGCAGACGCGCGACCTTCTCGTCGAGTGCCTTGGGCAGCACGTGAACCCCGACCGGGTACGCCGCCGCGTTCGTGAACAGCTCGAGCTGCGCGAGGACCTGGTTCGTGAACGACGCGCTCATCACGAACGACGGGTGCCCGGTCGCGTTCCCGAGGTTCATCAGCCGGCCCTCGCTGAGCACGAGCACGCTGCGACCGCTCGGCAGGCGCCACTCGTGCACCTGCGGCTTGATCTCGACCTTCTCCGCACCGTCGAGCGCCTCCAGCCCCGCCATGTCGATCTCGTTGTCGAAGTGGCCGACGTTCGCGACGATCGCGAGGTGCTTGAGCGCCAGCAGGTGCTCCACCGTCACCACGTCGCGGTTGCCGGTCCCGGTCACGACGATGTCGACCCCGCCGGCCACGTCGATCAGACGCGCCACCTCGAAGCCGTCCATCGCGGCCTGCAGCGCGCAGATGGGGTCGACCTCGCTCACGATGACCCGGGCGCCCTGACCGCGCAGCGCCTCGGCCGCTCCCTTGCCCACGTCGCCGTAGCCGCACACGAACGCGACCTTGCCGCCGATCAGCACGTCGGTCGCCCGGTTCAGCCCGTCGGGCAGCGAGTGACGGATGCCGTACTTGTTGTCGAATTTGCTCTTCGTGACCGCGTCGTTGACGTTGATGGCCGGGAACAGCAGGTCTCCCGACACCGCGAGCTCGTACAGGCGGTGCACGCCCGTGGTGGTCTCCTCGGTGACGCCGATCAGCCCGGCGGCGACCCGCGTCCAGCGGTCGGGCGACGCCGTGAGGGTCCGACGGAGCAGGTCGAGGATCACACGGTACTCGTGCGGGTCGCCCTCGGCGGCATCGGGGACGACGCCCGCCCGCTCGAACTCGACGCCCTTGTGCACCAGCAGCGTGGCGTCGCCGCCGTCGTCGAGGATGAGGTTCGGGCCGTCGACGCCCGACGACGACCAGTCGAAGATCCGCTCGGTGCACGCCCAGTACTCCTCGAGCGTCTCGCCCTTCCACGCGAACACGGGCACACCGGCGGGCGCGTCCACCGTGCCGTGCGGGCCGACCACGACCGCCGCGGCCGCCTCGTCCTGCGTGGAGAAGATGTTGCAGCTGGCCCAGCGCACCTCGGCACCGAGCGCCACGAGCGTCTCGATCAGCACGGCCGTCTGCACGGTCATATGCAGCGATCCCGCGATGCGCGCGCCCCTGAGCGGCTGCGCCGCGCCGAACTCCGCGCGCAGGGCCATGAGCCCTGGCATCTCGTTCTCGGCGAGCCGCAGCTGGTGCCGTCCGGCGTCGGCGAGGGACAGATCGGCGATGCGGTACTCGAGCTCAGGCATGGGCCCATTGTTCCATCAGGTCGCGGACGCACCGCCCGTGTGTCAGAACCGGATGGCGTCGATCACCTTGACCCGCAGCGCCACGAGCGCGGGGATGAAGCCCGACACCGCGCCGACCACGACCGAGGCGACGAGACCGACCAGTGCCGCCCGCATGGGGAACGGCGGGATGTCCTGGATACCGGGGAACATCGAGCCGATCAGCCACTCGGAGCGCAGCACCGCCACGACGATCGCGATGCCGATCGCCCCCGCCACGGTCGTCGCCACCAGACTCTCCAGGAACACCGCGAAGAACACCCGGCCGGAGCTCGCGCCGAAGGCCCGACGCACCCCGATCTCCCGCACCCGCTGGCGCATCGCGACGAGCTGGATGTTGATCAGGCTGAGCGCACCGAGCGCGAGGATCAGCGACGCGATGCCGCCCGTGACCATCTCGAACGTGGCCTGAGCGTCGGCGGTGCCGGGTTGCGCCGCCCAGTCCGAGCGGCTCACCGACACCGTCTGCCCCTCCGGCAGCCCGGCGCGGAGGTCCATCGCGAGCACCGGCGCGATCGCGTCGACCTCGTCGGGGCCGAGCCACACCTCGTACTGGGTGAACGTCTCCTCCGGCAGCGCGTCGACGCGGTCACGGTAGGCGTCGTACAGCAGGTCCAGACGGAGCTCCTCGTCGCCGAAGCCCTGCCGCGGCACGACCCCGACCACCTGGTAGGTGCCGCCGGCGTCTCCGGTGACGGTGATCGTGGGGTGCTGGGCGACCGGGACCCGCCCGATGCGCTCCCACAGCGGCTCGCTGATGACCACCGCCGGTGCGAGCGCCTCGAGGTCGCCGTCGTGCAGCCACCGGCCCTCGAGCAGCTTCTCCCGGTGGATCTGCGAGTACGCAGGGTCGACCAGCCGGGTGTTCACCGGGGTCACCCCGTCGGGCAGCGCCACGCCGAGCGAGAGGCCCTGGGCGATCCGGGCGGTGTGACTGAAGCCGAAGCGCTCCGAGGCCCTGCGGAAGCGCTCGTCCACCTCGTCCGCGTCGACCGGGGTGCCGTCGTCGGCCGACACCGCCACGACCACGGTGGCCGCACGGCCGCCCCAGCGGTCCGACTGCTCCTCCTGGAACTGGCGCTGGTACTCCGAGATCGCCACGACCGCGGTGAGCGCGCCCACCGACACGGCGATGCCGATGAGGCTGAGCAGCACACGGAGCTTGTGCACCCGGATCTCGGCCCAGGCGTCGGAGAGCGCTCCGAGGAACCCGGTCACGACGCGACCTCCGCGGCCCCGGGCACCGAGGCGGCGAGCGTGGACGCCTCGAACGCCTTCGTGAGGTCGGCCGGCTCCAGCCGCCCGGCGTCCAGGCGGTAGTGGCGGCGCGCGCGAGCCGCGACGTGCAGGTCGTGCGTGATCGTGACGAGGGCGGCGTCGGTCTCGGTCGCGACCTCGTCGAGCAGGGCCATCACGGTCGCGCCGGTGTCGATGTCGAGGGCGCCGGTCGGCTCGTCGGCGAGGATCAGCACCGGGCGGCGTACGAGCGCGCGGGCGATCGCGACGCGCTGCTGCTCGCCGCCGGAGAGCCGGTCGGCGACCTGGTCGACGCGGTGCCCGAGTCCGACGCGCTCCAGCATGTCGGCGGCGATGCGGCGGCGGTCCCAGAACAGCCGTCCGCGCGCGTGGCCGAGCGGCATCATGACGTTGTCCAGCGCGGTGCGACCGGGCAGCAGGTTGAACTGCTGGAACACGAAGCCCACGTTCTCACCCCGGAGACGGTCGAGGCGACCGGAGCGCATCCGGCGGACCTCCCGCCCCTCGAACGACACCGTCCCGGACGTGGGGGCATCGAGCATGCCGAGGATGTTGAGCAGCGTCGACTTGCCCGAACCCGACCGTCCCACGATCGACACGTGGTCGCCCGCGCCGACCTCGAGGTCGACGCTGCGGAGGATCTCCAGGCGTGAGTCGTCGGGCAGGAGGACGCTCTTGGCGACGCCCTCCAGCGCGACCAGCGTCACCAGCTCATCCCGCTGTCGCACTGCTCGACGCCCGGGGAGATCT